>CALUJK010000030.1 GCA_944320945.1 uncultured Bacteroides sp. | reverse complement strand
AGTGGAAGATGAACACCACGTGCGTTGCAATGACGAGGTGTACGAATGTGAGAACCTGTTGCTGTGCACCGGTTCGGAGACCGTCATACCGCCTATTCCGGGATTGGCGGAAGTGCCGTACTGGACGCATCGCGAGGCGTTGGATGCGAAGGAATTGCCCCGTTCGCTGGCAATTATCGGCGGCGGAGTTATCGGCATGGAATTCGCATCGTTCTTCAACAGCCTGGGCACGGAAGTGACGGTAGTGGAGATGACGGACGAAATATTGGGCGGTATGGACCGCGAACTGTCTGCACTGTTGCGGGCGGAGTATGCCAAGCGGGGTGTACGCTTTCTGGTCGGTACCAAGGTGACCGGAGTCTCTGCGGGTGACGATGCGGCAGGCGTTCGTGTGCAGTTGGAAAGCAAGCAGGCAGATGCGCCGGCAGTGGTGGAAGCCGAACGACTGTTGCTCAGCGTGGGACGCCGCCCCGTAGTGACGGGTTTCGGATTGGAGAACTTGCCGTTGCGTCGCACGGAGCGCGGACACATCGCCGTGGATGAATGTATGCGGACATCGCTCCCTACGGTCTATGCTTGTGGCGATTTGACAGGCTTCTCTCTGTTGGCTCATACGGCTGTGCGCGAGGCGGAAGTGGCAGTACATACTATATTAGGTAAGGAGGACCGCATGAGTTATCGTGCCATCCCCGGCGTTGTTTATACCAATCCCGAAATAGCCGGAGTGGGAGCGACGGAAGAAGTGTTGCAAGCCCGCGGTGTGGAGTATCAGGTTGTGAAACTTCCGATGGCTTATTCCGGTCGGTTCGTGGCAGAGAACGAAGGGGTGAACGGTGTGTGCAAGGTCTTGCTGTCGGCAGACGACCGTGTGCTGGGTGCTCACGTTTTAGGGAATCCGGCATCGGAGATTATTACGTTGGCAGGTATGGCCGTGGAACTGGGATTGACACGGGAGGAGTGGAAGCGCATCGTCTTTCCACATCCCACGGTGGGAGAGATATTCCGGGAGATATGATGAAAGAGCCTAAACTTGTAAACGCGGTGAATGTCTTATTCCTTATCTGTTGTGTCTTACTCTCTTTATGGGCACAGCCGGTGTGTGCGCAGTCGGCGGATTCGCTGTTGGCTGCCCGTCTCGATACCTTGGTGGCGAACGAACTGCCGGCAGGTTCCGTGGTCGGCATCTCCGTTTTTGACTTGACAGAGGGGCGTACATTGTACGAGCATCATGCCGACCGTCTGTCGCGTCCCGCTTCTACGATGAAGGTGCTGACGGCCATTACGGCCTTGTCGCAGTCCGAGGCCGACGCGCCTTTCCGTACGGAAGTGTGGTATCGTGGCCGCATTGAGCGCGACACGCTGAAGGGCGACCTCTATGTGGTGGGCGGCATGGATCCGGAGTTTGACGATGAGGCGATGGATTCGCTGGTGGCGGCTGTGGCACATTTCCCTTTCTCGGTGGTGCAGGGCACGGTCTATGGGGATGTGTCGATGAAGGATTCCCTCTACTGGGGCAGCGGATGGCTATGGGACGATACGCCGTCGGCTTTCCAGCCCTATCTCTCGCCGCTGATGTTGGAGAAAGGCACGTTGACGGTTACTGCCCTGCCTGCCGCTCAGGCGGGGGACACGGCGCGGTTGCTCTGTACACCCGTTTCCACTTACTATACGCTGGTGAACGGTACAAAAAGCCGTACCCCTTCTGCCGGCCCTTTCCGTGTGACGCGCAATTGGCTGGAGAACGGGAATCGGGTGACGGTTACCGGCAATGTGCCGTCGGCACAGGCGCGTACTATTAATATCTTCTCTTCGGAACGTTTCTTTATGCACGTCTTTACCGAGCGTTTGCAGCAGGAAGGGATTCATTGCAACGGCTATTCGTTTGGCGAGTTGGTTCGCGACAG
Source organism: uncultured Bacteroides sp. (assembly GCA_944320945.1). GTDB lineage: Bacteria > Bacteroidota > Bacteroidia > Bacteroidales > Bacteroidaceae > Bacteroides. The sequence goes on along the minus strand of CALUJK010000030.1, from coordinate 64,531 downwards.
TCTTGCCGTGCCGATGGCTGTGCATGAGACTTCCATGCAGGCTGTCCTCGACCAGATGATGAAGGAGAGTGACAATCTGAATGCCGAAGCCATGCTCTACCGGCTGGGAGCGCAGGCGTCGGGTGAGAAGCAGGTTTCTGCCAAGGCCGGGCTGGATGCCATCCGTCGGCTGACGAAAGAGTTGGGACTTACCCCGCGTCGTTATAAACTGGCAGACGGTTGCGGATTGTCCCATTACAACTACATCACTCCTGAATTGCTGGTTACTTTCCTGAAATATGCTTATTCCCGTACGGACATCTTCCAGCATCTGTATAAGGCAATGCCTGTGAGCGGCATCGACGGCACGTTGAAGTACCGCATGGGGCACGGCACTCCGGCTTTCCGGCAAGTACATGCCAAGACCGGCTCTTATACCGGTATCAACTGCCTGGCGGGTTATCTGAAGGCGAAGAACGGACACTGGATTGCCTTTGCCATTATGAATCAGAATGTGCTCTCCGGCCGTTCGGCACGTGCTTTTCAAGATGAGGTATGTTTAGAACTGATGAAGCTGTAAGTGCTATTTTTTTATTTAGCGCGATATGATATTTTTTGTCAAAAAAATGTTCTATGAATAGAATCTTGTCTTTACTATTTGTTCCTTTTCTTAGCAGTCATTTTTTATTTACTCAAATTAATAAGACTGCTATTCATGCAAGTATTGCACAAATAAATATAAATGAAGACACAATGCAAATAGAGAAAGATACATTTCAAATAGATGAGAACATTACAGACTCTATATTTCATAGGCTTATAATGCATTGTGATTCTGTGCATTTTTATCAAAGAGATATTTATAAAAACGTATTTAAACCTAAAAAATATGATGCTTTCAAAGAGAGCATTAAAGATCCATGGTTGGGTAACATTTTAAAAAACGTATTCTTTAAATAGTATGGAACTTCGTTTGCTACCATTAGTTATTGCGCTAACAATCGGAACATCGATAAAGGCGCAATCTAAACTTATATTCAAAGATAAGTTTATGTATGCAGAAACATAGGTTATGAACAAAGAGAGTAGCTATCCTATTTTATCGTTGATAGATACAGGTAGTTCCTTGTGTATTATTGATTCCATTTTTGCAGTTGACTCTTGTGGGGTAAAAGAGAATGAATAGGATCTTATCTTTGTTAATCTTACTAAAGATAAAATTTATAGTACTACTATTTGAAACTAATGAAGCCGTAAGCGTCATTTGCTATGTGCTTACGGCTTCATCGTTTTTTCATCAAGAATTTTTATCCTTATTTATTTTTGTCGCGAGAAGTATTTATTACAGTCGCAAGAAGTATTTATTTGCTCTTCTTTTACGAATTCCTGTTTTATCAGTTTGGAGTTGATAAAGGTGAATGATGTGGTTACCATGCACCACTGAACTCCGATTAGTGTTTCTTTATAGAAAAGAATCTCTTGTAGTTCCCCTTTCTCATTCTTGCTGACAGTCTGACTGTAAGGAGTCCCATATACCCTGATAAATTGTGCCTTGTCCATTCCCAATTCGATGGGGTGTGTGGAGAATCGGCTTACTTCTTTGCTGATGTGGCAGCTGCTGCACAAAAGCATTGCGAGAAATAAAATATAAAAATATCTCACGACCTATTTATTTCTTGATTTGTTACTTATACTGCGCCCAGTCCACATTGCGCATATCTCCGCTCTTGGCCAGTTCGGCGTGCATGGCGAGGGCGGCACGGATGCAGTGCGGCGTTTGTGCTTTGCCGTCGGTCAGTTTCAGGTAATCCCACAAGATGTTCTTGTAGTCTGGGTGTACACAGTTCTCGATGATGGTCTGTGCACGTTCCTTCGGGCTCTTGCCGCGCAAGTCTGCCACACCCTGTTCGGTGACGATGATGTTGACATCGTGTTCCGAATGGTCTTCGTGTGACACCATCGGCACGATGGCACTGATTTTCCCCTCCTTGGCCACAGACGGGCAGGTGAAGATGGAAATGTATGCATTGCGCGTAAAGTCACCGCTTCCGCCGATGCCGTTCATCATCTTCGTGCCGCCGATGTGCGTGGAGTTTACATTGCCGTAGATGTCGGCTTCGATGGCTGTGTTGATGGAGATGATACCCAGTCGGCGCACAATCTCCGGACTGTTGGAGATTTCCGACGGACGGAGCACCAGCTTGTCGCGGAAGAAGTCCATATCGCGATATACCTCGTTCAGGCAGTCGTTTGTCACCGTCAGTGAACAGCCCGATGCAAACTTCACCCGTCCGTCGCGGATAAGTCCGATGACGGCGTTCTGAATCACTTCCGTATAAACTTCGAATGGTGGAATGGCCGTACTGTGTCCCAATGCGCTGAGCACGGCGTTGGCAATGTTGCCCACACCCGACTGCAACGGCAGGAATGTCGGCGGAATGATGCCCCGCTTCATGTCTGCCACTAAGAAGTCTGCTACGTTCTGCCCGCTTTTGTCCGTCAGCGGGTCGGGAGCCGAGAATGCGCGTGCCTCGTCGGGCCAGTTGGTATCGACGATGCCCACAATCTTCTTCGGGTCTACCTGGATATAGGGCAAGCCGATGCGGTCGTTAGGCTTGGTGATGGGGATTTCGCGACGGTAAGGCGGGTCGAGTGGTTCGTAAACGTCGTGCAGCCCCATGGCAGCCTTGCTGTGGGCAGCATTCAGCTCGATGATGATTTTGTCTGCCAGTCGGCAAATGGTGGGAGCGATACCTCCGGCAGCAGTCAGATAGATTTTTCCGTCGTCGGTCACTTCGCATGCTTCGATGATGGCCACGTCCACCTTGCCCATGAATCCGTAGCGCACCTCTTGCGCCATTTGCGACAGGTGTATGTCATTGTACGCTATTTCGCCGTTGTTCACCGCCTTGCGGAAGTCGGGGTTCGTCGTGTAGGGCGCCCGGTAGCGGATAGCCTTGGCACGCGTCAGAACGCCGTCGCACGAGTCGCCTGTCGATGCGCCGGTAAAGATACCTACCTGGAAAGGATTTCCCTTAGCGTGTTCCGCTTCTGCAATCTTTGCCAGTTCGGCCGTGACGGCCTTGGCGGTTCCTGCGGGTGTAAATCCGCTCAAGCCAATGTTATAGCCATGCTTGATGAGGCTGGCAGCTTCTGCTGCTGAGATGTGTTTGAATGCCATAGTGCGTTTTTATATTGTTTTTCGATTGAGTATTTCAGACCAGATAATGGCACGCCGTGCCTCTTCCACGGAGTGGATGCCGTAGTCTTCGGTAGCGCCTGTCGGTGTGGCTGGTACATTGTTGACCGGTGGTGTAGCGACTGCCTGCTTCCGTTGTGGGGGGTGAGGCGCTGTTTTATGGACGGCGGGTTCGATGAACGGTTTCGGCGCAGGTTTCGGTGCAGTTTCCGGTTCCGGTGCTGCGGGGATATACCCGCCGTAAGTCTCGTCCGTTTCTTCCGGTTCGGGTGGCCACGACGTGGAGGTGACGGGCGGAATGGGCGGTTGCTCCGCTTTCTTCTTGCGTGCCTCTTTGCGGTATTGCTGCACGATGCCTACGGCAATGATGGCAATCACGAACAGAAACTGTACAAATTCGTCCATAACGGTTATGTGTATTTAAATTTTCCCCAAAGGTAATTATTAAACAAATGACAGACAACATTTAGGCAAAATAAATGGCGGAGTTGGTGAAACGCTTTCTACTAACTCTGCCATGCAAATAAAAAAAGGGCAGCTTCACAGCTCCCCTTAGTTTTTTAACCTAAACCTTAACTATGAAAAAATCTAATGTTTCTTTCATTGCGCAAATTTGTAAAATTATTCTAAAATGCACAAGACTGTAAGAGAAAATGTTTGAACGGTTAACATTATTTAAATAACGTTCATGCAGTATTGGGGAAATATCTGTTTGCACGTCTATTCGCCTATTTGCTGTCAGAATGCTGTGATATGCGGTAATCTGCTTACTGTCTTTTTCCTGCAATCGGCCAAAGTAGGTTTTGTTAACAGTCGGATTCTGTATATTTATTCATCCGTAATGCTGAGAGCGCATAAATATGCAGCATCCAATGTATATTTATGCAGTGCGAAACACGTTTGTCGTAACCAAGAAGCACTTTCGGGGTTTGTTCCGAACACGTTCGAAGCATGAACGATATATATTCGGAGCATGAACGGAATACGTTCGGCTCTTTCCACTGTCATATCTTTTTATTTTCCGACCTGTTCCCGATTTTTTAGAGATGTACGGATTTCTTTATCCGCTTGTATGTCTGTTGGTTAACGGAAATGTTAACGGATTTTCCCGACGAATCGTCCCTTTGGTCGGAAATAAACGATTCTCAGCGATTGGAAAATGCAAAGTGTCACATTGTCAAACCTTGTTTTTCGGGTGAGAAGCCGTATCTTTGTGGCCGAAACATAGTAATATATCAATATGGAAAAGAATCCGGAAGCAGACTTTAAATCTGCAACTGCCGATGAAAGCAAGAAGCTGTTCATCGAAACCTACGGCTGCCAGATGAATGTGGCCGATAGTGAAGTGGTAGCTTCCGTCATGAAAGTGGCGGGTTACGAAGTGACTGACAATTTGGATGACGCCGATGCCGTCTTTCTGAACACCTGCTCCATCCGCGACAATGCGGAGCAGAAGATTCTGAACCGGCTGGAGTTCTTCCACTCCCTGCGGCGCAAGCGTCCGCATCTGCTGGTGGGTGTACTGGGCTGTATGGCGGAGCGGGTCAAAGAGAATCTCATCACTCATCACCACGTGGACCTTGTGGCGGGTCCCGATGCCTACCTCAGTCTGCCGCATCTGATTGCCGCTGCCGAGGCGGGCGAAAAGGCCATCGACGTGGAACTGTCCACGACTGAGACGTATCGCGACATCATCCCGTCGCGCATTTGTGGCAATCACATATCGGGATTTGTCTCCATCATGCGCGGGTGTAATAATTTCTGTACCTATTGCATTGTGCCCTACACTCGTCGGCGTGAACGCAGTCGCGACGTGGAGAGCATCCTGCGCGAGGTGGCGGATTTGGCTGCCAAGGGGTATAAAGAAGTAACGCTGTTGGGACAGAATGTCAATTCGTATCGTTTCGAACGTCCGGACGGCACGGTGGTCACCTTCCCCGAACTGTTGCGTACGGTGGCACGTTCAGCGCCCGGCATGCGCATCCGTTTCACTACGTCCCATCCCAAGGATATGAGTGACGAGACGCTGCACGTCATTGCCGAAGAGCCGAATGTGTGTCGTCACATCCATCTGCCGGTGCAGAGTGGCAGTACTCGCATCTTGAAACTGATGAACCGTAAGTATGACCGCGAATGGTATCTGGAGCGTGTAGAGGCCATTCGTCGTATCATTCCCGATTGCGGACTTTCTACGGACATATTCTCCGGTTTTCATAGTGAACGCGAGGAGGACCATCAGCTTTCGCTCAGCCTGATGGAGGAGTGCAAATATGACTCGGCGTTCATGTTCAAATATTCCGAACGCCCCGGCACGTATGCGTCGAAGCGCTTGCCCGACGATGTGCCCGAAGAGGTAAAAGTACGCCGTCTCAACGAAATTATTGCCTTGCAAAACCGGCTCTCTGCCGAGTCGAATGCCCGCTGCGTGGGGCGTACATACGAGGTGTTGGTGGAAGGTGTGTCCAAGCGTAGCCGCGACCAGTTGTTTGGCCGCACGGAGCAGAATCGTGTGGTGGTGTTCGACCGCGGTACGCATCACATCGGTGACCTTGTGCAGGTGCGCATCACGGAGTCCAGTTCGGCGACGCTGAAAGGGGTAGAGGTTTTAGATAGTTGACAAGGGGACAAGTTAACGAGGCCACAAGGAGGATTTTAGACAGAAGTACAAAAGGGCAGAAGTTTCAAGTCTAATTTGAGTCAGAGTAAGTCTTGACTACTATACCTCCTCGTTGTCTCGTTAACTTGTCCCCTCGTCAACTAAATATGTTTTTCTGTCTAAAACTTCCTTGTGGCCTCGTTAACTCGTTCCCTCGTTAACTAACTATTATCTTCTGAATTCATAGACCCCGGCTTCTCCCTCAAATGACAGGATGCCGTCGTCACTCTTCACTTCCATGGTTGGAATGAAGATTTCACCGTTTTTCTTCACTTGCCAGTTTCCCGGTTTCAGGTCGGTGATGACGAACTTCATGGTCCCGTTTCCTTCTGCCGTTAGGGTGAAACGGCCGGAAAGCTCTTCGCTGTTCTTGCTGAAGGTGACGATGCGGTCGGCAATCTGTACACCTACCGTGCGTTCCCCGTCTAAGCGCTTCACGTCGTTTAGTTGTTTGCAGGTATTGTCTGCCACTTGTATGACGTTCAGAAAATAATTTTCGGCAGCAGCCTTGATGGGCGAAACTTCCATACGCCATGAACCGCGCTCGTTAGCAGGGTCTGGATAGGGGGGCATCGCATCGTTTGGGTAGTTCTTGCCGAACACCCAGCATTCTTTGCCGGGACCGCCTACTTTTTCCAGGTGCAGGTCGTCGGCTGTAGGCAGCAGGACGCTGTTCTGCAACATGCCCGTGTCACCGTCTTTGGTACGTGCCACGGTAAACGTGTTGCCGTTGATGGACGGCTCCTCGATGCTGTGTAGCAACCAGTATTTCTTGAAGTCGGGATTCGCCGATACGACTTTGTCGAACACAATGAGGGCGGCAGGTACCGTCTCGTTCTTCAGGTTGAGGAAGACGAATGAGCGTTTTGCTTCTTTCACCTTGTTCGTATATGCTTGAGTGATGTCTCCTTTCAGGTACGAATAGTCCGGCTTCTGGATGTCGGTTCCGTAGCCGTGTGCCAGAATCTTTCCTACGGTGTACTCTTTAGATAGGAGACTATCCATGTCGTTGCAGGTTTTCCATCCTTCGCCCGGCATACGCTGTCCGCCGTCGTTGGCGGCGTAGCGCGTCTTGCCGCCACCGCCATAGCTCCAGCATCCGAACTTCTCGTCAGGGTCGTACACTAAAAGCGAATTGTGTGCAATGGTGCGCTTGAAATAGTTTTTGTTGTTCTCGCTGTTGTAGCCGCCCGAACTGCCACTGTAAGCGCCGGCATCGATGGCAAGTGGACCTTTATAATAGATTTGGAACGAACCGCCGTCCATGTGCTGATGGTTGCCCACAAACTGCTCGTTGATTTTCATCTCGGCGATGACGCTGTTGGTATCCCATCCTGTGCGGGCAATCATCCATCCGAAAGGCGTGCCCGAAAAGCGGGTCAGCGGAAGCGAGTCCGGTGCTGTTGCTTTCAGGTCGTAGTCGCGCCACAGCAGTTCGTGGATGAGGCAGTGATTCATCACTTCGTTGCCCGGCGAGTCGATACGCGGGTTCAGTTCGAATTCATGCGCCAAGTAGCCGTCGCCGTAGTAGCTGGATGCCAGCATCATGGGGGTGGGCATTGTCAGCAGCGAAGGGCGGGGTTGCGGATAGTCGTCGCCCGCAGGCAGTAAGGTACCGTCGGGCCGACGGCGGTAGATGATATCGTACAGTACAAACTGTTGGGCAGGGTCATATACGTTGCCAACGCCCATCTTGTCCAGAATCCAGAGCAGGTAGAGGTCGCAGGCAAAACGGACATGCATATAGTTGGTGCCTTGATGATAGTTGTGTCCGGCATAGAAATAATTGCGTACAGGAATATATTTCTCGAACAACATCTTGATGACATAGTTGTACATGTCGGGATATTCGTCGTAGATGGCGATACCTGCCGACAGCATGTCACGCATAATCATCCACTCCGACGGATGTCCGGCAATGGGCTGGTTGTCGCGGGGCGGATAGCCGCACTCCATGGTCTTGGCGATGCGGATGAACTCCTTGATATAGGCTTGCTTTTCCGATTCCTTCATTTGGTCGTAGCACCAGTCATACACCATTCCACCCACCATGAGCATAACACCGCTGGCACGCGTCAGGTCGCCCTTCTGGTTAGTGAAGTTGGTGGTGCGCAGTGTATCGAGCATGGAAGTGATGGCTCGCCGTGCCTGCCGCCGGTTACCCGTGGTAAGGTAGTCCAATGCCTGTAGTTGTGCTTGGGTGGTGACTCCCCGCATTCTGTAGTAATAGCGGAAATCATGTTTCGGTTCGGCTGCCTCTTCTGCAGCGGTGCGCTCTTTGGCAAGTTGCTTTAAAATATCGAGTGTCTGCTGCACTTGCGGGCTTTTCAGCCGTTCTTTCAAGGCGGGGATGTCCGAACTGCGCAGGTAGAGACGCGGATGCGTCTGTGGTGGGATGGGTACGTTAACCCCTTCTATTTGTTGCCATGTCACTTCTTTGCGCTGTTCCTGTGCGGACAGGAAAAGTGCAAAGAAGGCAAAGCAGATGGTCAGTAAAATCGATTTGTGCTTCATGATAAAATGAGTTGAATATATTGTTATCGGCGGAATTCATACACACCGGCGGTTCCTTCGAAAGAGAGTAGTCCGTCATCGCTTTTTACCTCGGTGCCGGGGATAAATATCTTACCGTCTTTCTTTATTTGCCAGTTACCCGGTTTCAGGTCGGTGATGACAAACTTCATGGTTCCGTTGCCTTCGGCCTTTATACTGAATCGTCCGGCAAGTGGCTTACTGTTCTTGCTGAATGTGACAATGCGGTCGGCAATCTGTACCCCGACGGTACGTTCGCCGTCCAGACGCTTCACATCATTCAGTTGCTTGCATGTATTGTCCGCTACTTGTATCACGTTCAGGAAGTAGTTCTCGGCTGCCGGTTTGGCGGGCGAAACTTCTACGCGCCACGCACCGCGTTCGTTGGCAGGGTCGGGACGACTGGGCAGAGCATCGTTGGCATAGTTTGTGCCGAACACCCAGAACTCTTTGCCCGGTCCGCCTACGGTTTCAATGTGGGCATCGTCAGCTTCGGGCAGCAGGACACTGTTCTGCAACATGCCCGTATCGCCGTTCTTGGTACGTGTCACGGTGAATGTGTTTCCGTTCACTGCCGGTTCTTCGATGCTGTGCAGCAACCAATACTTCTTGAAGTCCGGATTGGAAGATACCACCTTGTCGAACACGATGAGTGCGGCAGGCACCTGTTCGTTTTTCAAGTTGAGGAATACGAAGGAGCGTTTCACCTCTTTCACCTTTTGCGTGTATGCTTGGGTGATGTCGCCTTTCAGATAAGAGTATTCCGGTACGTTGATGTCGGGACCGAAGCCGTGTGCCAGTGTCTTACCCATGGTATATTCCGGAGACAGCAGTTCGCTGAACACATTGCAAGTCTGCCAGCGGTCGCCCGGCATTCGTTGTCCGCCGTCGTTGTCGGCGTATTCGGTCTTGTCTCCGCCACCGTAGTTCCAGCAGGCAAACTTCTCGTCGGGGTCATACACCAGCAGTGAGTTATGAGCAATGGTGCGTTTGAAGAAGTTCTTGTTGTGCGGGCTGTTGTAACCGCCTGAGCTGCCACCATACGCACCGGCATCAATAGCCAAAGGACCTTTGTAGTAGATTTGGAACGAACCGCCGTCCATGTGCTGGTGGTTGCCTACAAACTGCTCGTTAATTTTCATCTCGACAATGACACTGTTGGCGCCCCAGCCGGTACGGGCTATCATCCAGCCGAACGGTGTGCCGGAGAAGCGTGTCAGCGGCAGGTCGTCCGGTGCTTTGGCCTTCAGGTCATAGTCTCTCCACAGCAGGTCGAAGATGAGGCAGTGGTCCAGCACTTCGCCGCCCTGTTGCTGCAAGTCCGGATTTCGTTCGAACTCATAGGCCAAATATTCGTCCTTGAAGTAGCTGGAAGCCAACATGGCAGGCAGGGTATATGCTGCTCGTGCATCGCGTTTGGGTGGAGTGACATCGCCGGCCGGCAACACTTGTCCATCGGGACGGCGACGGTAGATGAGGTCATACAATACAAATTGCTGTGCAGAGTCGTAGATGGGGCCTGTGCCCATGCGATCCAGAATCCACTGGCCGAACAGGTCGTTGCTGAAGCGCACGGTGACATAGCTGGTGCCCTGGTGGTAGTTGTGACCGGCGTAGAAGTAATTGCGTACCGGAATATAATCCTTGAACATCATCTTGACTACATGATTGTACATGTCGGGGTATTCGTCGTAGATGGCGATACCTGCCGACAGCATGTCACGCATAATCATCCACTCCGACGGATGTCCGGCGATAGGCTGGTTGTCGCGGGGAGGATAGCCGCACTCCATCGTGCCGGCTATGCGGATGAACTCTTTGATATAGGCTTGCTTTTCCGATTCCTTCATCTGGTCGTAACACCAGTCGTACACCATCGCACCGACCATCAGCATGGCACCGCTGGCGCGCGAAAGGTCTCCTTTGGTACCGAAGTTTGTCGTCTTCAGTGTGTCGAGCATGGAGGTGATGGCACGGCGTGCCTGGCGCTTGTTGCCGTTCACCAGATAGTCCAACGCCTGTAATTCGGCACGGCTGGTGACGCCACGCATCCGGTGATAGTAGCGGTAAGCGTGGTCAGGTTCTGCGGCTTCCTCTTCGGGAGTGCGGTCGCGTCCCAATGCCTTGATGGCTGCCAGTGTCTTTTGCGCCTGCGGAGTTTTCAGCCGTTCTTTCAAGGCTGGTACATCGGCAGAACGGAGGTACAGACGGGGGTGCACTTGCGGGGGGATAGGTACAGTGACCCCATCTATCTCCTGCCATGTCACCTCTTTCCGCAACTCCTGTGCGGAGAGCCGGAAAGAAGCGATGAAGATTAAAAAGAGTGTTAGGATAGTCAATCTATTTTTCATGTGATTCATTCGTTTTTCGGGTAGTTAAACAATGGTGATTATCGGCAGAACTCATAGATTCCGGCCGTACCCTCGAAGGAGAGTACACCGTCGTCACTTCTCACCTCGATGCCGGGGATGAATATCTCGCCGTCTTTCTTTACCTGCCAGTTGCCCGGTTTTAGGTCAGTAATGACGAACTTCATGTTTCCGTTACCACTGACATTAACACGGAAGCGTCCGGAAAGCTGTTCGCTGTCTTTGCTGAACGTCACGATGCGGTCGGCAATTTGTACACCTACGGTACGTTCGCCGTCCAGTCGTTTTACCTCATTCAGTTGTTTGCAGGAGTTGTCAGCCACCTGTATCACGTTCAGGAAGTAGTTCTCGGCAGCCGGTTTGGCGGGAGATACCTCTACACGCCATTCACCACGTTCGTTGGCAGGGTCGGGACGGCGGGGCTGTGCGGCATTGGGATAGTTCTTGCCGAATACCCAGCAATCTTTTCCGGGGCCACCCACTTTCTCGATGGTCACATCGTCGGCTTCGGGCAGCAGGACACTGTTGTGCAGCATACCCGTATCGCCGTCTTTGGTGCGTGCCACGGTGAAGCCGTTGTCTTGCACGGAAGGTTCTTCGATGCTGTGCAGCAACCAGTATTTCTTGAAGTCGGGATTGGAAGATACCACCTTGTCGAATACGATGAGTGCGGCAGGTACCATCTCGTTCTTCAGATTGAGGAATACGAATGAGCGTTTGGCCTCTTTCACCTTTTTCGTATAAGCTTTGGTGATGTCACCCTTCAGGTATGAGTAGTCAGGCTCTTGTGCATCGGGACCGAAGCCGTGTGCCAATGCCTTGCCCACGGTATATTCTTCGGACAGCAGGTCTTTGAATGAGTTACATGTCAGCCAGCGGTCGCCCGGCATGCGTTGTCCGCCGTCGTTGGCGGCGTATTCCGTCTTGTCTCCGCCACCGTAGTTCCAGCAGGCAAATTTCTCATTCGGGTCATACACTAATAATGAGTTGTGAGCTATGGTACGCTTGAAATAATTCTTATTGTGCGGGCTATTGTAACCTCCCGATTCGCCCTGATAAGCACCGGCATCAATGGCCAAAGGACCTTTATAGTAGATTTGGAACGAACCGCCGTCCAGATGCTGATGGTTGCCGATGAACTGTTCGTTAATCTTCATTTCGGCCAGTACGCTGTTGGCACCCCAACCTGTACGGGAAATCATCCAGCCGTAAGGTGTGCCCGAATAGCGCGTCAGCGGCAGGTCATCGGGTGCTTTCGATTTCAGGTTGTAGTCACGCCATAAGATGTCGAAGATGTAGCAGTGTGCTTCGAGGCGCGGACGACGTTCGTATTCATAGGCCAGATATTCATCTTTATAATAGTTGGCAGCCAGGAATGCCGGTAGAGAATATCCGGGGATGGTTTTACGCGGTTTGGGATTCTCGTCGCCGGCAGGCAGCACTTGTCCGTCGGGACGGCGGCGGTACAGGAAGTCATACAGTACGAACTGTTGCGAGGGGTCGTACACGGCACCTGCTCCCATCTTGTCCAGAATCCACAGTGAGAGCAAGTCACAGCTGAAACGTGCATTGACGTAGCTGGTGCCCTGGTGATAGTTCTGCCCTGAATAGATGTAGTTGCGTACCGGTATGTAGTCGCGGTAGAGCATGGTGATGACATGATTGTACATATCGGGATATTCGTCATAGATGGCGATACCTGCCGACAACATGTCGCGCAGCACCATCCATTCTGACGGGTGTCCGGCGATAGGCTGGTCGTTGCGTGGAGGATAACCGCATTCCATCGTCTTGGCAATGCGTACAAACTCTTTGACAAAAGCCTGCTTCTCGGATTCCTTCATCTGGTCGTAGCACCAGTCATACACCATTGCGCCAACCATCAGCATGACGCCACTGGCGCGCGACAGGTCTTGCTGTGTACCAAAGTCAGTCGTTTTCAGTGTATCGAGCATGGAAGTGATGGCGCGGCGTGCCAGCCGTTTGTTGCCCGTGGTGAGGTATTCCAGTGCTTGCACCTGTGCCCGGCTTGTAACGCCCCGCATCTTGAAGTAATAGCGGAATCCGTGATCAGTCTCTTTTGCCTCCTCTTCCGGCGTGCGGTCTTTGCCCAGTTTGGTGAGCTCGGAGATGAGTTTTTGTGCCTGCGGGGTTTTGACACGTTCTTTCAACTCGGATATGTCGCCCGGACGGACATACAGACGGGGATGTGTCTGCGGAGGAATGGGTACGGTGACGCCGTCTACTTCCTGCCAAACTACTTCCTTGCGCAGCTCTTGTGCCGGTAGACAGAAGGAAACGAATGTCAGGCATACGGTCAGTAAGATAGTCTTGTGTTTCATGTGAAAAAGTTTTTTTGTAGTTTTTCCACAAAGATAGGTGGCATCTCTGTTTTTTCGCTTTTAAATTCATGCAGAAGAGTTTCGATTTTGTGCAATATTACCCCGACGTTTGTTGAAAAATGCTGTAAAAACGCCTTTTCGGTGGCTTTTGGCCGATAATTGCAGTATGAGAGGCAGGAAGATTCTCTGCTGTCCGGTGACTTGCGATAATGGATTTATCAAAATGTCAAATATGCCCGGCGGACTGACAACCTGTATTTTCTAATCGCTGAGAATCGCTTATTTCCGACCGAACTACCAATATCCTATCGTGGCCGATCTTGATGTGAAGAGGCAGCTTTTGGCAGAAAGGCTGCCTCTTTGTTGTTATTGGGTGTGTCGGGATTTGGTGGTTTTGTAGATATGTTTTATTTTAGCGCTATTGAATTTGTAGTATGCTAAACTATCATATCATGAAAAACTACTTGAAACACTACTTCTTTTTTATTTTGTGCGGCATTTGGTCGCTTATGTCATTCAGCGCACAGGCACAGGAAATGCCGTGGGTACACGGTGTTTTGCAAGTTTCTGCCAACCATCGTTATTTGCAACACACGGACGGGACGCCCTTTTTCTGGTTGGGCGATACGGGGTGGCTGCTGCCCGAACGGCTGAACCGCGACGAAGCTGCCTATTATCTGAAGCATTGTGCAGAAGCCGGCTTTAACGTGGTACAGGTACAGACCGTCAACGGTGTGCCTGCCATGAACTGCTACGGACAATCGTCGCACCCCTTCGGTTATGACTTCAATCGGCTGGCGGAGTTGGAAGGTATCTACGGATATTGGGATCACATGGACTACATCATCGACACGGCAGCGGATAACGGTATCTACATCGGCATGGTCTGCATCTGGGGTGGATTGGTGAAAGGCGGACTGATGGACGTGGAGCAGGCCAAAGCATACGGCACGTTCTTGGCTAACCGTTATAAAGACCGTCCCAACATCATCTGGATAATCGGGGGCGATATACGCGGCAATGTCAAACCGGAAGTGTGGGAGGCACTGGCCACTACGATTAAGTCCATTGACCGGAATCACTTGATGACTTTTCATCCTTTTGGTCGCACGCTTTCCACAACGTGGTTTAACAAGGCTGCGTGGCTGGATTTCAATATGTTTCAAAGCGGTCACCGCCGTTACGGGCAGAGCCGTGCAGACGAGGAAAATCTGCTGCCCGCGGGGACGGAAGAAGATAACTGGCGGTATGTCGAGTTGAGCCATTCCATGCAGCCGTTGCGGCCGGTGATTGACGGAGAGCCTTCGTATGAAGCTATTCCGCAGGGACTTCATGACCCCTCGCAAGGATTCTGGCAGGCAGAAGATGTGCGCCGCTACGCCTATTGGTCGGTGTTTGCCGGTGCGTTTGGGCATACATACGGGCACAATTCCATCATGCAATTTCTGAAACCGGGCGTGCTGCCGGCCTATGGCGCTACCAAGTTGTGGTATGAAGCGCTTCAGGACGATGGTTTCAACCAGATGAAACACCTGAAACGGCTGATGCTGGCATTTCCCTACATGGAACGTGTGCCCGACCAAAGTGTGCTGGATGGTCCGAACGGAGAACGCTACGAACGTCTTATTGCCACACGCGGCAAGAATTATCTGATGGTTTATACCTATACGGGTGCTCCCATCCGCGTGAAGCTGGACAAAATAAGCGGGCGTACGAAAAAGGCTTGGTGGTATTCTCCGCGCACGGGTGAACTTACTTTTATCGATGAAGTGACCGGTGTCGTTGCCGAGTTTGTGCCCGAAGGGCGCCGCATGGCCGGTAACGACCATGTGCTGATAGTGACGGATAGCGATTTGGCGTTTAAACTTTGATTATAATGGAGAGGAAAGATGTGTTACTCTTAAATCTCCTTAACGAATCTCCTGTAAGTCGGTTTTTATTTGTTATTTTGCACCAAATTTAGGTTTAGTGTGTCCTGCCGTTTCGCAGGGCACATTATTCCTTTGGGCGGAATGTTCATGGATAAATTCACGATACAAACTTGTCCGCTGTGTGGCGGAGTAGAATTGGAACGTACTTTGACCTGCATAGATCACTATGCATCGGGCGAAGTGTTTCATTTGTGTCGTTGCCGTGATTGCGGTTTTCTGATGACGCAGGATTTCCCGCCGGAGAACGAAATTGGGCGCTATTACGAGACCCCCGACTATATCTCGCACTCGGACACGCGGAAAGGAATGGTCAATTCCCTGTATCACTATGTGCGTACATATATGTTGAAACGGAAAGCACGGCTGGTGATGCGTGAAGCGCATTGCAACGAAGGCTGCCTGCTTGATGTAGGTACGGGTACAGGGTACTTTGCCGACATGATGCGCCGGCAGGGCTGGCAGGTGGAAGCAGTGGAGAAGAATGCCGGTGCGCGTGATTTTGCCAAGCAGCATTTCGGACTGGACGTAAAGCCCGAAACAGCGTTGGGAGACTATGAAGCGGGCAGTTTTGGTGTCATTACGCTGTGGCACGTCATGGAGCATCTGGAGTATCTTAATGAGACGTGGGAGACGCTGAACCGGCTGTTGAATGAGCGCGGTGTGCTGATAGTGGCAGTGCCCAATTGCCTGTCCTACGATGCCCGTCACTACGGAGCCTATTGGGCGGCTTACGACGTGCCCCGTCATCTGTGGCACTTCACGCCCGATACCATGCAGCGCTTTGGTGCCAAGCATGGCTTTATTTTGGCTGAACGTTATCCGATGCCGTTTGATGCGTTTTATATCTCCATGTTGACGGAGAAGTATATGCATCGTTCGTGTCCTTTCTTGCGAGGCTTGATAAATGGCACATTGGCATGGTTCAGTGCATTGGTGAAGAAAGAACGTAGCAGTTCTATGATATATGTGTTCCGCAAGAAAAAGTCGGGAGGACCTGCGGCGGTATAAGCAGGGTGAGAGCGATGAACAGGAGAGGTAAGGTCAGTTCGGGGACGCGGTTTGACATGCAGTTTGTGACAGCTTGTATAAGCACCACGTTGATGCTGCTGTTGCTGGGACTGATGCTGTTCTTTGTGTTGGGGGCTCGCCAACTGTCTGTCCATGTGCGCGAGAATCTGTCGTTCTCCCTCCTCATCGATGATGATATGAAGGAACGGGACATTTTGGCTCTGCAAAAGAAACTGAATGAAGAGCCGTTTGTCAAACGCACCATTTATATCTCGAAGGAACAGGCTTTGAAAGAGCAGACCGAAGCTATGGGGACAGATCCAGCAGAGTTCTTGGGTTATAATCCGTTTTCGCCCTCTATCGAAATCAGGCTGAAGGCGGAGTATGCCAATGCCGACAGCATTGCCCGTATAGAGCAGCGCATCCGGCAGAACTCCGATATACAGGAGGTGGTCTATGAAAAGAACCTTATAGATGCGGTGAATAATAACATTCGTCGTATCAGTGTGTTGTTGTTAGGATTGGCGGGAATATTGGCAATCATATCGTTTGCATTGATAAACAATACCATCCGGCTGACGATTTATTCCAAGCGCTTCACCATCTATACGATGAAATTGGTGGGGGCAAGCTGGGGATTCATACGGAGGCCGTTCCTGCGGCGCAACTTCTGGATAGGGGTTGTGTCGGCTTGTTTGGCTGATGGAATGCTATGGGGAGCTGCGGTGTGGCTGATTCCGTATGATGAGCAGGTGATTCCGATAATGGTGCTGGTGTCTGTGGCGGTGCTGGTGTTTGGGGTGCTGATGACGTGGTTGTGTGCGTTGTTCTCCATCAATAAATATTTGCGGATGAAGGCTGACGTGCTTTATCATATATAAGGATAAGATTCTCACGGTTCTTTCTTATTGCGGGAAAGAAGCGTTGAAACGGAAACTGTAGACTAATGAAAAATTGAACAATTATTTAAACAACAGAAAAAGATGAATAAGCAGAAATTTGCATTCGATAAGACCAACTTTATTCTATTGGCTGTCGGCATGGTGGTGGTTATCATCGGCTTTATTTTGATGACCGGTCCTGCATCTACACCAACACATTTTGAACCGGATATATTCAGTGCCCGACGCATTAAAGTGGCGCCTGTTACGTGTTTGGTAGGTTTCTTGTTTATGATATATGGCGTGCTGCATCGTCCGAAAATTAAAATTGAAGAAGAAAATAAAGATTAAAGTATGGGAGATTTGAGTGCACTGGAGGCGGTTATCATCGCCATTGTGGAGGGGCTGACGGAGTTTTTGCCGGTTTCATCTACGGGACACATGATTATTACCCAACACTTGCTGGGTGTTGAGAGTACGGAGTTTGTAAAGGCATTTACATTCATTATACAGTTTGGTGCGATTCTGTCGGTAGTGGTGCTGTACTGGAAACGTTTCTTCCGGTTGAACCGTACACCGTTGCCGGAGGGTACGCCGGGGTGGAAGCGCTTTCTACATCGGTTTGACTTTTACTGGAAACTGCTGGTGGCTTTTATTCCTGCTGCCGTGTTAGGACTGCTGTTCAGTGACGCAATAGATGCTATGCTGGAGAGTGTCACGGTGGTAGCAGTCATGTTAGTGATAGGTGGTGTGTTCATGTTGTTCTGTGACCGCATATTCGGGAATGGAAGCGAGAAAACGCAATTGACGGAACGGCGTGCTTTCTTAATCGGCCTGTTTCAATGTATATCCATGATACCGGGAGTATCTCGCTCCATGGCTACCATTGTGGGCGGTATGTCGCAGAAGTTGACGCGTAAGACCGCAGCCGAATTCTCATTCTTCCTAGCTGTGCCTACCATGCTTGCTGCCATGCTGTATAAGATGTGGAAACTGTTCAGTGACGGAGGAACGGAACTTATCATGAACAATCTGACCCCGCTGATTGTTGGTAATGTAGTGGCTTTTGTGGTGGCGTTGCTGGCCATAAAGTTCTTTATTAGTTTTGTAACGAAATACGGTTTTAAGCTCTTCGGTTGGTATCGCATCATCGTTGGCGGACTGATATTGATAATGCTGTGGATGGGCTATGACTTGCAAGTCGTATAGTCGTCTGTATAGGGTTGGATTTCAATTCCATGAGACAAGGTATGTTGGATTTTAAGGAAGGAGAAGTACTGTATTTTAATAAACCGTTGGGCTGGACATCGTTCAAGCTGGTGGGGCATGTGCGCTATCACATCTGCCGCTGTATGGGGGTAAAGAAGCTGAAGGTGGGACATGCCGGCACACTCGACCCGTTGGCTACCGGTGTATTGATAGTCTGTACAGGCAAGGCAACAAAGCGTATTGAGGAGTTTCAGTATCATACGAAAGAATACGTTGCTACGATTCGGCTAGGAGCAACTACGCCCAGTTATGATTTGGAACACGAAATAGATGCCACTTATCCTACAGAGCACATTACTCGTGAAGCGGTGGAACAGGTCTTGCAGAAGTTCGTAGGTGAGATTCAACAGATACCTCCCGCCTTTTCCGCCTGTATGGTGAACGGTAAACGGGCTTACGATTTGGCCCGCAAGGGTGAGGATGTAGAACTGAAGCCCAAACTGCTGGTCATAGACGAAATAGAACTGCTGGAATGCAATCTACCAGACATCAAGGTACGTGTGGTGTGCAGTAAAGGTACCTATATACGTGCTTTGGCGCGCGACATCGGTCTGGCGTTGGAGAGCGGAGCCCATCTGATAGCTTTGGAACGTACTCGTGTGGGTAATGTCCGTGTGGAAGAATGCCTCGACCCGCGTACTTTTAAGGAGTGGATAGATGCTCAAGAAGTTAAAATGACAGAATAATATCAACTTTACAATAATACATCGTTGTTATGAAATTATCGCAATTCAAGTTCAAACTTCCCGAAGAGAAGATTGCCTTGCACCCGACAAGGTACCGTGATGAGTCTCGCCTGATGGTTTTGCATCGTAAGACCGGCGAAATAGAACATCGGATGTTCAAGGACATTTTGGAATATTTCGACGACCAAGACGTCTTTATCTTCAACGACACCAAGGTTTTCCCTGCCCGTCTGTATGGTAACAAAGAAAAGACCGGAGCCCGTATTGAAGTATTCCTGTTACGCGAATTGAATGAAGAGTTGCGCCTGTGGGATGTATTGGTAGATCCTGCCCGCAAAATCCGTATTGGTAACAAACTCTATTTTGGTGAAGACGATTCGATGGTGGCCGAAGTTATCGATAATACCACTTCGCGCGGCCGTACCCTTCGTTTCCTCTACGATGGCCCGCACGATGAATTCAAGAAAGCACTTTACGCATTGGGCGAGACGCCGCTGCCTCACAGCATCATTAACCGTCCCGTTGAGCCGGAAGATGCCGAACGTTTCCAGTCCATTTTTGCCCGCAACGAGGGAGCTGTTACCGCTCCTACTGCCAACTTGCACTTCAGCCGTGAGCTGATGAAGCGTATGGAAATCAAAGGCATTGAGTTTGCTTTCATTACCCTGCATGCCGGTTTGGGTAATTTCCGTGAAATCGATGTAGAAGATTTGACCAAGCACAAGACCGATTCCGAGCAGATGATTGTCAATGCCGAAGCCGTCAGCATCGTTAATCGTGCCAAAGACCGCAATAAGCAAGTCTGTGCGGTAGGTACTACCGTGATGCGTGCCATAGAGAGCACTGTCAGTACCGACGGCCATCTGAAAGAGTATGACGGCTGGACCAATAAGTTCATCTTCCCGCCTTATGACTTTACGGTGGCCACCTCGATGGTGACTAACTTCCACATGCCACTTTCCACCTTGCTGATGATTGTTGCTGCCTTTGGCGGTTACGAGCAGGTGATGCATGCTTATGACGTGGCCCTGAAAGAAGAGTACCGCTTCGGTACGTATGGCGATGCCATGTTGATAACTGACAGATAATGAAAAATGACAGATGAAGAATCTTCATATACCTGCTACATGGGACTTGGGGCTAATCTTGGTAACAAGGAAGAGAACCTTGCCCATGCCATGCAGCAAATAGAAAAGCAGATTGGGCGTATTCTCTCCCAATCTGCTTTTTATGTAACTGCACCGTGGGGATTTCAGTCCTCTCATTCCTTTTTGAATGCCGCCATCGGTGTGGAGACCAGTCTCCCGCTGACAGACGTATTACAGTTGACACAATCTATCGAACGTGACATGGGGCGTCTGCATAAATCAGCCGATGGCGTGTATAGTGACCGCGTGATAGACATCGACCTGTTGCTGGCTTTCCATTCGGACGGGACACCTTTACTGATGGATACTCCTGCATTGCGCCTTCCCCATCCGTTGATGCACCTGCGTCGTTTCGTTATGGAACCGTTGGTAGAGATTGCCCCGGCCGTGGTACACCCGTTATTGGGACAGCCTCTCAGCGAACTTCTCCGACAATTGCCTGATTATTGATAATGAATCCGGATAGCACGAAGAGTTGTTGCCGCATGCAGAATCTTGATTGCTTACCGAGCATGCGTGTGTAAAATCGATATACAGCAGATTACGATTCCTTCGTTGAACGCCAATGAATTACAAACAGGATACAGGCAATAAATGCTGCAAGAAGACAGACATACAGATAGCCTATATTATCGATGCGGTTCTGCTCAAAATATATCTCTTTACCTTGTTTTTGGTGCAATCCTCCTTTCAGATATTCCAACCCCGTTATGGAATAGCCTGTTAGTATCGAATCCCTCCTCATAAGTTTGTCCACATTCTCTTGGTCAAACATATGGTTGAATCCCACGCTTGTATATTGTTCGACAGGAGATTTGTAATAGATGAATCCGGTAAACATGTCTTCATAATGTTTGGCATTTAAAGAACTCCATGGCAACACAAAATGGTCGAAAGCGTCTTTCCCAAAAGGAGAGCCCTTGAAACTAAATGCGAAGGCTGAATCCTTTGCCTGTTCAAATGCTGCATCCCATCTTCCCTGCTGAATTGGAATCGCTATTTCTTTGCCTGTTAACAATAACGGCAGGCTAATACTACAGGAGTTAATCATGACATTTGCCACCTTACCTGGAAACGCACGTCCCAGATAATATCCGCAATTGCCGGGTGTCAGGTAGGCATGGCGGTAGTTCATAATGGTCAGTGACTTCTTCAGACTATCGGTCCGTATTGTGGAAATGATATTGTCGGCCATGATGCTGTCACGTGCATACAACAAACTTCTGTCCAACCAGTTTCTGTCCGCAAAAAGGATATCAACCTGCTTTTCACGGTTGTGGTTAAAGTAATACATCTTTTTCAGAAAATCGAACCAGTTAGTATTGGGCCAAAGCAGATGGACGGTTTGATTTTCCATCAAGAACGATGCCAGTTCTTTGTCTACAACAGTGTCGTTAGGGAAAGATGTATTGATAAACATTTTATAGGCTTTGCGGGATTCCGCGCTTCCTATTTCGGTGAATACGACCCCTACGCTATCGACAAATCGCTTGTCTGTCACCAAGTTGTAAATCATGTCATGCTGTGTCATCTCCTAGTGAGAACGCTCACAAAGAATCACATGGTCGTACGTTTTAAATAGTTCCAGTACATAGTCATTGATATTTTGTTTGTTATCTTTCAAGAAGTCTGTATATTTTTTTACCGAATGCGGTGTAGGTTGCGGTGCGGCATACAGTGGAGCATCGGTGTAAAAGTCAACATTGCTTGTAGAGATTGTGTTTACAATGCGGGCTAAAGTGGCTACCAGTATCAGCACTAGGTATGCATAAATTATTTTTCGGCGCGACGGACGCCCTTGCCGTAGCGTGGAAATGTCTTTTCGAATTAAAGAAATCTTGAATATTCTTTTGCGGAAGAGTGCTAAAATACCGCATAATAGGCAGAACAACAAGAATCTGGGTATATACAGATAGTTCCACCCCAGTGTCCATAAAATAATGGCGGGAAAGCTGGTAAAGGTTTCCCGAAACACCATCCGTAATTCGAACGGGAGTCTTCCACCTGCATCTGCCATCACGGCATGGAAAAATGCCATTCCCAATGTCTGTCTGTATCTCCAATAGCCAATAACATCATACACCAACCAGATGAAAAAGAAACCGGGAAAGAACGGAATAAAACAGACATAGGAGATAAGCCATGCCACTATATGAAAAAGGAAAAATGCAGTTGTCCCATCAATCAGGAATATGAGGCAGTGCTGAAAAAAAGATAAGTGTTTTCTCATATACAAGCTTTCATTTGCACAATAACAAAAGTATGGAGAATTCGTGAGATAACCTTGAAAATTATTGTGTTCACTCTGGAGATGTCTCCAATTCAAATGTCACCAGTAATCCCTTGTGGTCAGTAGGCCATACGTCTATCGGCAACAAGAATCTGTCTTTACTTTCTTCAGTCACCCGCTGACTTTTGGCGATGCATCCTTTCGGGCCAAAGATAACCGCATCTTTTAGCTGAATGGCAGGGTGGGGATAGTAGAATACATAATCTATACGTTCCCGCTCATCAGATTTCGGTGTCCACGTCAGTTTTTCGACTTCTACCAGTGGATTGTCCGCCGGAAATGTAAAGCCGGGGTAAGCCAATACATCCGGATATAATTCGCGGTACGTATCGATGAAACCTTTGTTATCTAGCAGCAGCGGGACAGTCCACGGAATAATCATCCCGTTGTGGTCGTACAAGTCCTTCGTGGCACGTATCCAGTCCAGATGCGAAGGCTCGTTGAAGTCACCGCCCAGAATGACGATGCTTCCTTCCGCTATATCCTGTTGTGCTGCTGCAATGAAGTCACGTATGGCATCATCGCGCAGCGAAGCATCGTTCACCTCAAGTACCTCGCGCACAGTTTGCGGAATGGGAATCTCTTTCCACGTAGAACCGTCGTAGCCACGCACATTGTAGTAAGCATCATTCAGATAATCCAGATGTGCCGTATAAACGGCTATCTTGTGCCCATGAATGGTACTCGTCATCTTGTAAATACTTCCATGATCGTCCTTTTCGGGAAAGACGGTCAGTGAATCTGTGATGGGGTGACGGCTCAGTAGACCGGAATCGTAGCTGTAGAAAGAGTAATACGTCTCTCCCTTCTCTTTCAGCGACTGCACGATACGGTCACAAAAGCGGGTATTCCGATAATTCCTTACTTCGCTGAACGTTACAAAGTCCGGTTTTAGCCGCACAATTTCATTCACAATGGCATCATAGCCTCCGGGCACTTTCGTTCCCTCCTGCCAGATGTTCCATTGTAACACGGTAAACTCCTTTTTATCCTCTCCCCGGCTCAGCAGACAGAACGGCAGGAGCAGGCACAGCAAAAACAATTTTCTCATCTTTTTACAGGACAATAATGTTAATACACCTTGCAAATATATGCGATTTACCGGAAAACGTCTATCTTTGCACCCGAAAACGAAATGTGGAAAGATTTGAGTAGCTTGCAACCACGGAAAAAAATGCTAAAACACATCCTTTTTCCTTTCTGTATGCACTTTTCGGTGCTTCTTCTTGCATCCTGCTGCCGGTTGTTTCCATGTTTCCCAAATTACTTAATTCTTAATTATTAAAAAGTATGGGATACTTATTCACATCCGAATCGGTGTCTGAAGGACACCCCGACAAAGTGGCCGATCAAATATCGGACGCTGTGCTTGACAAACTGTTGGCTTACGACCCCAGTTCGAAAGTAGCTTGCGAAACGCTGGTTACCACCGGACAAGTGGTGCTGGCCGGTGAAGTGAAAACCAAAGCTTATGTGGACATGCCGCTCATTGCCCGCGAGGTCATCAAGAAGATTGGTTATACGAAGGGCGAGTATATGTTCGAAAGCAATTCGTGTGGCGTGCTGAGCGCCATCCATGAGCAGAGTCCCGACATCAACCGCGGTGTGGAACGCCAAGACCCTATGGAGCAGGGTGCCGGCGACCAAGGCATGATGTTCGGTTATGCTACCAACGAGACCGAAAACTACATGCCCCTGTCCCTCGACCTGGCGCACCGCATTCTGCAAGTGCTGGCCGACATCCGTCGCGAGGGCAAGCAGATGACGTATCTGCGTCCCGACTCGAAGAGCCAAGTCACCATCGAATACGATGATAACGGCACTCCTGTGCGCATCGACACCATCGTCGTTTCTACGCAGCACGATGATTTCATCCAACCCGCAGACGATACCCCCAAAGCCCAGTTGAAGGCCGACGAGGAGATGCTGGCCATTATCCGCTATGACGTTATAAATATACTGATGCCGCGTGTCATCGCTTCCCTCCATGCCGAAAAGGTTCTGGCGTTGTTCAATGACGACATTACTTACCATGTCAACCCCACCGGCAAATTCGTTATCGGTGGTCCTCACGGCGATACGGGTTTGACCGGCCGCAAAATCATTGTTGACAGTTACGGCGGTAAGGGTGCTCACGGTGGTGGCGCTTTCTCCGGCAAAGACCCCTCGAAAGTGGACCGTTCGGCTGCCTATGCTGCCCGTCATATTGCCAAGAATCTGGTGGCAGCCGGTGTGGCAGACGAGATGTTGGTACAGGTCAGCTACGCCATCGGTGTGGCACGTCCTATTAACATCTACGTCAATACCTACGGTCGCAGCCATGTGCAGATGACCGATGGCGAGATTGCCCGTAAGATTGACGAACTGTTCGACCTCCGTCCCCGCGCCATCGAAGAACGTCTGAAGTTGCGCAATCCTATCTATCAGGAGACTGCCGCTTACGGCCACATGGGACGCGAGCCGCAAATCGTTACCAAGCACTTCCGCAGCCGCTACGAGGGCGACAAGGACATCACCGTCGAACTTTTTACGTGGGAAAAGCTGGACTATGTGGATAAGGTAAAAGAAGCGTTCGGCTTGTAATACCCTTTGTAAATATAGCCTTGAAGTAATCGCGGGGGCAGCTTCCCGTTACCGGTTGTATCAAAATAGAGACTGATTATCATTTTGATACAGCCGGTTTTGTTTTAACGTCCGCTTCTGTTTGTCCACAGTGATGAACTTTTAATTTGAACATCCTAAAAGACTAAAAAAGGTCGTATCAAGTTCCGCCTTGAGTGATGATACGACCTTTTAAAGTATAACTATTGCAAATATGCTCTTGTTTCCCTTTATTTTATAAGCTGATGTCTATGCTTGTAACCCCATTCTTGGCATTTTTCACACCATACATATCCTGCATTGCCAGTATAGTCAGGTGCATCATATATTTTCATGTCAACAGGCTTTGAACTGGTATGGGAACGGCTATTATTATTTGTTTCTCGTGATGAATTTCCTATGTTATTTCCTTCGCGTATAATTTCTTGAATGCGACGTTGGTCTTCGATGTTGCTCTGTATGACTTGTGGGTCATAATTGAATAGACCTTTTTCACGGCTTATTCGGTCGAATCTTTCCTTGTTTTGTTTAAATTCATTTACCGACATATCTATGCGGTGATATATTAGTTTGGGGGAGGAACTGAATTGTATGGTGGAAAGGTCTTTGGAAATAGAACACCATTTTTTGCTCAGTACAACCGGGCCGGCCGTTTGTGTTTCACTTATTTTGTAACCTCCTTGTATCGTTTCGGTTTGTCCCCAAATGAAGAAGAAAGAGCCCATTATATGACTCGCTGTAATATTATATTGTCCGGTGCTTGTTGGTGCTCCTGTCACTCGAATTTCTAAAGTATTCCCCTCAGCTTTGTAAATAGCGTCAAATCCTTGTTGGAACGACCCCGCTGGCGATAAATTGCTTCGTTCGGTGCGACGCGGTGTGGTTGCGGTCTGCTGTGACGATGAGGGGGCGGATGATGTTGCTGTGGTGGTACGATTGTTCTTCTGTTGGCGGCATTGGGCTATCATTCTGTCGATGGCAGAATAATTCCCCGGAATGGTGTACTTGCGAGCTTGCTGGTAGAAGTAGAGTGCACTGTCGAAATTTTTTTCTATTCCTTTTCCGAACAGAAAATTATTCCCCAATTGATAACAGCATTGCCAATAATGCTGACTGGAAGGGCCGTCGGCCAATCCCTTTGAAAACCACAGATGGGCTTCTTGTAGGTCATGCAGAGGTGAACTGGTTAGCGAATAACACATGCCCAGTTGGTAGCATGCGTCTCGGTTCCCTAACTCGTAAGCACGTTTTAGCCAGTTGACGGCACTGACATAATCACGAGGTGTTCCTCTCATGTAGTTCACTCCCTGATTGTAACAATATTGCGGGTTGTTGTTAGAAGAGATTTGCGCATTCCCGGTAGTGTACATGCCTGCAAGGAACATAACGAACGATAGCGTAAGAAATAGTCTTTTCATGTGAATCTTTGAATTTTGTATTGTAAAGTGAGTTTGATGTAAGTGTTAAATGTATTCTTTTGATAGTTAGAAATATAACGATGAAAACATTAAATTTATACTGCCTGATTGTTTAAATGGTTACCACTATGTTCTCAAAGGCTAAAATTACGGATTTTTATTGTACGATGGATGATTTTTGCAAGGAATTTACTGGGATGCAGAAAAATATGCGGCAGAAGGCAGATTTTATGCCATGATTAGATAAATACCGCTAATCTCGTCAAAATATGACGAGATTAGCTTGTATATTCACGTCATAGGATTTATCTTTGTGATGTAATTGTATTATTATGAGACCGATATATATATGGCAACATTCCACGTGGGCTGAGTTTACATGGGATGATTCCTGTCTCATTACACTTCTTTCCGAAGTACGACATCTTGAAGGAAAGATACAGGGAATGATGAGCGGGTTAGGGTTTGATGTGCAGAGTAAGGCATCACTTGACGTGATGACGGAAGATGTGTTGCGCTCCAGCGAGATAGAGGGGGGTGATATTGAACTCGGACCGCGTGCGCTCTTCTATAGCACGGCATTTGGGCATAGATACGGCCGGACTTCCGGAACCTGACCACTACACGGCAGGCATTGTGCAAGTGATGTTGGACGCCGTTGAGAATAAAGACAGACTGCTGACGCACGAAAGATTGTTCAATTGGCACGCCGCCATCTTTCCAACGGGGCGGAGTGGTATGTTCCCGATTACTGTGGGGGCATACAGAGCAGGAGATGAACCCATGCAGGTGGTATCCGGCGCAATGGGAAAAGAAAAAGTGCACTATGAAGCCCCGCCGTCGGATGCCGTACCGGCCATGATGAGTGAGTTTATGTCGTGGATAAATACGGAAAACCATATAGACCCTGTTCTGAAAGCAGCCGTCGCACACCTGTGGTTTGTGGCCATTCACCCCTTTGATGACGGAAACGGGCGTTTGGCCAGAACGATTACAGATATGCTGCTGGCAAGGGCAGATGGATTCCCGTTGCGGTTTTATAGTATGTCGGCTGAGATTCTCCGCGAGAAAAAATCCTATTACGAAGTTTTGGAAAAGACAACAACGGGCTCAACGGACATAACAGCCTGGCTTGAATGGTTCTTAAATACTCTGCGGACAGCCATTCTCCATGCAGAAGTTACAGTGAAGAGTGTGGTACAGAAAGCCTCTTTCTGGCAGCGAAACCGGGAAATAGCCATGAACGAGAGACAGATAAAGGTGATAAATCTGCTTTGGGATGGCTTTGAAGAAAAACTTACCTCTTCAAAATGGGCGAAAATAGCCAAGACTTCGCAGGCCACTGCACTCAGAGATATTACAGACCTTATAGAGAAAGGAGTTCTTGTAGCGGCTGCCGATGGTGGCCGGAGTACCCATTATGAACTGAAAGATGATGCAGAGCCTTGACCTCCCCCGGACAAAAACAGAAGGATTATTTCGGAAATACAAGCACATTGCTTACCTTTGCACGCCCTAAAAAAGAGGGCGTGATTTGTTTTAAAAAGTTACTTTAGCCTAAACCGGCATGCACCCCGCTCAGAAGGTGTTGTGGATGGGGTCTGCTTCCAAGGGCTTCGGAGCGCGTTCCAAAGATGTTTCGTTCGTGTTCCGAAGCCCTTGGAAGCAAGAGCCGAACGTGTTCGAAACAAACAGGCTGAGTAGTAAGAATAAAATGTAAAGATAACTGAATTTATGAACGAAAAAGCCAAAGGTTACCTGCTTGCTGTCATTGCCGCTGCTACGTACGGCATGAACCCTCTGTTTGCCTTGCCGCTCTACAAGGCGGGCATGAATCCGGATTCTGTACTCTTTTTCCGCTATCTGTTTGCCATTCCGCTGCTGGCTGTCATGATAAAGGCACGCGGGCGTAACTTCCGCTTGCAACGTCGTGAGGTGTTGCCGCTGGTGGTGATGGGGGTATTAATGGCGTTGTCGTCGCTCACCCTTTTCCAGAGTTACAATTATATGGGGGCGGGCATCGCTTCTACGCTGCTGTTTGTCTATCCCATTATGGTGGCGCTTATCATGGCGCTCGTCTTTAAGGAGAAGGTGACGTTGCAGACGACGCTGTGCATTCTGCTGGCGCTGTGCGGCATCGGCTTGCTGTATAAAGGAAGCGACGGCAGTACACTCAGCCTGCTGGGAACGCTGCTGGTATTTGCCTCTGCGTTGTCGTATGCCATTTATATCGTGGCTGTCAACCGCCCGATGCTGAAGAATGTGGCCACGCTGAAGGTGACTTTCTATGTCCTGCTGTTCGGCGTCACGCTGTTTGTAGTCCGTCTCTGCATGGATGGCAGCATCAGCTATCCTGACTCTGACAAGTGGTATTTGTGGGGCAATCTGCTGGCTTTGGCCATCTTCCCTACGGCCATTTCTTTCCTGTGTACCACCAGTGCCATTCAGTACATCGGTTCTACACCTACTGCCATACTGGGCGCATTGGAGCCGGTGACGGCTATCATCTTTGGTATCACTGTCTTTGGTGAGCGGATGACGTTCCGCGAGAGTGTCGGGTTGGTGCTGATTATCGTGGCGGTGACGATGGTCATTGCAGGGGGCAGCATCACTCAGCAATTGATTCGTTTCCGCAAGATGTTTCCGCGAATACCGATTAAAAGGTTTACAAGGAGATAAGTTTGCAGGAGAAAGAGTTAACAAATTGGCAGTTGATTAGGGTTGACGGTATCAAATATATCATGTATCTTTGTCCCCTGTAACGTATAGAAAAGATAAACAACATCATGGCTGTTACTATTAAGAAAGTGACTACCGGCCGGGATTTGAAGCGCTTCATCCGTTTCAATTACGAAATGTATAAGGGTAATCCTTATTCCGTGCCCGACCTTTATGCAGATATGCTGCGTACGTTTAACCGCAAGAAGAATCCTGCTTTCGACTTCTGTGAGGCCGATTATTTTCTGGCATACAAAGAAGGAAAACTGGTGGGACGCGTGGCGGCCATCATCAACCGTCGTGCCAACGAGACGTGGCAGAAGCACGATGTGCGTTTCGGCTGGATAGACTTTACGGATGATCCCGAGGTGTCCGAAGCCCTTATCCGTACTGTGGAGCAGTGGGGGCGCGAGCGTGGAATGACGCATATACAAGGCCCGATGGGCTTTACCGATATGGATGCCGAGGGAATGCTTATCGAGGGATTTGATCAGCTTGGCACCATGGCTACTATCTATAATTATCCTTATTATCCCCGTCACATGGAGCGGTTGGGCTTCCGTAAAGATGCCGATTGGGTGGAATATAAAATCTATATTCCCGATGGCATTCCGGAGAAGCATCAGCGTATTTCCGACCTCATTCGTCGCAAGTACAACCTGAACATCCGGAAATATACTTCATCCAAAAAGATTGCCGCCGACTATGGCCAGGCCATTTTCGAGCTGGTGAACGAGGCTTACAAACCTTTGTACGGCTACTCTGAACTGACACAGCGGCAAATAGACCAGTACATCAAAATGTATCTGCCCATTCTGGACCTACGGATGTTGACACTCATTACCGATGCAGAAGACCGGTTGGTAGCGGTGGGTATTTCTATGCCTTCGTTGGCACAGGCGTTACAGAAAAGTCGTGGCCGGTTGTTGCCTTTCGGATGGTTCTATCTGTTGAAAGCCTTGTTCTTTAAGCGTCGTGCCAAGATGCTCGACCTGTTGTTGGTGGCTGTTAAGCCGGAATATCAGAATAAGGGTGTCAATGCTTTGCTTTTTTCTGATCTTATTCCTGTTTATCAGAAACTGGGCTTCGAGTATGCAGAGAGCAATCCCGAACTGGAGATGAACGACAAAGTGCAGGCACAGTGGGACTATTTCCGTACCGAGCAGCATAAGCGCCGTCGGGCGTTTGTTAAGGAGATAGACTGATGGCATAATGGTAATTTTTATATAATAGAAGAGAAAACGATTAGGTTGACATTGTGGTTGTTATATGTGTGCTGGGAATGCACTCTGATTTATACTTTGCAACAATTTGTAAGGCAATGGACATGTTTTAGATTTTTTTAAATCTTGATATGGGCAAATTGTCGTAACTTTGCAATGCAAATCAGAAAGAAATTTTCTGAAGGAGATTACATTACCTTGGCAATTCGGTGTGGTGCATTCTGATGAATGCAGGTACTGAAAGTAGTGGGACGGCTCTTCTCCTGATAGTTAAATTAGTTACATACTCTGCGTCCCGTCTTGCAGAATGATTTATGAAAGGAACGGCTTGGTTGTTCCGGATAGATTGTTCAAGTCAAGAAGAGGTATGAAACGAATTGCTTTCATAAACGGTTTGCTTGTCGCAAACCTCTATCATCATCCGTTATTAATGTTCTTTGTGATGACTGTGTGCCGGTTGCACGCTGTCGCATTTGGCATGCCTGTCCGCATGGATTGCGGTCGGGGCAGGCCGCTTTGCATGTGTTCCTGTACTTCTCATGGATTTTCAAAGTCAACTTTATATTTGCAGTATTAACTTAAACAAAAGAGGGTATGAAAAAAACGTTTTTTGGATGGATGGCTTTTCTGTTTTGTGTAGCCATTGGTTTTACAGCTTGTAGTGACGACGAGAATGGAACTATCGATTTGGGCACTCCTCCATTCGAATCGATCAGTGGATTATATACGGTGACTTCTTCCGGCTCGCCGTATGAAAGTATCGAGTTGGGCGCAAGTGGCAACTATATTGTGGTGTTGGACAATGGCGGTTACTCGGCAGCGGTCGCCAAGCGCACCGCTTTGATGGGTAAGAAAGCACCGCAGACGCGTGCCGCACAGAGTGGTAACATTATCTACGGTACCTTTACCGACTTGGGCGACGGCCGCTACCAGTTGGAAGATTTCGGTACCATCGAACTGGTGATCGGATCGAACGGACAGGTGACAGGCATTGAGGTAGACTCCGACCGTTATGGTTCCACCTCGCTGGGTGTGCAAAAAGAGCCCACTGTGGCTGACAGTAACATGACCAATGCCCTGTGTCGCACGTGGCGAGTGGTGGGAGGACGTGAAATCGGCACAGACCTGTCCACCGGCGAAAAGGAAGAGTATGAATACGATCCGGAGGATCCCGACGCAATGAAAGAAATGATGTTCTCCAAGTCGGGCACTTATGTCGCTACTTATAACGACAATACCGTCGACATGGGTCACTGGCGCTGGAAAGACGAAGGCAAGGGCATAATTTCCTACGTTTGGGATGCCGAGGCTTGGGAAGGGTATGCCGATGCTACCATCTCTTTCTCGGGCAACACTGCCACCATTTACGAAAAAGGTGAAGAAGACGGTTACCGGTACGAAATGTACACCACCTTGGAAACCGATGAAATCGCTCCGGACGACACGCCCGACGACGGCACCGATGAGGATAACACGCCTGCCGGAGACACCCCGATGTACAACGTATTCCCCGGCAAATGGCTGAAGACGTTTGACGGCTATGAGTTTGTCTACAAGAACGGATTCCTGGTGGAAATCATCGACGAAGACGAGCCCACAGACATCAAAGAGTTTGAATATAACTACTTGACCGGAACAGTATATCCCGACGTGTATGTGTATGAGGATCAGGGAAGCATGGAACTGGCAGTGACGCTGAACGCACAAGGCTTTGCCGAGACGGTGGAAGACCTTGATCACAATTGCACCACCACCTTTACCTATGATGCCGATGGCCATGTGATTGCCATCAAAGATGGGCGTGAAGAACGTAACTATACATTGACTTGGGAAAACGGGAACTTGGTGCGCACCTCGTGGACGCGCTTTGGAGAGACCGAGACGGCGTATAGCTATACGTTCGATTATTACGATACGGAAGATGAGTACGGCATCCTGAAGTATTACAGCATGTTCAATGTGGACTTGGAAGAGATACAATACCTCTATCATGCCGGCCTGTTGGGTAAGGCACCCGCCAACCAGCTGCGCACGGAGTATGGCAACGACGGCGAAATGAACCGCCGGTATACTTGGGAGAATGGTGCGCTCACCTACACGGAATACAACAGTGGTGCCACGTCGACCGGAGAATATCCCTACACGCTAATGGATTGATTTAGGTTGCATTCATCTTAGTATAAAACTGGTTAGGAAAGGAAGAGCAGTGCCGCTTCATTGGGAGGCACTGCTCTTTTTTTATGCCCAAACAATGCGGTTACAGCTGATTCCTGTCGATAATTTCATAACTTTTGCTAACTTTGCACAAAACACATTTCCCCCGATAACGATATGGACGAGAACGATAAGAATGGAATGCTGCCTTTAGATGAGGCTTTTGATGCTGCCGGTCAGAAGAACAATGAAGACGCAACACCTACCGTGGAATATACCGACGAAAATATCCGGCACTTGGACGACATGGAACATATCCGTGTGCGTTCGGGCATGTATATTGGTCGTCTGGGCGACGGAAGCCAAAACGACGATGGTATCTACGTGTTGCTGAAAGAGACGCTGGATAACAGTATTGACGAGTTCAAGATGGGTGCCGGCAAGAAGATTGAAGTGAACATCGAAGATAATCTCTGCGTCAGTGTACGTGACTACGGGCGCGGCATCCCGCAAGGCAAGCTTATTGAAGCAGTGAGTAAACTGAATACAGGCGGTAAGTACGATTCAAAAGCCTTTAAGAAAAGCGTAGGTTTGAATGGAGTCGGCATTAAGGCGGTCAATGCGCTGAGTAGTCGCTTTGAGGTTCGCAGTTACCGAGAAGGACGGGTACGTACCGCCATCTTCGAACGGGGCGTGTTGCAGAGTGATACAACTGAGGATTCTACCGAGGAAACAGGTACTTACATTTTCTTTCGTCCGGACGATACGCTGTTTTTGAACTATTCTTTTCAGCCTCAATTTGTGGAGACACTGCTCCGCAACTATACTTATCTGAATACAGGGCTTACCTTTATATATAACGGGCAGCGCATTCTTTCCCGCCACGGTCTGGAGGATTTGCTGAAAGACAACATGACCAGTGAGGGACTATACGACATCATTCATCTGAAAGGGGAAGATATCGAGATTGCCTTTACTCACACCAATCAATACGGTGAGGAGTACTATTCCTTTGTCAACGGTCAGCATACCACGCAGGGTGGTACGCATCAGTCGGCTCTGAAGGAACATTTGGCACGTACCATTAAGGAGTTCTACAACAAGAACTTTGATTATGCCGATATCCGTAACGGACTGGTGGCTGCCATCGCCATCGACGTGGAGGAACCGATGTTCGAGAGCCAGACCAAGACGAAGCTGGGCAGTAACAATATGTGGCCCGCCATTCCGCAGGAGAACAAGCCCGCAGGACCCACCATTAATAAATTTGTGGGTGACTTTGTAAAGACGGAGGTGGATAACTTCCTGCATAAGCATCCGCTGGTGGCAGAGGTCATGCTGCAAAAGATACAAGACTCTGAAAAAGAACGTAAGGCCATAGCCGGTGTTACCAAGCTGGCACGCGAACGCGCTAAGAAAGCCAATCTGCATAACCGTAAGTTGCGCGACTGCCGCTACCACCTGAATGACGGGAAAGGTAAGGAGCAGGAGACCGAATCCTGCATCTTCATCACCGAGGGCGATTCGGCAAGTGGTTCCATTACCAAGAGCCGCGATGTAAATACGCAGGCCGTGTTCAGTCTGCGGGGCAAACCGCTGAACTGCTACGGACTGACCAAGAAAGTTGTTTATGAGAATGAAGAATTTAACCTGTTGCAAGCTGCATTGAACATTGAGGACGGCCTGGATGGATTACGATACAACAAAGTCATCGTGGCTACGGATGCCGATGTGGACGGCATGCACATCCGCTTGCTGATGATTACATTCTTCCTGCAATTCTTTCCCGACCTGATCAAGAAAGGTCATGTTTACATTCTGCAAACGCCGTTGTTCCGTGTGCGCAACAAGAAGAAAACCAACTACTGCTATACAGAGGAAGAGCGGCTGAAGTCCATTGACGAGTTAGGTCCCAATCCGGAGATTACCCGGTTTAAAGGTCTGGGTGAAATCTCTCCCGATGAATTCCGCCATTTCATTGGTTGTGATATGCGATTGGAGCAGGTCAGTCTGCGTAAGACAGACTTGGTGAAAGAATTGCTGGAATTCTATATGGGTAAGAACACCATGGAGCGGCAGAACTTCATCATCCAGAATCTGGTGGTAGAAGAGGATATGGTGAATGAGGATATGTAAGAAGAGATAACCCTTAGATACGTTTTACCCCTGCTACACATGGCTGTGGCAGGGGTAATTTTTTAAGAAGTACAATATAATGTATCGTTTTTGTGTCTATTCTCTTTCTAATGTCCGGATGCGCGGACGGGCAAACGGTTTGCTCGGCGTTTCGGCGGCACGGGTGGTGACAGGCGTGTAGGTCTGTTGGTCGAACGTAATGAACTCTTCCAAGTCGGGGGTACGTCCTTCGCCACGTTCGATGATGTTATTGTATAGAGCATGGCGAGACGGGGCATTGAAACCTTGGATGTTGCTGCGCATCATGCTCTCTTCCGTAGAGCGATAGGCGCCGGTCCAGTAAGTGCAGGCTCCCTCAAAGATGTCGAGACCCTGATTGGCATAGCGCGAGTCGGATAGGAAATTGCTCCAGAGCACGGTAGCAGGGTTGTCGGTAAAGTCCACGTTTTGCCACCAGCCGTAGTTTTGCTGTTCTTCGCGTGTCTGTGCTATTTCGGCAGCGGGCATGGCGCCTTGTTCTTCGTAGGAGTATTCATCGTGCAGCTTACCGATGCCGTGACCGGCCGCTTCGTGCACCAGTACACGGCGGAAGTTGTCATTCTCCATTCCGTCGATGGTGGGGCAGTAAGCGATGGCAAAGTTCAGCGGATTCCCTTGACCGTCTTCATAGAAATAGTTAGTACCGGCATAAGCAGAGCTATTCAGTATGACGATGACTTGCGCATTATTCAGGTCGATATTCTCGACTTCCGATGCGTATTCTTGTACGGTTTTATCGTCACCGCCTACCTCGGTACTGGTTCCTCCGGCCATATAGCAACTGAAAGCCGTTTCGTAACCGTCGCCAAAGTTATTGTGGCGCGATACTGCCGTCACCGCATAAATGTCGAAGTAGTCGCGTAACGACTGTATCGGTTCTTCCGTAAAGAGATTCTCCACAGCGGTATTCATCACTTGGTCATAATATCCGTTAGCAATCTCTTTGTCGATGAATCCGTCACCCATCAGTACCAAAGGAATACCATTGCCGGCAGTATGCGTCTGAATGGTGCGTACCGTTTTGTCTGCCGAATAGTCCGTACTCTCTTCTCCCGTCAGTTCTCCGGCCTGTACAATTGTCACAGTGGCAAGCAGGTTCTGTTCACTCAAAGGAGTATCCTCACTGGAAATCTTCGCCAGATAGACAGTTGTGGTGCGCGACTGACCGCCGGTATTGGCTTTGGCTGTCAACGGTAAATAGTACCCCTTCTCTTCGGCGGTGCGGGTAGCGGGAGGTGTGCCGATCCATGTGCAGTTCCGCATGGTATAGATACCTATTTCCTCTTGCGGCACAGTGGAGTAGAAATTAATCTCGAAATCCCCACCTGCGGCACTCAGGTTGATGGTGCTTTCATCCAGTCGGATGTACTCTTCCTGACTGACATTGATTCGTTGTGTGTCTCCGCCGGCTGTCAGATTGATGCTTGTTTCACGCACCTGTCCCGTGTCATTGGGTTTGGTGACGGTCAGCGTCAAGGTATATTCGCCTGCCCCTCCGCTTTGTGGGGTGACGGTCAGCCAGTCGGCTGCGGTGGATGCTTCCCAAGCTTGTCCGGCAGAGAACGTAAGCGTGGAACTTGCCCCGGCTTCTGCGTCTATTACTACGGTACCATATTTCTCGGTGTCGACGGACAACGTAAAACCGTCATCTGTACTACAAGCATACAGGGCAAAGATGAGCCCGTAAAGGAACAGAGGTAATAATCTGTTTTTCATAACCAGTTTTCGTATTTGTAAAGTAAATTTTCCAAAAATAAGGAATATTATCGGATATTGAAAGCTTTAGATGGGAAATCTATCGGATAGTAAGACAAATATCCTTTTTTTGTATCTGAAATAGAGGTTGGCTCTATGGATTATACTATCTTTGTCGTCGTATATCAAACATTAGAAGATTTATGACAAGAGCCATTTTCCCCGGCACGTTCGACCCCTTCACCGTGGGTCATGCATCTATCGTCCGTCGGGCGCTGACCTTTGTCGACGAGATAGTCATCGGCATCGGTATCAACGAGAATAAGAATACGCACTTCCCCATCGATCGTCGTGAGGAGATGATCCGCCACTATTATGAGTCTGAACCGCGCGTATCAGTACAGTCGTATGACTGCCTCACCATAGACTTTGCCCGTCAGGTGGATGCTAATCTCATCATACGTGGCATACGTACCGTGAAAGATTTCGAGTACGAAGAAACCATCGCAGACATTAATCGTAAGCTGACCGGCATCGAAACCATCCTGCTCTTTACCGAACCGGAACTGACGTGCGTCAGCTCCACCATCGTGCGCGAGTTACTAAGCTACAAGAAAGATGTCAGCCAGTTCCTGCCCGAAGGCATGAAGATAGACTGACCTCACCCGCATTTACTGTATAATTCCCAAAACTGTCTTACCGATGAAATCACTTTTCTTCCTCTTGCTTGCCTGCCTTGCGCCGGCGATCTATGCCCAACAGCCACAAAATAATGTTGCTCTGCGCAAACTTCAGATGGCCGAATTTGCCATCAGTCGTCTTTATGTAGATACTGTAAACGAGGATCGCATCGTAGAAGCGGCTATTGTCGAGATGCTGGCGCAACTTGACCCTCATTCCACGTATAGCAATGCGGAGGAAACGAAGGCGATGAATCAGCCTTTGCAAGGCGGTTTCGAGGGTATCGGTGTGCAATTTCAGATGATAGAAGACACGCTGCTCGTCATTCAGCCTGTCGGCGGTGGCCCTTCGGAGAAAGTCGGTATTTTGGCAGGCGACCGCATCACGCAGGTCAATGATACCCTCATTGCGGGTGTCAAGATGAGTACCGAGGATATTTTGCGTCGCCTGCGTGGTCCTAAGGGAAGCGAGGTGCGTCTGGGCATAATACGCCGCAATGTGCCCGGCTTGCTGAGTTTCACGGTAAAGCGCGACAAAATTCCCATTTTGAGCCTCGATGCAGCCTATCTGCTGCGTCCCCACATTGGATATATCCGTGTCAACCGCTTTGGCGCTACCACTGCCGACGAGTTCAAGGCGGCCATGAAACGCCTGCAAAAGCAGGGCATGAAAGACCTTGTGTTAGATTTACAAGGAAATGGAGGTGGTTATCTGAATGCCGCTATCGACCTTGCCAACGAATTTTTGGGACAGAAGGAACTGATAGTTTACACCGAAGGACGTGCCGACCGCCGTGCCGAGTTTTACGCCGAGGGGACGGGGCAGTTTCATAACGGACGCCTCGTTGTGTTGGTCGATGAATATTCGGCTTCTGCCAGTGAGATTGTCAGCGGTGCCATACAGGATTGGGACCGTGGGGTAGTGGTAGGTCGCCGTACCTTTGGTAAAGGATTGGTGCAGCGTCCTGTTCCTCTGCTCGATGGTTCCATGATTCGCCTGACCGTAGCACGTTATTATACGCCCGCCGGCCGTTGTATCCAGAAGCCTTACTCGGCCGACGGCAAGACGGGCGACGACATGCTTCAGCAGTATCATCTCGACCTGTTGGAACGTTACCGGCACGGTGAATTGATGCACGCCGACAGCATCCACTTTCCCGATTCGCTGAAATATGAGACCCGACGCTTGCATCGCACTGTCTATGGCGGTGGAGGCATCATGCCGGATTTCTTTGTACCTATTGACACGATGCGCTACACGGACTACCATCGTCAGTTGGCAGCACGTGGTGTCATTATTCGCAGTACTACCGGTTACATAGAGCATCATCGTACGGAGTTGAAAGACAACTATAAGAAGTTTGATACTTTTCAGGAGAAATTCCGGATAGACGACGCTTTTTTGGCAGACATGCGTGCTTTGGCCGATAAGGAGAAGATAAAATTTGACGAAGAGCAGTATAATCGCTCCCTGCCGCTTATCAAGTTGCAGCTCAAGGCGCTTATCGCCCGCGATTTGTGGGACATGAATGAGTATTATCAGGTGATGAACACCGCAGATCCCGTTGTTCAGCAGGCTTTGAAGGTACTGACAGACGGGATGTATGAGAAAGTCATTACGCAATAGGGGGGTGTCATAACATAAAATGGCATGCAGATAGCACAGATATAACAGATGACCACTGATTATATATTATTGATGTACAACTGAATAAATCTGCGGAGATCTGTTTTATCTGTGTCATGTCTCATTATAACGATTAATCGTCGTATTCCGTACGGAGGATGTTCCCGTCGGGGGCGATGTACAGTTTCATCTCTTGTCTGCCTTGGCGGACTTCCACTTCGTACCAGCTTTCAGAGGCCGTTTCTACGTAGTCAAATTCACGGTCGTCCAGTGTATAGTTGCCTTGTTCGATGGCCGATGTGACGGCGTCCGGCAGTTGGCGCACTTCCCATTCGGAGCGTATCCACTCGTTGCGTCCGTTGAATTGTAGTTCTTTCACAAGGTTGTCGTGGCGTATAGTGATTTCCAGGTATCCGTCGTCATAATCCTTTTCAATCACCGTAGCACCCGGATAGCGCTCGTCAATCACCTTGCGGATGGCATCTTCTACAGCAATGCCGTCGCCACCGCCTGCCGGCAGATTAGGCAGGATGGGCTTGGAGATAACGCCCGTTTCGTTGATGTAGATGGTGTAGTCATCGTCATAACGGCTCTCCAGTTCGAAACAGTAGAAAGAACTTCCGTCATTCAGTTCATACTTTTCGATGTCGTCTATGGCTTGGTCGCCCGGATAGTTGTCGGTGCCGCGCAGGAAGGCCAGGATGTTTTCGGGCACTTGCGACAGGTTGCGGCGGCTGTAATCGGTCTTGGTGTATAGCCATTGCTGGTTGCTGTCGAACAGCACTTCGCATTTCATGCCGTCAGCGGTGATAATCTCTACCTCGGTGCTGTTGTTTTCGCGATCGATGTCCACAATGCGGTGTCCGGGGTAGCGCTCATTCAGCCAACTGGTGATGTTGCCGGTGGGTTGTTGGGGCAGGAACTCGTGATAGTCCTTATCGTCATCGGCGTCAACGATTTCGTTAACCAAAATGCCGTCTTCGGTGTAATAGAGGTCGACATCTGTCTCTCCCTGGCTCACTTCGATGACATAGAGGGTTTCATTGTCGTTGTTACGGCGGAGCACGTCAACTTCCCGGTCAACTTGCCAGTCGGCGTAGTTGCTTGCCTGGAAAGCGTCTTTCACGGCTTGCGGAAGGTTGTCGAAAGCAATCTCGATTTCGGTCATGCCCCATTTGCCGTTCCACTCAAACCAGGCCGTGTGGTTGGTCTTGTTATTGGCGCTGCGGGTTGTGGTGTCCAGATAGAAGTTGGCCACGGCGTGGTCGTCCCGCTTGGTCCACGATACGTTCGAGGCGTTTGGATACAGGGTATTGAACTCTTGGAGGACAGCTTCGGGGATGTCTCCCGCTGCTCCAGTGTTGTTATGGTCGTCGTTGTTGCAAGATGCCAGACTACCGAGTAGGGTACATGCACATGTACAAAGGAGTAAGAACTTTTTCATAACAATAAAATTTACAGGTTTGTACTTTGTTTACTGATGCAAAGAAAAGACGGAAATCTGGAAAGAAATGGGAAAAACAGAATTTTTATGTTGTAATTTGCGCAGGGCAGGTAACGTATGGACATAAAAAAAGGGCTCCGCTGAGCCCAACCTTTGTTAACCTTAAATCTAATACTATGAAAAACACGTCGCAAAGGTACGGACTTTCGGGAAATCTGCAAATAATCCAAATGAAATTATGTGTTTTATAACATGCTTTATTAAATCGTCGGACTTTTTAAGGAAAAATGAGAGTTTCGGGGCGTTTCCAGGTGAATGATAGGATGATGCGGGCGATAGGAAAAAATCATTGCTGAGCCGATAAAAAGAAATCCCCGTCCCATAAAATGAGGCGAGGATTCCATGTTGATATTAATCAAATGTAGAAAGGAGCTTTTTCAGTCTTTCAGTTTGGCACGGATAAAGTCGCGGTTTAAACGGGCGATGTTACTGATGGAAACATTCTTCGGGCATTCAGCTTCGCAGGCACGGGTATTGGTGCAGTTGCCGAATCCCAGTTCGTCCATCTTGGCAAGCATGGCCTTGGCGCGACGCAGTGCTTCGGGCTTACCCTGAGGCAGCAGGTTGAGCTGGCTGACCTTAGCCGAAACGAACAGCATGGCTGAACCGTTCTTACAAGCAGCTACGCAGGCACCGCAACCGATACAGCTGGCAGCATCCATCGCTTCGTCGGCAATGGTCTTCGGGATAAGGATGGCGTTGGCGTCTTGCGGAGCACCGGTGTTGACGCTGACATAACCGCCTGCCTGCATAATCTTGTCGTATGCCGTACGGTCTACCATCAAGTCCTTGATAACCGGGAATCCGGCAGAACGCCACGGTTCTACGGTGATGGTATCGCCGTCGTTGAAGCGGCGCATGTAGATTTGGCAAGTGGTAGCACCCTGTGCCGGTCCGTGCGGATGTCCGTTGATGTAGAGCGAACACATACCGCAGATACCTTCGCGGCAGTCGTGGTCAAACACTACCGGTTCTTTACCTTCAGAAATCAATTGTTCGTTCAAGATATCCAGCATCTCCAAGAAAGAAGTATCGCCGGGTATGTCTTTCATCTGATAAGTCTCAAAAGCGCCCTTGGCTTTCGGTCCGGCTTGACGCCATACTTTCAGTGTAAATGATATATTTTTATCCATTGTTTTTACTTTTTAGTTGACAAGTTGACAAGGCTACAGTCAACAAGGGTGATAATACCGTTTATTTATAAGGGATGAAAGCATTTTCACAATTTCAATGTTTAAGTCATTCAGCATATTGAATTTCTCTTCAGTGAGGTAATTTATATCTTTACAGATAATCAATTGGGTCTCTAACTCTGAAGCTGAACCTAAAGCAATGTATAGAAACTGTACCAATTCTTTCTCATGTCCTCGACCATAGCCTTCTGCAATGTTCGAAGGAATTGAAACCGCTGCTCTGCGTATCTGTGAAGTTATGCCATATAATTCTTCCCGGGGGAAAGATTGTGATATTTCATATAACTCCTTCACGAGTAACATACTCTTTTGCCAGACAATCAAATCCTTATGGTTTCTCATCCCTTGTAGCCTCGTTAACTCGTCTCTTGTTAACTAATATTATGATTTGTAGTTTCTTGTTTGAACTTTGATGGCTTCGTAAACCAGCGGCTCTTTCAGCAATTCAGGAGCTTTGTCGTCGCTGCCCTGATATTCCCAGCAAGCTACGTAGAAGTAGTTTTCATCATCACGTTTTGCTTCGCCTTCTTCTGTCTGGTACTCTTCGCGGAAGTGACCGCCGCAGCTTTCGTTACGGTTCAGTGCATCGTAAGCAATGAGCTCGCCCATGGTGATGAAGTCATTCAGACGGATAGCCTTGTCAAGTTCTACGTTCATGCCCTCTTTGTCACCGGGGATGAAGAGGTTCGTTTCGAACTCTTTGCGGATTTCTTTCAGCTTAGCCAGACCGGTCTTCAAGCCTTCTGCCGTACGGCCCATGCCGACATATTCCCACATCACATGACCCAATTCCTTGTGGATAGAATCAACAGACTTCTTACCCTTGATACTCATTAGGTGGTCAATCTTAGCCTGAACAGCCTTCTCAGCTTCAGCAAACTCCGGCAAGTCGGTAGAGAAGCGGGGAACTGTGATTTGATCTGCCAAGTAGTTCTGAATAGTGTATGGCAATACGAAGTAACCATCTGCCAAACCTTGCATCAAAGCCGATGCACCCAGACGGTTGGCACCGTGGTCGGAGAAGTTACATTCGCCGATGGCAAACAGACCCTTAATGCTGGTCATTAGTTCGTAATCCACCCAGATTCCACCCATTGTGTAGTGGATAGCCGGATAAATCATCATCGGGTTTTCGTAAGGCGATACGTCGGTGATTTCTTCGTACATATCGAACAAGTTACCGTAGCGTTGTGCCACTACATCCTTGCCCAGACGGTTGATAGCCTCGGAGAAGTCCAGGAATACGGCCAAACCGGTGTTGTTCACGCCAAAGCCCTTGTCGCAACGCTCTTTGGCGGCACGGCTGGCCACGTCACGCGGTACGAGGTTACCGAATGCCGGATAACGACGTTCCAAATAGTAATCGCGGTCCTCTTCGGGGATATCCTTGCCTTGCAGGGTACCTTCCTGTAACTTCTTGGCATCTTCCAGTTTCTTCGGAACCCAAATACGACCGTCGTTACGCAGAGACTCAGACATCAATGTCAGTTTAGACTGCTTGTCGCCGTGTACGGGGATACAAGTGGGGTGAATCTGCACATAAGCCGGATTGGCGAACCATGCACCTTTGCGGTAGCAAGCCATTGCGGCAGAACAGTTACATGCCATAGCGTTGGTAGAAAGGAAGTATGTGTTGCCATAACCACCGGTAGCGATAACCACGGCGTGAGCGGCAAAACGCTCCAGCTTACCCGTCACCAGATTCTTGGCGATGATACCACGAGCACGTCCGTCAATGATAACGACGTCTTCCATCTCGTAGCGGGTATAAAGCTTAACAGTACCGGCAGCTACCTGACGGCTCAGTGCAGAGTATGCACCCAGCAGCAGCTGCTGTCCTGTCTGACCTTTGGCGTAGAATGTACGGGATACCTGTGCACCACCGAAAGAACGGTTGGCCAGTGTACCGCCATATTCGCGTGCGAAGGGGACACCCTGAGCCACGCATTGGTCGATGATGTTGTTGGAAACTTCGGCCAGACGATATACGTTTGCTTCGCGGGCACGATAGTCACCACCTTTCACCGTATCATAGAAAAGACGATAAACTGAGTCACCGTCATTTTGATAGTTCTTAGCAGCATTGATACCGCCCTGTGCTGCGATAGAGTGTGCACGGCGCGGAGAGTCTTGAATGCAGAAGTTGAATACTTTGAAACCCATTTCGCCCAATGAAGCGGCAGCGCTGGCTCCGGCCAGACCCGTACCTACCACGATGATGTCCAGACGGCGTTTGTTGGCAGGGTTTACTAATTTCTGATGGGCTTTATAGTTCGTCCATTTTTCGGCTACCGGTCCTTCCGGTATTCTTGAATCTATCTTGGTCATAATATTGTCTTTTTTAGTTAGTTGACAAGGTTTTCAGTTAACGAGACCACAAGGGCATTGTTTTATCAGACTTGTTGATTCGTCAACTTGTAACTCGTTTACTTGTTCAATTTGTCTCCTTGTTGACTCGTTCACTCGTTTGCTTGTAACTGTTTTAGATAAGCGATTTGATGAAGAATACAACAACTACCAATGCAAAGCAAGCTACCACGATACTGGTATAGATGTTGGAGATGCACTGCCAGCGGTTAATCCATACCTTGTTGTTCCATCCCAGCGTCTGCATGGAACTCCAGAAACCGTGTGTCAGGTGGAACCACAGCGCGCCCAGCCATACGAGGTAAAGCACTACATTTACCACACTGGAGAATGTGTTCTCGATGTGATAGATACCGTTGGATGCATACGCCAGTGTCATGGTGTCGGCGTGCATACCCAAGTCGTGCATCACTTCGGGCAACATCATTTTCGACCAAAAATGTACGAGGTGCAGAGCCAAGCCTACGATGACAATGATACCCAGTACTAGCATGTTCTGCGATGCCCATTCTACTTCCTTGCGACGTTCTGTCACGGCGTAACGCTCGGTACCGCGAGCCTTACGGTTCTGCATCGTCAGCCAGAAAGCGTAAATGATGTGGATGATGAACAGTACAGCCAGTGCTGCCGTGCCCACCAATGCGTACCAGTTGGCACCCAGGAACTCGCAGACCGTGTTGTAAGCGTTGGCTGATATCAGCGCCACCAGGTTCATCGCCATGTGAAACGTCAGAAACAGGACAAGGGCGATACCGGTAACGCTCATCACCACTTTCCTTCCTACAGATGAATTACTTAACCACATAAATGTTTGAATTTAAGTTATTTAATAGTTAGACATTTGATGCTGTCAGGAAATACACTCGTAAATGCTCCGCAAAAATAGAGGAAATCGCCCGATAAAGCAAGTAATTACGGAAATAATTCCGTAATCATTGCGTATCTTTGCCGACAGAAAAAATATAAGTATGAAAAAAGCGTGTTTCTTTCTTTTTCTCTGTCTGGCGACCGTCCAGACATCTGCCCAAAACTGGGACATTGACGCTC
Source organism: uncultured Bacteroides sp. (assembly GCA_944320945.1). GTDB lineage: Bacteria > Bacteroidota > Bacteroidia > Bacteroidales > Bacteroidaceae > Bacteroides. Next base: position 19,839 of record CALUJK010000030.1, on the reverse strand, counting down.
TACACCAGGTCAATTCCTGGGACGGGCGCTTCATCCGTAATTATAATAAGGTGATATCGCGTTCCGAACCTTATGTGGCGGTCGGCGTGCCTGTGGCGATAGCCGTGGCAGCGTGGATTAAGGACGACCGGAAGTTACTGAAAGATGCCATCTATGTGGGTACCGGTGTAGCGGCCTCTTTCGTGTTGTCTTATGGCATGAAGTATCTGGTGGACCGCGAGCGTCCATACGAGCGTTGGCCCGACCGCGTGCATCCTTACAGTCACGAATCTAGTCCCTCGTTTCCGTCGAGCCACACGGCTACAGCCTTTGCCCTTGCCACTTCGCTCAGCATCAAGTACCCCAAGTGGTATGTCATCGCCCCTTCGGCTCTATGGGCATGTTCGGTAGGTGTGTCGCGCATGAATGAAGGTGTGCACTATCCGTCCGATGTCATTGCAGGTGCCCTTATTGGTGCCGGTTGTGCCGTGGTGAATGTATATGTCAACCGGTGGTTGAACAAATGGCTGTTTGGCGAGTAACGTGTATAATATAAAAAGCGATTTGTATAGATACGTTACTTTTTGGAAAGAATCCCTCATACCTGCTTAGAAGGTATTCTGGCAGGGGGCTGTTCCGAAGGGCTTTGGAGTATGCTCGCAACAGCTTCGGAACGCGTTCCAAAGGGCTTCGGAGCACGAACCGTAGCCCTTTGGAGCAAATGGCCTGCAATGCCCCTGTTCTTTTGTATATATATTTCTTTGTTCTTCATTCGGATATACAGTAAAAATTGTGTTATTTGTGGGTAAAAATTGGTGCGTTCGTCGATAAAAATACCTTCTGGGTGCGGTTGGAAGCCCCGTCCGGAGTAGCTGATGTTCCCTGACGTCTACCCTTTTTTCTGCAAACAGACAGACTCTATCTTTTTTAGTCGGCAAAATCTTCCTTTGTTAAAAACGACCGGCCTATTCTCCGTGGATAGAAAGTACACTTCTTAGCATAAAAACTTCACGGTTTTTTCTTTTTGTTGTAAGACTTTTGCAACCGAAATGCAAAGAGGTATCATGAAGCACACATGTTATACCTTATTTTATTAACTATAAAAAACAATTTTATGAAGTTCAAAGAGAAGTATGCTAAAAAAGCATGGACTACCCTGTTGATGGGTATGTTATGCATGGCAGCTTTTGCCCAGACTCGACAAGTGACCGGTACGGTTGTCGACGGCACGGGTGAAACAGTGATTGGTGCTAACGTGTTGGAAGTAGGCACAACGAACGGTGTGATTACCGACATTGACGGTAAATTCACCATTACGGTGCAGCCGGATGCGGAAATTCAGGTTTCCTTTATCGGGTATCAGACCCAGACTATCAAAGTCGGCAATCAGACCGATATTAAAGTAACACTGGTGGACGACTCTCAAGCGCTGGAGGAAGTCGTTGTTATCGGTTATCAGACAGTAAAACGTAAAGACTTAACAGGTTCTGTAGCTTCAGTACAAGGAAAGAATGTGGCTGTAACACCTGTTTCTAATGTGGCACAGGCATTGCAAGGAAAGTTGCCGGGTGTGAACGTCATTTCGCAAGACGGCCGTCCGAATGCCGAAGTCTCTATCCGTATCCGTGGTGGCGGCTCTATCTCGCAGAGCAATGAACCTTTGGTGCTCATTGACGGTGTGTCCGGATCGTTGAGCGATATTCCTGCGGACCAGATTGAGAGTATCGATGTGCTGAAAGATGCTTCCTCGACGGCTATTTATGGTGCCCGCGGCGCCAACGGTGTAATTTTGGTGACGACAAAAGGTGCTAAAGAAGGCAAGGTGACTGTTTCTTACAACGGCTACGCCAAATTTAATACGCCAGCCAAGTACTTGGAAGCGTTGAATGCCTACGATTATGTAGCCTATACTTGGGCACACCTCGATGCACAGGGAAATGCTTACCGGGAGCCGTTCGAGAAAGTATATGGCATCGGCGCGTATGCAGCCAACGGCGGTATCGAGGCTTACAAAAACGTGCCTACCACCGACTTGCAGCGCGAGGTGTACAACAGTTCATTCTCCCACAACCATGACTTGACCGTAACGGGCGGTACGGAGAACACCAAACTGCTGTTCTCAATGAACTACATGGACGAGCAAGGTATGAAAGTAAATTCTTTCTCCAAGCGTGCCAGTGTCTCCATGAAGTTGAACCAGAAGATTCGCAAGAACCTCGACTTTGCCCTCGATCTCCGCTATACGGATATCGGCAACATGGGTGATGAGGGAACTACCAGCGGCTCCGGCTCATTGCTGTCATCTTCATATCGTTTCCGCCCGGTTGCCACCAACAATTTGTTGGGCGATGTGAATGCCTTGCGTGAAGGTAATATGGAGCACTACGGTAAGTACAGCCAATGGGACGTTTACAGTCCTTACAGCCGGATGATGGACTTTGAACCGTTGGAAAAATCGCAGTCCTTGCGTGCTACGGCTTCGCTGAACTGGCAAATCATCAAAGGGCTGACTTATCATACGGACTTGAGCATGAGCCGTGGCTGGAAGCAGACAGAAAAGTGGGGCGGTGCTATCTATAATAACTATTTGGATGATGAGACAGGCGAGAAACTCTATGCCGGCGACGTGGAAGACTTCATTAAGTCCGACAGTTGGAACATGCGTTGGACGAATACGTTGAGCTACGATCTTGACATCAACGAAGACCAGCGTCTGAACATCCTGTTGGGTCATGAGGTGACAAACTCCGGCGGTACGCAACTCCGTGTTCAGGCAGACCACTTCCCCGCTAACTTTACCAAGGAGAATGCCTTTGCCATGGTGAACCAATATGACAAGGATGCTTCGTTGAAAACCAACTTCTCTTCCAGCATCAGCACACCGAGCCGCATTCTCTCGTTCTTTGCGCGTGCCAACTACAACTTGTTCGAACGCTACTTGCTGACCGTGACGTTCCGCGCCGACGGTTCTTCCAAGTTCGCTCCCAGTAACCGTTGGGGATACTTCCCCGCAGCTGCTGTGGCATGGCGTATGTCCGAGGAAGAATTTATGAAAGATATCAACTGGTTGGATAACCTGAAACTGCGTTTCTCTTACGGTACGGTAGGTAACGACGGCATTGACTCCGACCTCTGGTCACAGACATGGGCGGCAGAAACCGACCAGCGCTGGCAGTATGGCATGAACAATTCCTATCTCGGTTCGTATGATATGACTTCCGAAGAGATGGCAAATGACGACTTGAAGTGGGAAACCACCATCACTCGTAACCTCGGTATCGACTTCGGTGTGTTGAACAATCGCTTGTGGGGTTCTATCGACCTCTATTGGAATACAACGAAAGACCTGTTGATGAATACGCCGTTGCCGGGTATTACGGGATTTACTTCTACTTACAAAAATATAGGACAGACCAGCAACCGTGGTCTTGAACTTTCGTTGAACGGTGTTATATTCCAAAACAAGGATTGGAACATCACAGCCGGTGCCAACATTAACTTCAATAAGAATAAGGTGGACGAACTGGCCGATGGCATCACCGGCATTTACGGTACTGCATGGGTATCACAGGGCAACCCCAGCAACGACTATATTTTGATGGAAGGTGAAGCTGTAGGCTTGGTGCGTGGTTTGATTTACGACGGGTTCTATACCACTAACGACTTTATTTACAACAACGGTGTTTATACGTTGAAAGAAAATGTGCCCGATTTGAGCACTACTGTCATCCAGGCATTCCATGGTGTTACCGATGGAAAGGATCGTCCGGCAGGACAAGTTGCTTATCCGGGTATGCCGAAGTTCCGTGACATGGACGACAGTGGAGTTATCGACCAGGAAGACTACCGCGTCATCGGCGATATGAATCCGGTGCACACCGGCGGTTTCAATGTCAACGCTACTTATAAGAACTTCGATTTGGGCCTGTACTTCAACTGGAGCTATGGCAATGAAATCTACAATGTCAACAAGCTGGCTTCTCTCTATGGTGGCAAGGAAGCAGGCGCTTACGAAAACAAGCTGGCGATAGTGAAGAACTCGTATAAGATTTACGATATTCGCGATGGTCAGTTGGTACGTATCACAGAGCCTGCCGAACTGGACGCCTTGAATGCCAATGCATCGCTTCCGTTGGGCTACAACGAAACGGGTATTGTCTCTACGCTGGGCATCGAAGACGGTTCTTACCTGCGCCTTGGTACATTGACGCTGGGCTATACGTTGCCTAAGATCTTAGTCAGCAAAGCAGGTATCAGTAACCTGCGCGTGTATGGCAGTATCTACAATGTATTTACCATCACCGGTTATTCCGGCCTCGACCCCGAAGTAAACTCCAATGCGAACCTGAATCACGCCGTTTATCCCACGCCGGGTCTTGACTGGGGTACCTATCCACGTGCACGTTCGTTCGTTGTAGGTGTGAATCTAAGTTTCTAATTATCTTAAATCAAATAGAAGAAAATAAGTATGAAAAAGATATTTCAATCCATTTTTGCACTGATGTTGGGCATGAGCTTTGCACAGTGTAGTGACTATTTGGATGTATCGTCCCCTTCTAATACGGATGATGCCTTTGTAACTTCCAGTCCGACCGAGGCTTTCAAAGCCTTGTCGTGGGCGTATGCTGAATACCGTGGTAATGCAGCTTCCGGTGGTAACTATAATTATGGTGACCCTTGTGGTTCGGATGTGGAATATTATCCTGAATCCAATTCGCCTAACAATATTATTGCCATGCTGCTACCGGAAAGCGAAGTGATTACTGCCAAGCAGACGCAATTCAACAGTTTGTATAAATCTCTCTCCCGTGCAGCCCGTGTGGCAGCAATCATTGCCGGGAAGGATGAATATAAGAACGATGTGGCTTCCGGTGAAGTGACGGACTGGACGCAGCTTTATGCCGAGGCCATTACATTCCGGGCTTTCTGCTACTTCGAGTTGGTAAGACACTTCGGTGATGTGCCCTACGGCATTGAAAACTCCGTAGTAGATGAATATTCGTTGACCTCCCGTTTCGAGATTTTCGATAATCTCATCGAGGACTTGAAACGTGTAGAAGGCCAGTTGTGGGATTTGGGCAGTGGTTCCATCAGCAATCCCGAGCGTATCTCACGTACATACGCCAATGCATTGATTGGTGAGATAGCCCTTTATGCCGGTGGTTGGCAGACTATCCGCACGGATGTGGACGGACTCTATGGCGACGTGCAGTTCGAGACGCAAGGCGTGGAAGCCAACGACTGTGTGTATGCCCGTCGTACCGACTACTTGGATTATTATAAAATTGCCGAGGAATATTTTGGCTATGCATTGAACGAGCATAAAGGAACTTCTGCGTTGATTACGACGGATACCAGAGGCTATGCCAACAATCCGTTCCAAGTGTACTATCAGGCTTTTGCAGATAAGACTTATAGCTCGGAGTCTATCTTCGAGATTGGTAACGTCATTCCCCAACCGGGCGAGTTGACTTACAGTCAGGGACGTCCATCCGGCGGCGGTAGCAGTAATGCCGCTCCGTGCAAGGCATTTGGCGCGGTGCGCATCATCCCGACGTTCTACTACACCGGTTTCGAGGATGGCGACAAGCGCCGTGACGTCAGCATGACGGTGACCGGTAGCAATGGCGACGGAAACGAGGCGATCCTTTCGTTCAAGGCGGGTAGCAAACTGGACGGCGGCATCTCTAACAATAAGTGGGACGAGAACCGCATGCCGTTGCCCTACTACCAGGCACAGCGCAATGCAGGCTATAACTATCCTATCTTAGGAGTGGCCAACCTGACATTGATGCAGGCTGAAGTAAAGGCGATGCTGGGCAAAGATGATGAGGCACGTGACCTGGTAAATCAGATTCGTCGTCGTGCCTTTGGTGATACCAATCACGATTTGAGCAGCAGCGGTGAACAATTGTTGGATGATATCTGGACAGAACGTAAGCGCGAACTAATAGCTTCCGGCGACATCCGTTGGGACATGATCCGTTCCGGTAAGTTTGCCGAAAGAGCGTTGAAAGTTCGTGAAGAGATGAAAGTAATGATTGCCGGCCTCGAAGCAAACGGACGTTATGACTTCCCAAATGGCAAGACTATCTCTAATTACATTTGGACGAAATTAGTGGAAAGAGACGAGACTTTGACGTATGACGCCGACCCGAACGATCCGACCAATTTCCCCGGTTGGAGAGGGCAGTTTGACTTTTCTACGATAGCCGAACTGAACGGGAAAGTAAAGGGTACGGCTCATAATTTGGCTATCCAAGGTTTGTTCGAGTATATTGATCCGGAAGGTCCCGAAGCAGCTGCTTTGGAAGCTGATGGATATGTTAAAACAAATTGGGGCGTTACAATTGTAGAATACAAGGATGACATTTACGACCGTAATATCTTGTCCGGTATTGGCGATGGAACGACAGCTCCGCGTTATTATCATCCGATACCTTTCGAGGTGTTGAATCAGTCTGGTGGAAATGTAACGAATGGTTATGGGTTACCACAACAATAAAAATCAAATTGTTAGATAATGTCTACGCATAGTCGTGAGATTCTGTTGGACATTCTTTGCGTTGGGAGTATATCGCGCACTCGCGATATACTCCTTTTTTACTCTCGTACGCACCGTATCAATATCCTCCTGTCATTCCCAATAGTTGTGGCAAAGAGATAGCTGTCTCCACCATCTGATAACTTTAGCCGTCGGCGAAGTTCGGTTACGGTAGAGGGGAAGTTGCGAACGGTGATGTTTGCTTTTTGCTCGTTGTTTAGCAGGGTTTTAATTTCTCGTTTGTTGAAATTGCACCAACCTGTGATGCGGAACGTACGACCGGGAAAGTCTGTTACCCGTTCGGCAGATGTGTAGAGATGGCTGCTGGGGTGTAGCTTCTTTACTTTATATATAGAAGAAATACTACGGAATGCGCCGGCTTTTAATAGTGATGTATTGGGCTCATATAGCCATGTTTCGGGAGTGGAAGCCAAGAGGTAATTGTTCTCTTGCTCTTGATGGCGGGTGATGACGACGGTCTGAACGGAACCGTCGGGCAGTAAATTGGTGCAATGTAACGGTATCTCATCGGTCTGTATGCTTTCGGCTGTGCGTTCCAACAGGAATAGTAATTCTTTGCATTCGTTGGCTACGGATACGATGTGGACGGATTGTACATAATGCAAGTCACGTAGTGCCAAGGTAATATCCAGCATGGGGGATAGCTTGACCAATACGCGGCGTGCTTTGTCTAACAGCAACGATTCAAGTGCAGACACATCCGGCTCGCAGTCGGCTATGGCCACTGTTTTTCCTCCGTGATGGTCGCGCCGGGCGGGGTCGAGGTAAATGCAGTCCACGGGAGCCATTTGGCGGAGGTACTCCGTGCTGTCGGTATGGCAAATGTGAATGTGCGTCAGCCCCAGTAGCGGAAAGTTGTGTTGTGCCAGGTCGCAAAGTATGTCTTGCCGTTCTACATACGTTGCCTGGCGGAAACGGGTGGCAAGGAATGTGCAGTCGATGCCGAAACCGCCGGTGAGATCGGTGAATGTATCTCCCGGAGGCAGAAGAGAGGCTTTGTAAAGGGCTGTCCGTTCGGACGAGCATTGCTCCAAAGGCAAGTGGGGCGGGTAAAGTAAATCTTCTACGGCTGCCCATGAGGGAACTTTGTCGCGAAGTGTTTGCCATCCCGCTATTTGAGTGAGTGCTTCAGGCATGGAAACTTCGGGATATCTGGCGGCTTGCAGTGCTAATGTGTGTACGTCGTCCCTGCGGTGGTCATGGATAAAACGTAGGGTAGATTCAGATAGTTGCATAGAAAAATGGCTTTATGATACAAAGAAAAGGCTTTCTGCGGAGAATGGCAAGCGCGGGTGTCAATAAATACACGTTTTGCGTCAGATAGTCTCCGTCTCTTCTCGCTTTTCTTCCTATCTTTGCTGACAGACAGAATATTACTAACTTAAAATAAGAATCTATGAAAGGAAAACATCTCTATCTGCTTCCCTTCCTGGCACTCGTCGGCTGCGGACAGCCTGCTTACAAGAACACTTCCCTCTCTCCCGATGAGCGTGCGGAGGCATTGTTGAAAGAACTGACGCTGGAAGAGAAAGTAACGCTTATGATGGATGGTTCCAAACCGGTGGAACGGTTGGGCATTAAGCCGTATAACTGGTGGAATGAAGCGTTGCATGGGGTAGGACGTGCCGGATTAGCTACAGTCTTTCCGCAACCTATCGGTATGGCGGCAACGTTTGAGCCTGATGCAGTGTACAATGTCTTTACGGCGGTGTCTGATGAGGCTCGTGCCAAAAATACGTATTATGCTTCGCAAGGTAGTTATGAACGTTATCAAGGACTGACGGTGTGGACGCCTACGGTGAATATCTTCCGTGACCCACGTTGGGGACGTGGTATTGAAACATATGGTGAGGATCCATATCTGACCAGTCGTATGGGAGTAATGGTCGTGAAAGGGCTGCAAGGAGAAAATGATGGTAAGTATGACAAACTTCATGCTTGCGCCAAGCACTTTGCCGTTCACTCCGGTCCGGAATGGAACCGTCACTCGTTCAATGCAGAGAATATCAAACCGCGCGATTTGCATGAGACTTATTTGCCGCCTTTCGAAGCATTGGTGAAAGAGGCAGACGTAAAAGAAGTGATGTGCGCGTACAATCGTTTTGAAGGTGACCCTTGTTGCGGCAGTGACCGCCTGCTGATGCAGATTCTGCGTGAGGAGTGGGGATTTAAGGGTATTGTGGTGTCGGACTGCGGTGCTATAGCCGACTTCTATAACGAACGTGGTCATCATACTCATCCGGATGCGGCTTCGGCATCGGCTGCTGCTGTGCTGAGCGGTACCGACCTGGAATGTGGTTCCAGTTACAAACAGCTGGTGGAGGCCGTGAAAAACGGACAGATAGATGAGAAGGCAGTAGATGTGTCTGTGAAACGTTTGCTGGCAGCTCGCTACGCTTTGGGCGAGATGGACGACCCGGCTGAAGTCTCATGGACCAAGATACCGCTCTCTGTGGTTTCATCGGATGAACACGATTCACTGGCACTGGATATGGCGCGTAAGTCAATGACTTTGTTGACTAACAAGAATAATACATTGCCTTTGAAACGCGGCGGACTGACGGTGGCCGTTATGGGACCGAATGCTAATGACTCGGTGATGCAATGGGGTAATTATAATGGTATGCCCTCGCACACGGTGACCATACTTGAGGGTATACGCAAGGCATTGGGACCGGATGATAAATTGATTTATGAACAAGGTTGCCCGTGGGTGGAGCGTACATTGATAGAAAGTGTGTTTAGCTGGTGCAAGACTGCCGATGGCAAGCCGGGTTTCACTGCCCGTTATTGGAACAACTTGGAACGTAATGGTGAACCGGTGACCGTAACGCAGGTAACGACTCCTTTCCAGTTCTGCACATCGGGCGCTACGGTGTTTGCTCCGGGTGTCAATCTGACAGATTTCTCAGCGACTTATAACAGTGTGCTTACTCCTAAACAGTCTGGTGAGATAGTCTTTGAAATATATAGTTATGGCTTTGGCCGTTTACGTATCGATGGAAAAGAAGTAAAAGGCTTTTCGAATAAGCATGGCGGGCGTCAAGTGACTTATGCTTTGACGGTAGAGGCCGGGAAATCGTATGATATCGAATTGGATTATGAATATTTCCGTAGTGATGCCCAATTGAACTTCGACCTTGGTTTTAAGAAAGAGGTGGATTTAGCGGCATCTGTGGCACGGGTGAAAGAGGCCGATGTCGTGGTCTTTGTAGGTGGTATTTCTCCCAGTCTGGAAGGTGAGGAGATGGGTGTTAATCTGCCGGGCTTCAAGAAAGGCGACCGGACAGACATTGAGTTACCGGCTGTGCAGCGTGAGCTGGTAGATGCTTTGGTGCGTGCCGGTAAGAAGGTGATTTTCGTAAACTGCTCAGGTTCTCCGATTGGCTTGGAGCCGGAAGTGAAGAAATGTGCTGCTTTGTTACAGGCATGGTATCCGGGTCAGGAAGGCGGAACAGCGGTAGCTGATGTACTCTTTGGGGATTACAATCCTGCCGGGCGTTTACCGGTGACTTTCTATCGCAATAATTCACAACTTCCAGATTTCGAAGATTACAATATGGTCGGGCGCACTTATCGTTATATGACGCAGAAACCTCTGTTCTCATTCGGATATGGATTGAGTTATACTACTTTCGCATACGGAAAGCCTGCTTTGGATAATGCGAGTGTGAAGATAGGACAGAATCTTGGCCTGATTGTTCCCGTGACCAATACCGGAAAACGCGATGGTGAAGAAGTGGTGCAAGTCTATTTGCGCAAGCATGACGATACGGATGGTCCGATAAAGACATTGCGTGCCTTTAAACGTGTGAAGATTCCTGCCGGAGAAACAGTAGAGGTGTCTTTCTCTTTGGGAGACAAAGAGTTGGAATGGTGGGATGCTTCTACAAATACGGTGCATGTGTGTGAAGGAGAATATGACCTGATGGTAGGTGGCAGCTCGCGTGCGGAAGACTTGACGCAGTGCTCGTACTCTATTGTGAAATAAGTTGATTATCAGTTTATATGAAACCCCGTATGTCTTTCACATGCGGGGTTTCGCTTTTTTACTTCAATATTCTTGATGTCTTTAAATATGTTCTATAATGTATATTTCTTTTTGACAGATTGCAGTAATAGGAAAAACTTTCCTAACTTTGTGCCCTCATTATGAAAAGGATAAGTGTAAAAAAGGTTAAGACAAAACGAGAAATGGACAGTTTTATACGGTTTGCTAAACAGCTGTATGCAGATTGTCCGTATTATGTTCCTGACTTGGATATGGATATTCGTGAGACATTCGATCCAAAGAAGAACGCAGGACTTGAATTCTCGGAAATACAGCCATTCATAGCCTGTGATGATGAAACGGGAGAAGTGGTAGGTCGTATTGCCGGTATCATCAATCATCATGCCAATGAAAAATGGCATACAAAAAATGTTCGTTTCGGTTTCATCGAATTTATCGACGACCATGCGGTGTCTGCTGCTTTGCTGAATGCTGTAGAGCAATGGGGTAAAGAGCGGGGCATGACATGTATACAAGGGCCTATGGGCATCTTTGACTTTGATAAGGAAGGAATGCTTGTAGAGGATTTTGATCAGATGGGTTCGATGGTAACGATTTATAATTATCCTTATTACCCTAAGCATATGGAAGCGCTGGGCTACGAGAAAGAAGTAGACTGGTTGCAGATACGTATCGAAGTGCCTCGTGAGGTGCCCGCGAAATATGCTCGTGTGGCAGGTTTATCGAAAGAAATGTTCGGTTTGCATGTCCGGAAATTGAATACAGATGAAGCGCTTAAAGGGTATGGACGGAAAGTCTTCAAATTGTTGAATGAGGCCTATGCTCCTCTTTTTGGCTATACGGAGTTGTCAGACCGCCAGATTGATACATATCTGAAACGTTATGTGCCCTTGCTGGACTGGCAAATGATACCTGTCGTTGAGAATGAGCAGGGTGAACTTATCGGAGTGGCTATAACGATGGTTAGTTTGTCTCACGCTTTACGTAAGGCAAAAGGTCGTTTGTTTCCTTGGGGCTGGTTCCATCTGATTCGAGCATTGAGGTGGAAGCGTGAAACAAAAGCTGAGCTGTTTCTGGTAGCTGTGCGTCCCGATTATCAGGGATTGGGAGTGAATGCACTGTTCTTTGCCGATTTGATTCCTATTTATAATAAGTTTGGTTTTGTATGTGCTGAAACAGGCCCACAGTTGGAGGACAACGTGAAAGAACTGTCGCAATGGAAACCGTTAAATCCTACGTTTACAAAAAGAAGACGCTGTTATAAGAAAGGTATATAAATCAAGATAAGACTATGGAAAAAAGAGTAGTGATAACAGGCATGGGAATATGGTCCTGCTTGGGAAAAACGCTTGAAGAGGTGCGCGATTCGCTCTATACAGGGAAGAGCGGTATTATCTTTAGTCCGGAACGCAAGGAAGCCGGATTTCGTTCTGCTCTATGTGCGAATGTAGAGCTTCCTGACTTGAAACCTTATGTATCGCGTAACTTGCGGCAATTTATGCCCGAAGAAGCACAGTATGCTTATATGGCCACACGTGCGGCACTTGAGCATGCCAAGTTGGATCAAGAGTATATTGATTCGCACGAAGTGGGCATTATCTATGGTAACGACTCGGTGGCAGAAGCTACCATGCATGCGCTCGATAAATTTCGTGAGTTTCATGACACGGCTGCTTGTGGAAGTGGGGCAATTTTCCAATCGATGAACTCAACTGTGACGATGAATCTAGCCTGCTTGTTTAAGCTGCGTGGCATCAATTTGACTGCTTCGGCTGCTTGTGCGTCTGGCTCGCAAGCTGTAGGTCTGGCATATTTGCTGGTTCGTAGCGGTATGCAGGATTGTGTAGTATGTGGTGGAGCACAAGAAGCAAATCTTTACGGAGTGGCTTCTTTTGATGGTATACAGTCGTTCTCTGTTCGTGAAAATGAACCGACTAAAGCAAGTCGTCCATTTGACCGCGACCGTGATGGTTTAGTGCCCGGAGGTGGTGCTGCTACTGTCATTGTGGAGAGTTATGAGCATGCAGTGAAACGTGGCGCTCCTATTTTGGCGGAGATTATCAGCTGGGGATTTTCGGGCAATGGAGACCATATTTCTACCCCAAATGTAGAAGGACCGGCTCGTTCCTTGGAGCTCTGTTTGCAGAATGGTGGGGTAGACTTGCGCCAGATTGGCTATATTAATGCGCATGCTACGTCTACACGCATTGGCGATAGTCGTGAGGCACAGGCAATAGCACGTATTTTTGGTGACTACAAAGTGCCTGTTACTTCTACAAAGAGCCAAACGGGTCATGAAATGTGGATGGCCGGTGCCAGTGAGTTGATTTATTCGACGTTGATGATGAAGAACGACTTCATTGCCGGCAATATCAACTTTGAAAATCCCGATGAAGATTCGGCTTGTCTCAATATATTGCCGGAAACGCGTGAGGCGCATTTCGACATGTTCCTTTCTAATTCATTCGGATTTGGAGGAACCAATTCAACGCTTATCATAAAGAATCTATAATATATATTATAAACGTAAAACTAAAAAAACTGATTATGACACGTGAAGATATCGTAGCTAAAGTGAATGCCTTGCTGGCAGATGAATTTGAAGTAGATGCAGCTTTGTTTACACCCGAAGCAAATGTCAGAGAGACCCTTTCGCTGGATAGTCTGAGTCTTGTGGATTTGGTTGCCATTATTCAACAGACTTATAAAATTAAAATCCCCGTATCTGAATTGCGGGAAATAAAGACGTTTAATAATCTCTACGACTACATAGAGTCTCACCTCGGTGCGGCATGATGTGTGAAGAGATAACCAAACTGATACCACAACGTGAGCCTATCCGTATGGTGGATAAGCTCATGGATGTGGACGGTGATGTGGCACAAACTGTTCTGACTGTCAGACCTGATAACTATTTCATAGATGAAGATGGGTTATTGGCTGAACCGGGACTGATAGAGCATATTGCTCAATCGGCTTCCGCCTTTGCAGGACACAAGGCTCTTGAAGCCGGTGCTACAACTCCGCCTGTAGGGTATATAGGTGAAGTGAAGAAGTTCCATTGCTATCGTCGCCCTTATGTAGGCGATGAACTTCGTACCAAGATTATTATGGGTGCGGAGGTGGATGGAGTGACGATTATCAGTGGTGAGACCTCTGTCGGAGATGAGGTGGTAGCAGATACGCAAATGAAGATATTTATCCGGCAAAATCGGTGAGAATTATGTCTATGTTGCTCGAAAATAGATATTACAAGATAGTTGATAAACAGGTGGATGGAATGTCTGGTGTATTCCATATTTCTATTCTGCCTGATTGTGATGTATATCGTGGACATTTTCCCGGTGAACCGGTTTGTCCGGGAGTGTGCAATATTGAGACCATTAAGGAATGCGCAATGTTGCTGACCGGAAAGAAGCTGTTGATAAGTACGATTAAGCAGTGCCGGTTGACTACGGTTGCCACTCCGACTGCTTGCCCGAATGTGGATGTGACAGTTCAGGTGGCACCTACAGAGCAAGGATATACTGTCGTAGCACGTATTGCCGATGCGGAAAACGTGTATATGGAGTATAAAGGGAACATGGTTGTCCGTTAAGTTCGGTTTATAATATTAGAACAGAGAGGGATGAAATACGATGTAGTCATTATAGGCAGTGGTTTGGGAGGATTGGAATGTGCCTATATCCTGTCACGTGCCGGTAAGCGGGTGCTTCTGTTGGAAAGAGGAGCACAAGCGGGTGGCTGCATTCAAAGCTATCGGCGCGATGGGATGTCTTTTGATACCGGCTTTCACTATGTGGGAGGCTTGGCTGAGGGGCAATCTCTATATGCTGCATTTAAATATTTGGGATTGTTGAATCTTCCTTGGCAACGCTTGGATGAAGGATTCGACCGTGTGATGATAGGAGCGCGTAATTTTGTGTTCTCGCAAGGGTATGATGTCTTTGCCGAAACATTGGCGATGGATTTCCCTGCTGAACGGTCGGCGCTGAAAAGCTATACCGATATGTTGATGTATTCCGACAAGCAACAGCTTGCGGCATTGAATCCTCAGGCGGATGAGTCATCTTTCCCTGCTGATTTGTATGAAAGGAGCGCTTATCACTATTTGAAGGAGACTTTTCATGATCCGTTGCTTGTGAATGTCGTTAGTGGGACATCCTTGAAAATGGAGTTGCGTGAAGAGTCTTTGCCTTTGTTTACTTTTGCACACGGGAACAGTAGCTTCATAGAAAGCAGCTGGCGTTTGAAGGGAGATGGTTCACAGATTGTAGACTCGTTGCTTAATGGAATCCGTAAGCATGGGGGTGAAGTGATTTGCCGTGCAGAAGTACAAGAACTGGTAGAGAAAGACGGGAAACTGGTTGCTGCTATATGTGCGAATAGAGAAACTTATGAGGCTGACTTATTTATAAGTGATGTGCATCCGGCTGTTACTTGTAGGTGGGTGAAGCAGAGTGACAAGATGAAGAAAGTCTACCGTAACCGCATTGCTCGTTTGGAGAATACGTTTGGCATGTGTACGGTATCCTTGCTTTTGAAACCACAGCAACTTTCCTATTTTAATTGGAATCAGTATGTGTATAAGCAGCCTGATGTATGGACGTTTTATAAGGAGAATCATCCGGTGAGTGGTGTCATGATAAGTTGCCGGGTGCCGGAGGATGGCAGCCAATATGCCCGTCAGATAGATCTGCTGACCCCAATGGCGTGGAGCGATTGTGAAGCTTGGAGCGATACAGCAGTTGGCCGTCGTGGCGATGCGTATAAGCAGATGAAAGAACGTATGGCTGATGAGTGTATTCTTTTGGCAGAACAGGCTTTTCCCGGATTGCGGGACATGGTGGATAAACGTTACGTCAGTACCCCTTTGACCTATCGCGATTATACACTTACCCCTGAAGGATCTGCTTATGGCTTGCGTAAAGATTACCGCAATGCAATGTTGACTATGCTTTCTCCTCGCACTCCCATCCCTAATCTGCTGCTTACGGGGCAGAATCTCATGTTACATGGGGTGCATGGTGTTACTATGACATCACTTTTCACTTGTGCGGAGATTTTGGGAAGAGAGTGGATATGGAGTAATATAATTGAAAAATAAAAAAGGAGATAACAATGAAGTATGCTTTAGTAACTGGAGGTAGCCGCGGTATTGGCCGTGCAGTTTGTGTAAAGCTGGCTCAAATGGGTTACCATATTCTAATCAATTGTGTAAGTAACCAAACTGAGGCAGAGAAAACCTTGGAACTGGTAAGACAAGCAGGACAGGACGGCGAAGTACTGGCATTTGATGTAAGTAACCGTCAGCAAACGTGCGATGCCGTCGAAGCTTGGCAGACCACCCATCCGGAAGAGTATATTGAAGTGCTTGTGAATAATGCCGGTATACGACGAGACAATATTTTGGCTTTTATGCCGGCAGAAGATTGGAGTCGGGTGCTCGATATTACGTTGGGAGGATTTTACAACGTTACACAGCTTTTGTTGCAACCTATGCTGATACATAAATTTGGCCGTATTATTAATATGGCTAGTGTCAGTGGTTTGAAAGGACTGCCGGGACAGACTAACTATTCAGCTGCCAAGGGAGGTATTATTGCTGCAACGAAGGCATTGGCACAAGAAGTAGCACGTAAGAATGTTACTGTAAATGCCGTTGCTCCCGGATTCATTAAGACAGATATGGTGGAGGGGCTTGATGAGGCCGCATTGAAAAAGCTGATTCCTGCTAACCGGTTTGGTACTCCTGAAGAGGTTGCAGAACTTGTCGGCTTCTTGGCATCGCCTCAAGCCAGTTACATCACCGGAAATGTGGTCTCTATTAATGGCGGGCTGTATACATAAGGCGGAAAGATATAATTTTTTTTATCATGAAAGAACTCGAAGACATCTGCCGTGTGCAAGTAAAGTTTAGTGAGATAGATTCCATGCGTAGAGTGTGGCACGGGTCATATGTCACCTATTTCGAGGATGGGCGTGAGTCATTCGGACGTCATTATCCAGGCATCGGCTATGCTGATATGCAGGAAGCCGGTATCTACGCTCCTATTTATGATATGCATGTAAGGTACTATGCACCATTGGTTATTAATGATGTAGCAGTAATTCATACGCACTACATTTATAAACCCGGAGCACGGCTCGATTACCGGTATGAGGTGTATCGCGAGTGCGACCATATGCTGTGTGCCGAGGGAAGCACTACGCAACTCTTTATTGATCGCGAAGGCCAACTCATGGTAGAAAGACCCGATTACTACCGCGAGTGGCAGGCTAAGTTTCTTGAAATCCCCAGTTCATCTATATAGAGGTATTAATGCATTATTTAGGAAGAAAGATTGTTTTATTACTGATGCCTTTGCTCATGGCTGTGGTAGCCCACGGACAGGGAATAAGAGTGGAAGGTATCGTGACCGACTCTGTTACTGGAGAACCGTTGCCTTATGTTTCCGTCATATTTAAGGGAACGACAATAGGTGGCGCCACCGATGAGGAGGGACATTTTTCATTCCCTACAACAGTGACGAGCAAGCCACTTGAGATTTCCTATTTGGGATATGACACAAAGCAGTTGATGATTTCTCCCGGCCACAGCCAGAATTTGAAAATACAATTGGTTCCCAGTGGTATTGCTTTGAGCGAAGTGGTAGTGAAACCCCAGCGGGAAAAATATAGCCGTAAGGACAATCCGGCCGTTCAGTTTGTTAAGCAGGTCATTGCTTCTCGTGAGAGCAATGACCCGCGTAATCATAATTATTATAGCTATGACCAATATGAGAAGATTCTCATAGCTATGAACGATTATAAGCCGAAACCCAAGAAAGAGGGTAAGACCAGTAAGTTCGATTTTTTGTCTGAGTTTGTTGACACACTTGATGCAGGAACAACGATTCTTCCTATTTCGGAGAAAGAAAAGGTTGAGTCCATCTATTATCGTAAAGAACCGAAAACAGAAAAACGATTGGTAAAAGGCGATAAGTCTTCGGGGGTAGATGAAGTCCTGTCGCGTGATGGCTTTCAGCAGTTTTTGAATGAAGTTTTTAAAGAAGTCGACATTTTCCAGAATAACATTCCGTTGTTCTTGCAGCGCTTTGTCAGTCCGTTGTCTACAATCGGCCCGGCGTTTTATAAGTACTATTTACTCGATTCTTTACAGATAGACGGCCAGCCATGTGTTGATTTAGGCTTTGCTCCTTTCAATTCGGAGTCTTTCGGTTTTACGGGACATTTGTATGTGACACTTGATTCTACTTATTTCGTGCGGAAAGCGGTACTGAACGTACCTAAGGATATTAACCTGAACTTTATTTCCCGCATGGTCATTGAACAGGATTTTGTGCGTACTCCGGATAACACTCGCATTCTGACGCGAAATGACATTAGTGTGAACTTTAAACTGACAGAAAAGTCCAAAGGCATGTATGCCCAGCGGTTGAATGTCTATCGCAACCATTCTTTTGACCCGCCTCGTGGTGAGGAAGCTCTAATCTTTGAAAACAGTGCTCCTATTATTGTTGAGAGAGGGGCTTATCGACAAAGTTCCGATTTCTGGGAAAGCAGCCGTCCGGATTCTGTACCGCAAAAGGCTAACACGGTAGAAAAGATGATGAGCCGTTTGCGTTCTGTCCCGATTTTTGCTGTAACAGAAAAAATTGTCTCTGTTCTTGTTTCGGGTTATGTACCGGTGAATAAAGATGCTCGAAAGAATAAATTTGAGCTCGGTCCGATGAACTCCACTATCAGTGGTAATGCTATTGAAGGAGCCCGCTTCCGTGTCGGTGGCGTGACAACCCCTGTGTTTAGTAAGAATCTCTTCTTGGGCGGTTATGCAGCGTATGGTACGCGTGATAAGAAGATGAAGTATGACGCCTTTGTGGAGTACTCCTTTAACGACCGCAAGGACTACCGTAGAGAGTTTCCAATTCACTCGCTGACCTTTGAGTATATGTATGACATCAATAAACTGGGACAGCAATACATGTACACCAGCAAGGATAATGTCATGCTTGCCATTAAGCGTAAGAAAGATACGCGTGCCACTTATATGCGGCGTGCGGAGTTGAGTTACTATCGCGAGCATTACAATGGAATAGCCTATGGCGCTTCTGTTCGTAATCGTCGTGAGTATGCCACTCGCTATTCTGAGTTCAACCGCATAGAGACAGATGGTTCTGTCACTCCGATAAATCATTACGATATGACGGAACTGGAATTGAAATTCCGTTATGCCCATAATGAGAAATTCTATCAGGGACATGACCAGCGTATTCCTATTACATTTGATGCATGGATTTTCAACTTTAGCCACACCATGGCAAAGAAAGGCTTGTTAGGTTCGTCATTCGATTATCATCGCACGGAGATAGGTTTGCAGAAACGTTTCTGGTTTTCAGCTTTCGGTTATGTAGATCTCATTACCAAGGCTGGTAAAGTATGGAATAAAGTGCCATATCCGTTGCTTATTCTGCCCAATGCCAACCTGACTTACACCATTCAGCCGGAAAGTTATACGAATATGAATGCCATGGAGTTTATTAATGACGAGTATGCATCATGGGATGTCACTTATTACATGAACGGTTTGTTGTTTAACCGCATCCCTCTTATAAAGAAGTTGAAGTGGAGAGAAGTATTCTGCTTCCGTGGACTTTGGGGACATTTGACTGATAAGAATAATCCGTTTAAGAATGGCGAAGGGTTATATGCGTTTCCTGAAGGCTCTTATGCTATGGATAAGACGCCTTATATGGAAGCTAGCGTAGGTATTGAGAACATCTTTAAGATTATGCGTATAGATTACGTTTGGCGTCTGAATTACCGCAATCATCCGGACGTCCAAAATCATGGAGTGCGTTGTACTTTCCGTTTGTCTTTCTAAGTTAGTATTTCCTACAGTTTCCTCCTTTATACAAGGATGAGATCGATTGAGGATTAAAATGAACCAGGGTGATAACTTCATATTATTTCTGGAAATATGAAAATCGAATGCTTTCTGGCTGCGCTATTTCTCTAATAAGAAGCGTGGAGAATCATATTCTGATTATAAAGTTAACGTGAGTTCGAAATAAGAATAAATATATTTTTCTGATAATTAGGAACATAGCGATAAAAGTATTAAATTTATAGTACCCAATTATAATATTTAAACGATTACCACTATGTTTCCAGAGTCTAAAGTTACAGAGATTTATTGTATGGCGGATGATTTTTGCAAGGAATTTGCATTGCAACAGGAAAAATATATGATTGAGGATAAGAAGACCAAACATCGTAACAA
>CALUJK010000029.1 GCA_944320945.1 uncultured Bacteroides sp. | reverse complement strand
TTCAATTTTATTAACGCGCAAATCTTGCATAAGAGGCAGTTAGGCAAGGTGCGTTCCAGCGAAACGTATCAGGCAACGCTCAACAGTTTCATGAATTTCCGGAAAGGCGTGGACTTGACATTCGACCGGATGGACTCCGAGTTGTTGGAATTGTATGAAGCGGAGTTGAGAAACCGCGGTCTGTCGCACAACACTACCTCTTTTTATATGCGCATCCTGCGCACCAATTATCGGTTGGCCGTCGAAAGAGGGCTGACGCCGGACCGTCGCCCTTTCAGGCATGTGTTCTGCGGAATGGATAAGACAATTAAACGTAGCATTCCCTTTGCGGAAATCAAGAAGATAAAGGAACTCGATTTGCCCCGGCCGGCCTGCGACTTTGCGCGCGATATGTTTCTTTTCAGCTTTTGCACGCGGGGTATGTCATTCGTGGACATGGCATATCTTCGGAAAACAGATTTGCGAGATGGTTATCTGACCTATCGTAGGAAAAAGACCGGTCAACTGCTGATTATAGAATGGACCCGGCAGATGCAAGACATCCTTGACAAATGCAAGCCCAGTACTACCCGCTACTTGCTGCCGATTATCGAACGCGAAGACGGTACGGAACGTCGTCAGTATCAAAATCAGATGATGAAAATCAACCGGTATCTGAAAAAGATTGCCGCTCGGTTACAACTTTCCGTCCCGTTGTCTCTGTATTATAGCCGGCATAGTTGGGCTACCATTGCGAGAAGTAAAGATATTCCACTCTCTGTTATCAGTGAAGGGCTTGGCCATGATTCGGAAACAACTACACAAATTTATCTGGACTCTATTAAGTCCTATGAGGTGGATAAGGCTAATCGTAAAATACTGGAAAATTTTTAATATGTGAAGAAGTTTTATTAAAAAGTTGCTCTCCTACTATGAGATGGTCGTTTATGTAAGTATTTAATATTCAATTGATTGTTTTACCGATTATAATCTTATTGGTCAACATGAGTGATTTTTTTTCAACAAAATCGATAAATAAATTTGCTAATATGATTGAAGAGTAAAATATTTTTGTACTTTTGCCACCAAATGATTGTCTCATAGTAGGAGATGGTCACGATAATTTTACGGATTAGTTGATTAATGTGTAAAGTTATCTGTTAAGAAACAATGTTAGGTAAAAGACAAAACTTTTTTTAGTATGTTTACTGTAACTGCTTGTTTTTTAATTATTTATAGAAACAGGCAGGATTAGAAAATGTGCTCCTCCACAAACTGAATAATGTAGAAGCACTATGGAAAACAAAGAGAACCTGATACATCCTGTTCCCGTAGTTCGTGCCCATAGTGTGCCGAAATGGTTTGTGATGCGTGACCTTAAACGGAGTAATGCCAAATGGCCGGCCTATAAGATGCTTGGCGAATTGAATATTAAGGTGTTTACTCCCATGAAGTGGAAGTTGTTTACAGGTCAGCAAGGAAAGCCGGTTCGCAAGAAAGTTCCCTTTATGCAAGATTTGCTTTTTGTATATGCCAAGCGCGAAGTGATCGACCCCATTGTAGAACGGGTCAGTACATTTCAGTACCGTTATCTGCGTGGCGGTTGTCGCGTCCCCATGACAGTGCGTGACGACGATATGGAACGTTTCATCAAAGCGGTTGAAGCCACCGAAAATCCCTGCTATTACACTCCGGAAGAGATAACTCCGGACATGATAGGAGCGAAAGTGCGTATCATAGGAGGCCCTCTGAATGCATACGAAGGTTGCCTGCAAAAAATCCGTGGTTCGCGCGTGAAGCGCTTGTTTGTGGAGTTACCCACTTTCCTGACCGTTGCCGTGGAAGTGCAGCCGGAGTATATCCAGTTGTTGAAATAGGGGAGTACCTTTTCAATTTAAAACGCTTTGAAACAGTAAGTTTAATCCTTGCGGAAATTCACTTAAGTAAAAGGACGGTTTCTGTTAAGTAAAACCTGCTTTTCTGTTAAGTGAAATTCAAGTCACTGTTAAGTGAAAATTTTCGGTAATAAGAAGATTTGATTTTAAAAGGCTAAAAGACATGATTATCGCGGTAGATTTCGATGGAACGATAGTCGAACATAAATATCCTGAGATAGGAAAAGAGCGTCCTTTCGCCATTGCCACACTGAAGAAACTACAGGCAGAACGCCACTTGTTAATTCTGTGGACAGTGCGTGAAGGTCAACTCCTGAATGACGCTATTGCATTCTGCCGGGAGCGCGGTTTGGAGTTCTATGCCGTCAATGCCAATCATCCCGACGAACAGCCCACCGAAATGTCGGTTAACCCCTGCCGTAAGATAAACGCCGATCTATTCATTGATGACTGCAATCTGGGCGGCCTGCCGGATTGGGGAGCGATTTATGAGATGGTGCGTAATAAGTGGAGTTATGAGCGGTATCTGAATGAAGTGCACCATAGCGGAGAAAGAGAAAAAACTTCGTTTTTGAAACGATTATTGGGAAGATAAAGTAAGGATGAATTCTCACGTAGAAAATACCAAACGCATTGCGAAGAACACGTTACTGTTGTACGTGCGGATGCTTTTCAGCATGTTGGTGTCGCTGTACACATCCCGAATCGTATTGAATACATTGGGTGTAGAAGATTATGGTATTTATAATGTAGTGGGTGGTGTTGTAGGTATGTTAGGCTTTTTAAATGCATCAATGAGCGGTGCAACCTCTCGTTTCCTCACTTTTGAATTAGGGCGGGGAGATATGG
>CALUJK010000028.1 GCA_944320945.1 uncultured Bacteroides sp. | reverse complement strand
GTCGGGTGAATTTCGGAAATATTTTGTATTTTTACCATATCTGGGTTTGGGATTTCTCCCCGTTTTGGCGGCAAACCTCATTTTCGGGGGAGACCTAAAGATACAAAAAACTAATTCGCAATACTTTATATATGAATTAGTTGGCTAATTTTATAGTATTTACTGAATATCCCTATTATATAATTAAAAGCTACAGACAACTTCCCTTGAAAATCAATCTTAGAGAAGTTATCGGTAGCTTTTTTATCTTAAAAGGATAACCTTATTAATTTGTTCCTTCTATAGTTACTCCCTCAATACCTTTAGCAATCTTAGCAATCATACCCTGCAAAGCCTTACCTGGGCCACATTCAGTAAAATGAACAGCACCGTCAGCCAACATGTGCTGTACTTCCTGAGTCCAACGTACGGAAGCAGTCAATTGAGCAATAAGATTTGCCTTGATTTCTTCGGGATCAGTATGCGGTTTAGCATCTACATTCTGATAAACAGGACACACAGGTGTATGGAAAGGAGTAGCTTGAATAGCGGCTTCCAGTTCATCTTTTGCAGGTTGCATCAATGGAGAATGAAAAGCTCCACCTACCGGCAATACCAATGCGCGCTTAGCACCCGCAGCTTTCAATTTCTCACAAGCAATATTTACAGCCTCTACATTACCACTGATAACAAGTTGTCCCGGGCAATTATAATTAGCCGGAACCACAACACAATCCGGTGTAGATACTTCAGCACAAATCTGTTCTACCACTTCATCGGGCAAAGCTATAATAGCAGCCATTGTGGAGGGGTGTGCCTCACATGCTTTTTGCATTGCCATAGCACGTGCATATACCAATTTCAAACCGTCCTCAAAACTTAATGCACCGGCAGCAACAAGTGCAGAGAATTCACCAAGTGAGTGACCAGCCACCATATCAGGCCTAAAAGCATCTCCCATGCAAAGGGCTGTAATAACAGAATGCAAAAAGACTGCGGGCTGAGTTACTTTCGTTTGCTTCAATTCCTCGTCAGTACCGGCAAACATAATATCAGTAATGCGATAGCCCAAAATATCATTAGCTTTTTCAAATAACTCTTTGGCTAAGGAATTGGTATCATATAACTCTTTTCCCATACCTACAAACTGGGCACCTTGGCCCGGAAAAACAAATGCTTTCATTTTCTTTTTCTACGTTATTAATTATCTTGTGGCAAAGGTACGCTTTTTATTCATATCTGCTTACAAATCAAAAGAAAATGTATATACAAAAACTTGTCGCATTGCAAGCCGTTTGCTCCAAAGCCCTACGGCTCGTGCTCGAAAGCCCTTCCGAGCGTACTCTGAGGCCCTTTCGTCCATGCTCCAAAGGGCTTCGAAGCAATCCCCCGCTACAGTACCTTCTGAGCTGGGACAAGTTAGTCTTTCTGCGAAGTAACACATATATACAAACTGCATGTTTTCACAACTATAAGACTTTTCCTTGTGAGTCCCTTCCTTTTAAACAAGATAAACCTAATAATGCCATTTATCCTTAATTCCGTATTCATATAACATTATAAAAGCATGCACATATTACCGTATGAATACTCATATTGTACGTGGTACGATAACACATTATAATATATTGTATATGTTACGATAACCATATATTGTAAAATATATGATAACTATTTTGCTGTGAAATAGTGTTTTATAACATATTATTTTATCTTGTTTTTACTGATATATGTCTCTATATTTGCAGCGTTTTAATAAATCATTATCATGCAAAACGCAGAACACACACTTCCGTTAGCTAACAATCACATTTCAGTAGATTGCGTAGTTATCGGTTTCGACGGAGAACAGTTGAAAGTGTTACTCATCAAACGTATAGGTGAAGAAGATGGTCAGGTATTTCACGATATGAAGTTACCCGGAAGCCTTATCTACCAGGATGAAGACTTGGATGAAGCTGCCCAACGTGTACTGTGTGAGCTGACTGGCGTAAAGAACGTAGGGTTGGTGCAATTCAAAGCATTTGGTTCAAAAGACAGAACAAAAAACCCAAAAGATGTACATTGGTTGGAACGGGCGATGCAATCAAAAGTAGAAAGAATTGTCACCGTAGCCTACTTGGCACTGGTTAAAATAGACCGTGCCGTAAACCGCAGCTTAGACAACTTTCAGGCAAGTTGGGTGCCCCTTTCCGAAGTAGGCGAGTTAGCTTTTGACCACAATCTCATCATTCGTGAAGCATTGGCTTATATACGCCAATACGTAGATTTCAAGCCCTCCGCTTTATTTGATCTTCTGCCCCGCAAATTTACTGCTGCCCAATTGCGCACGCTTTACGAATTAATATATGCACGTCCCATAGACGTACGCAATTTCCATAAAAAAATAGCGTTGATGGATTACGTTGTTCCATTAGAGGAACGTCAGCAAGGAGTGGCGCACCGAGCGGCAAGGTTTTACAAATTCGACAAAAAAATATATAATAAGGTGAGAAGATAACCTATCGCAAAAAACTTCACTTCATCCTCAACCTCAATTATAGACTAAACTTTTAAAACTCAAATAATACCATGTATCTATTAGGTTATGACATTGGCAGCTCGTCCGTAAAAGCGAGCCTTGTAAACGCCGAAAGCGGCAAGTGTTTATCTTCAGCATTCTTCCCCAAGACAGAAGCACCCATTATTGCCGTGAAGCAAGGATGGGCAGAACAGGATCCCGAAAGTTGGTGGGAGAATCTGAAATTGGCGACAGCTGCCATTTTAACCGATTCCGGAGTAAGCGGTGCTGAAATAAATGCTATCGGTATCTCTTACCAAATGCACGGACTGGTATGCGTTGACAAGAATCAGCATGTACTACGCCCGGCCATCATTTGGTGTGACTCACGCGCCGTACCTTATGGACAACGGGCTTTCGAAGAGTTGGGACAAGAAAAATGCCTTGCTCACCTGTTGAACTCACCGGGTAATTTTACAGCTTCCAAACTGGCATGGGTAAAAGAAAACGAACCGAACATCTATGAACAAATCGACAAAATCATGCTGCCCGGCGACTATATCGCCATGCGCCTGAGTGGTGAAATATGCACTACTGTGTCCGGTCTGAGCGAAGGAATGTTTTGGGATTTCAAAGAAGGACAAATAGCCGACTTCCTGCTGAAATATTATGGATTGGATGCCTCTCTGATACCAAATATCCGTCCCACTTTTGCGGAGCAAGGACGTGTCAATGCCACTGCTGCTGCCGAATTGGGACTGAAAGAAGGTACCCCTATCACTTATCGAGCTGGAGACCAACCTAACAACGCCTTATCACTGAATGTATTTAACCCCGGCGAAATAGCTTCGACAGCTGGAACAAGCGGTGTGGTATATGGTGTAAACGGTTCGGTGAACTATGACCCGAAGAGCCGTGTCAACACATTTGCTCACGTCAACCACTCAACGGAACAGACCAGATTGGGTGTATTGTTATGCATCAACGGCACAGGTATTCTTAATTCATGGGTACGTCGGGTCATTGCTCCTGAAGGTATCTCGTATAATGAAATGAATGCATTAGCTTCACAAGTACCTATCGGCTGTGCCGGAGTCAGCATTTTGCCATTCGGTAACGGTGCAGAACGAATGCTGGAAAACAAAGAGATAAATTGCTCCATCCGCGGACTTAATTTCAATGTACATGACAAGCGTCACATCGTACGTGCAGCTCAAGAGGGTATCGTTTTCTCATTCAAATACGGTATCGATATCATGGAGCAGATGGGCATCCCCGTACAAAAGATTCACGCCGGACATGCCAACATGTTCCTCAGTCCTATTTTCCGCGATACATTGGCAGGTGTGACAGGCGCCGTTATCGAATTGTATGACACTGACGGTTCCGTAGGTGCAGCCAAAGGCGCAGGTATCGGTGCAGGTATCTATCGTGACAACAACGAAGCATTTGCCACGTTGGAGAAACTCGAAGTTATCGAACCCAACCAATCCAAACACCAAGAATACCTCGAAGCATACGCTCGCTGGAAACATCGTTTGGAAAAGTCGATGGCAGACTAACATATAATGACATTATAAATAACAACAATATTAACCCGGCTGCTCTCCTGCCCTATCTGCAAGAGACAGCCACAAAAAATTATTCATTATGGCAACAAAAGAGTATTTCCCCGGAATCGGTAAGATTCAGTTTGAAGGAAAAGAGAGCAAAAACCCCATGGCATTCCACTACTACGACCCCGAAAAAGTCATCATGGGCAAAAAAATGAAAGATTGGTTGAAATTCGCTATGGCATGGTGGCACACACTCTGCGCAGAAGGCGGTGACCAGTTTGGTGGTGGTACCAAGACATTCCCGTGGAACGATAGCAACGATGCCGTAGAAGCAGCCAAGCACAAAGTTGATGCCGGTTTCGAATTCATGCAGAAGATGGGTATTGAATATTACTGCTTCCACGATGTTGACCTGTGCAACGAAGCAGATACCATCGAACAATATGAAGCCAATCTGAAAGAGGTTGTAGCTTATCTGAAGCAAAAACAACAAGAAACCGGTATCAAATTGTTGTGGGGTACAGCTAATGTATTTGGTCACAAGCGTTATATGAACGGTGCTGCCACAAATCCTGATTTTGATGTAGTAGCCCGTGCCGCCGTTCAGATTAAGAACGCTATCGACGCTACCATTGAACTGGGTGGAACAAACTACGTATTCTGGGGTGGCCGCGAAGGCTACATGTCTATCCTCAACACCGACCAAAAACGTGAGAAAGAACACTTGGCCACCATGTTGACTATCGCTCGTGACTATGCTCGTGCACGTGGCTTCAAAGGCACTTTCCTCATCGAACCCAAACCGATGGAGCCGACTAAGCATCAATATGATGTAGATACTGAGACTGTCATCGGCTTCCTCAAAACTCATGGTCTGGACAAAGACTTCAAAGTAAATATTGAAGTAAACCACGCTACTTTGGCAGGTCACACATTCGAACATGAACTGGCTGTAGCCGTAGATAACGATATGCTCGGTTCTATCGACGCCAATCGTGGTGATTATCAAAACGGCTGGGATACCGACCAATTCCCCATTGACAACTACGAACTGACACAAGCAATGATGCAAATCATCCGTGGTGGCGGTTTCAAAGATGGTGGTACGAACTTCGACGCAAAGACCCGTCGTAACTCTACCGACTTAGCAGACATCTTCATTGCTCACATCGCCGGTATGGACGCAATGGCACGTGCTTTGGAAAGCGCAGCTGCATTAATCGAAGAATCACCCTATTGCAAGATGTTGGCCGACCGCTACGCATCTTTCGACAGCGGCAAGGGTAAAGAGTTTGAAGAAGGCAAACTGGGATTGGAAGACCTCGTAGCATACGCTAAGCAGAACGGCGAGCCTAAGCAAACCAGTGGTCAACAAGAATTGTACGAGCGCATTGTAAGCATGTATTGCTAATGTGAAATTGAATGAAGAATTGAGGGAGAACTTATCTCCCCTCAATTCTTCATTCTTCATTATTAATCTTTCACTCAATTGATATCATGGAATATACAGAAAAAGGTAGTAAAGCCTATCTCTTCTCCATCGTCATGGTGGCGGTCATCGGTGGACTGTTGTTCGGTTATGACACAGCAGTCATCTCTGGTGCCGAAAAGGGACTTCAGGCTTTCTTTATGGGTGCCCAAGACTTTACTTATACGGACACCATACACGGCATTACTTCGTCCAGTGCACTGATAGGCTGTATCATCGGTAGTGCTTTATCCGGTTTTTTCGCTTCCCGCTTAGGACGCAAAAAAACGCTATTTATCGCCGGCTTACTATTCTTAATAGCCGCATTGGGTACATACGACCCGGAATTTCTTTTCTTTGAACATGGCAAACCAACCTTTCCTCTGCTAATAGCTTTTAATATTTATCGTATTTTGGGTGGTGTAGGTGTAGGATTAGCTTCTGCTATCTGCCCTATGTATATCGCAGAAGTAGCCCCAAGCAGCATACGCGGAACACTAGTATCATGGAATCAATTTGCTATCATTTCCGGCCAGCTCATCGTGTATGTGGTGAACTTCCTCATTTTGGGAGACAACGTCAATCCTGTAGTAAAAGCCGTAGAGGGGGTTAACCAAATATTAAATCCCGAAGAGGCAGCATGGACCATCGAAACAGGATGGAGACTGATGTTCCTGAGTGCCGTGGTACCGAGTGCCATCTTTTCTATCTTAGTCTTACTTGTACCGGAAACGCCACGTTATCTGGCTATGTGCGGCAAAGATGACAAAGCGCTCCATGTACTGAGTCGCATCAACGGACGGACACAAGGTAAAGCTATCTTAGCCGAAATCAAAGCTACTGCTGAAGAGAAAACAGAAAAACTGTTTACATACGGCTGGTTAGTTATCTTCGTTGGCATTATGCTGAGTGTATTTCAACAGGCTGTTGGTATCAATGCGGTGCTGTATTTCGCTCCACGTATTTTCGAATCAATGGGCATGGGTGACCCAATGGTACAGACCGTATTCATGGGTATTGTCAATCTGTTGTTCACATTACTTGCCGTATTGACAGTAGAAAAGTTAGGGCGCAGACCATTGCTTATTACCGGTTCCATTGGTATGGCCATTGGTGCATTCGGTGTGGCTATGTGTAATTTTATAGGTACACTGCCTCCTATCATGTCTGTCATCAGCATTATGATATACAGTGCATCATTTATGTTTAGCTGGGGACCGATATGCTGGGTATTGATAGCCGAAATATTCCCCAATACCATTCGTAGTGCAGCAGTAGCCGTGGCAGTGGCTTTCCAATGGGTATCAAACTTCATCGTATCATCTACCTTCCTGCCCATGTACAACATGAGTGTAGGAGATATGGGCGATAAGTTCGGACACATGTTTGCTTATGCCCTCTACGGTATTATCTGCGTAATAGCTGCAATCTTTGTATGGCGACTGGTACCGGAGACGAAAGGTAAATCACTGGAAGACATGACGCGTCTTTGGAAAGACCGCAATAATAAGAAGTAACCCGGATGACAACTGCATAAACAGACTGTAGTATCGTAAGGGTACCTTCCATACTTATAGTACCTTGTGGCTGCATCAAAATAGAATTGATAAAAGGAAGTTCTATTTTGATGCAGCCATTGTTTCTATATAAATAATCGTTAAAATAGTTCAACCCACTTGTCAGCAGAAAGATAAATCGTATCTTCGTGCCCATGTAAACACCAAGGGGTGCCCGTGGAAAGACGGGCTGAGATTATACCCTCTGAACCTGATGCAGTTTATACTGACGTAGGGATGGGAAACATCGGCTCACTACACACTTTATCTTTCCACACATCCGCTTCTCCTTGGATAAATTGTGGATTTTATGAATATTTTCGTTAACAACCAACCGACTACTACTGCCGCTTGCACCCTGCAAGAATTAGCAGAAGAACTTCAATTGCCCGCCGCTGGTGTGGCCATTGCCATAGACAACCGCATGATTCCTCGTGCCACGTGGAATGCTACCCCTCTGACGGAAGATGCACGCATCATCATTATCAAAGCAGCTTGCGGAGGATAATGCCATGCACCATGAAGAATATTTATCATTAAGCCGGGTACAATTCATTACTCACTATACAGCGCAATACACCTATGTAGATTCTGCCCGCCTTGCCTTACAGGGCGGATGCCGCTGGATACAGCTTCGGATGAAGGACGCTACCTGCGAGGAACGTCGGACTGCCGCGCTGCGTATTCAAGAGATGTGCCGGCACTATAATGCCGTTTTCATCATAGACGATGATGTAACTCTGGTACGTGAAGTGAATGCTGACGGTGTACATTTAGGACTTCGGGATATGCCTATCCATGAAGCACGCCGCCTGTTAGGTGCAGATAAGCTGATTGGGGGTACAGCCAACCGTTTTGAAGATATCGAAAAGCATTATTCAGAAGGGGCAGACTACATCGGATGCGGTCCTTTTCGCTTTACGACTACGAAGCAGAATCTTAGCCCGGTATTGGGAACGGAAGGTTATCTTTCCATCGTCCGACAGATGAGGGAAAAGGACATTACGTTGCCTATTGTTGCCATTGGCGGCATCACCACAACAGATATTCCTTCCATTATGCAGACCGGAGTCACCGGCATTGCCTTGTCCGGAAGCATATTAAGAGCAGATAATCCCGTGGAAGAAATGCAAACTGTAATGCGGCTGGTGATAGACGAAGCAAACAAGATAAATCGTGAATCATAAAGCAAAAACATTATATACGTATGGAAAATCTTATTATTGCGGGACAAACTTTCAGCTCCCGCCTATTCTTAGGTACAGGTAAGTTTAGTAGTAACGAACTTATGACCAATGCCATCAAAGCATCTGGCACGCAAATGGTGACCGTTGCCATGAAGCGCATTGAACTGAATGACCAGAATGATGACATGTTGCGACATATCACCCTTCCGGATATCCAGCTGCTTCCTAATACCAGCGGTGTCCGCAATGCGGAAGAAGCCGTCTTTGCCGCACAAATGGCACGAGAAGCATTCGGAACCAACTGGCTGAAACTGGAGATACACCCCGACCCGCGTTATCTTCTGCCGGATTCTACCGAAACCCTGAAAGCCACCGAACAATTAGTGAAAATGGGCTTTGTGGTATTGCCATATTGCCAAGCAGATCCTACTCTGTGTAAACATCTGGAAGAAGCAGGTGCAGCGACTGTCATGCCATTGGGTGCCCCCATCGGTACGAACAAAGGACTGCAAACCCGTGATTTTTTGCGCATTATCATCGAACAAGCCAACATCCCTGTGGTAGTAGATGCAGGTATCGGTGCCCCCAGCCATGCGGCTGAAGCGATGGAAATGGGTGCCAGCGCCTGTCTGGTGAATACCGCCATCGCCGTAGCAGGTAACCCTGTGGAAATGGCCATAGCCTTCCGTGAGGCGGTAGAAGCTGGACGACGCGCCTATGAGGCTGGACTCGGGCTGCAAGCTGATACCCTGATAGCCGAGGCAAGTTCTCCACTGACCCAGTTCTTGGATGAGACTAAGTAATAACTCTAACGCACTAACAACCTTACTGTTATGAAACAACGTATATCCTATTCCCGCTCCCGTAAAGTGTACATGTCAGGACAGATGTACCCTGACCTGCGCGTGGGGATGCGCGCTGTGGAGCAAGTACCCAGCACCACCTTTGTGGATGGCCGCAAAGTGATTACCCCCAACCCGGAGGTATATGTGTATGATACCAGTGGTCCCTACAGCGACCCGGCTATCTCCATCGACCTGAAAAAGGGCCTGCCCCGTTTGCGTGAGTCATGGATTGTAGGACGTGGTGATGTGGAACAGTTACCGGACATCACCTCCAACTATGGGCGTCAGCGCCGTAATGACCCAACTTTAGATCACCTGCGTTTTGAACATATCACCCTTCCTTACCGTGCTAAAGCCGGCCGGTGCTGCACGCAGATGTATTATGCTAAGCAGGGTATCATCACCCCAGAGATGGAGTATGTTGCCATCCGGGAGAACATGAACTGCCAAGAACTGGGCATCGACACTCACATCACTCCTGAGTTTGTGCGCCAAGAGATAGCCGCCGGACGTGCTCTGTTACCGGCCAACATCAACCACCCCGAAGCCGAACCGATGATTATAGGCCGTAACTTTCTTGTAAAGATAAACACGAATATAGGCAATTCCGCCACCACATCTTCCATCGACGAGGAGGTGGAGAAAGCTCTGTGGAGCTGTAAGTGGGGCGGAGATACGCTGATGGACCTGTCAACCGGTGCCAATATCCATGAAACACGTGAGTGGATTATCCGGAACTGTCCCGTCCCTGTGGGCACTGTCCCCATCTATCAGGCATTGGAAAAGGTCGATGGACGGGTGGAAGACCTGACATGGGAACTGTATAAGGACACGCTGATAGAGCAGTGCGAGCAGGGTGTGGACTACTTCACCATCCACGCCGGCATCCGTCGCCATAACGTTCATCTGGCCGACAAGCGCCTGTGTGGCATCGTCAGTCGGGGGGGAAGCATCATGAGCAAGTGGTGTCTGATACACGACCGTGAGTCCTTTCTGTATGAACACTTTGACGAGATTTGCGATATACTGGCGCAGTACGACACCGCCATCTCCTTGGGAGACGGCCTCCGTCCCGGATGCATACAGGACGCAAACGACGAGGCACAGTTCGCCGAACTTGACACGATGGGCGAACTGGTGCTACGTGCGTGGGACAAAAATGTGCAGGCATTTATAGAAGGCCCTGGACATGTGCCCATGAACAAGATACAAGAAAACATGCAAAGGCAGATAGAGAAGTGCCATAACGCCCCCTTCTACACCCTCGGACCCATCGTCACAGACATTGCACCCGGCTACGATCACATCACTTCGGCGATAGGTGCGGCACAAATAGGCTGGCTGGGAACGGCCATGCTGTGCTACGTCACACCCAAAGAGCACCTCGCTTTGCCGGACAAAGAGGCCGTCCGCGTGGGCG
>CALUJK010000027.1 GCA_944320945.1 uncultured Bacteroides sp. | reverse complement strand
TTGTTTGACAGAAATTTACCGCATATTGCAGAATTTGTGACTGTTTCCAAGTCATTACCTCGTTTTTTGAGAAATGCTTATAAGTAGCTTATTTTTAATATATTCCTATTTCAATATCGTTTTTTTGTGCAAAATGTATATCCAATAGTGCAAAAACTAATACTTTAAGATATGAAAGAACTTGATTGGGCCAATCTGCCGTTCGGATACATGAAGACAGATTACAACGTGAGAATTTATTATCGTAACGGACAATGGGGAGAGACCGAAGTGTGCAGCGAGGAGACTATTCCCATGCACATGGCTGCCACTTGCCTGCACTATGGGCAAGAGGCTTTCGAAGGTTTGAAGGCTT
Organism: uncultured Bacteroides sp.; assembly: GCA_944320945.1. Classification (GTDB taxonomy): domain Bacteria; phylum Bacteroidota; class Bacteroidia; order Bacteroidales; family Bacteroidaceae; genus Bacteroides. The sequence continues at coordinate 79,590 of CALUJK010000027.1, read as the reverse complement.
TCCGTGGCAAGGACGGGCAGATACGCGTATTCCGTCCTGAAGAGAATGCAGCCCGCTTGCAGTCCACCTGCCGGGGCATCCTGATGCCCGAACTGCCAACGGAACGTTTCGTAGAAGCCGTGAAGAAGGTAGTCAAGCTGAACGAACGCTTTATTCCGCCCTATGAAAGCGGAGCATCGCTCTATATCCGCCCGTTGCTGGTGGGTACCGGAGCTCAGGTAGGGGTACATCCGGCTAAAGAATATCTGTTTATCATCTTTGTCACGCCGGTAGGTCCTTACTTCAAAGGTGGTTTCTCAACCAATCCGTATGTCATCATCCGCGAATACGATCGCGCCGCACCACTGGGCACAGGTATCTACAAAGTGGGCGGAAACTATGCTGCCAGTCTACGAGCCAACAAGAAGGCACACGACTTGGGTTATGCTTGCGAGTTCTACCTCGATGCCAAAGAGAAAAAATACATCGACGAATGTGGTGCCGCCAACTTCTTCGGCATCAAGAACAATACTTACATCACACCGCTGTCCACCTCTATCCTACCCAGTATCACCAACAAGAGTCTGATGCAACTGGCCGAGGACATGGGCATGAAAGTGGAGCGTCGTCCCGTGCCCGAAGAGGAACTGAGTACATTCGAAGAGGCAGGCGCCTGCGGTACGGCAGCCGTCATCAGCCCCATCGAACGCATTGACGACGTAGAGAACGGACATTCCTACGTTATTGCCAAGGATGGCAAACCGGGTTCCATCTGCACGAAGCTGTACAACAAGCTGCGCGCCATTCAGTATGGCGACGAGCCGGACGTACACGGCTGGGTGACAATCGTAGACTGACAGATCTGACGAACACTTTATATTCAATAACTAAATCATTCATCTATTATGGAAACACAACCGAAGATCACAGTCATGGGTGTCCTGAGTGAGGGCACAAGTATTGGTTTGAAAAACGCCTTGTCACTGCTGGGCGCGCTCATTTTGTGGATACTGACCTGCTGGATTCCTTACATCAACGTGGGCACGACGATTGCCCTGTACACCATTCCCATCGAGCTGAGCAAGGGCAAGGTCATCTCCCCGCTGTTCATCTTTGACGGGAAGTACCGCCAGTACATGGGTGAATTCTTCACGCTGATCGGCCTGATGCTGATGTCCTTGATACCGGCGTTCCTATTCATGGTAGTGCCTGGCATCATCATTTCGCTGGGCTGGTGTCTGGCCCTCTTCCTGCTGATAGACAAGGGCTTGGCTCCCGGTGAGGCGTTGGTACAGAGTAACAAGGCGACGTATGGCTACAAATGGACGATATTCGCTGTGTTCTTCCTCATCGGATTGGCGCTGTTCATCCTACAATGCATCTTCTTTCGGATGGGGGGATTCGGACTCTTCCTCTACTTTATCGTTGTCCTGCTGGCCTGCCTCGTTGAGTACGGATGCCTGGCGGTGATATACCGCAACCTGACGCGCGACGCTGAGGCTGCTGCTCCGTCGGCCGACGAACCGGTAGACCCCGTCATTCTGCCTGCTGCTCCGGAAACTGCCGCCCCGACGGTGACCGTGGACGAGACCACCAAGCCGGAGTGATGCCGCGCCGTCTGTCGCACGGATGATGACTAACTTGAACGAACTACATAATGAGTAAAGGTAAACTACAGAAATTCGCCGATATGGCTTCTTATCCACACGTCTTCGAGTACCCTTATCGGGCGACCGAAGACGTGTCGTTTGATATACGTGGACAATGGTGTGAGTCATTCTTCAAGAACGACCATCCCATTGTCCTTGAATTGGGGTGTGGACGGGGCGAGTACACCGTGGGACTGGGACGCCTCTTCCCCGAAAAGAACTTCATAGGTGTTGACATCAAGGGAGCACGCATGTGGACGGGTGCCACGGAAAGCCTGCGCGAGGGCATGAAGAACGTGGCTTTCTTGCGCACGAACATTGAGATAATAGACCGTTTCTTCGCTCCCGGCGAAGTCAGCGAGTTGTGGCTGACGTTCAGCGACCCGCAGATGAAAAAGGCTACTAAACGGCTGACATCGACCTACTTCTTGGAGCGTTACCGTCGTTTTCTGACAGACGGAGGAATGGTGCACGTAAAGACGGACAGTAACTTTCTCTTTACTTACACACGCGCCCTGCTGGAGGCCAACAACCTGCCCGTAGAGGTGATGACCGAGGACTTGTATCACAGCGGACAGGCCGATGAGATACTCAGCATTCACACCTATTATGAACAGCAGTGGCTAGACCGCGGCATCTGCATCAAGTACATCCGCTTCCGCTTGCCGCAGGAAGGTGTCCTGACCGAACCGGACATCGAAATCCCCCTCGACGACTACCGAAGCTACAACCGAAGCAAGCGGAGCAGTCTGGAAGTGTCAAGATAAGCAGACACACCGCGGCAGCTCCCGCGAAAGCACTATTTATTGATATTTAATCTGTAATCGTTATGACGCTTTATCCGAAACTTATACTGGACGCACTCGCCACCGTGCGTTATCCCGGCAACGGCAAGAATTTGGTCGAAGCCGAAATGGTGGCAGACAATCTGCGCATCGACGGGATGTCCGTCTCTTTCTCTCTTATCTTTGAGAAACCGACCGACCCTTTCATGAAGTCGATGCTACGTGCAGCTGAAACGGCGATACATACGTATGTATCGCCAGACGTGCAGGTAACTATCTCTACTGAAAGCCGTCAGGCAGCACGCCCCGAACCGGGTAAGATGTTGCCCCGTGTGAAGAACATCGTCGCCGTCTCCAGCGGCAAGGGCGGAGTGGGTAAAAGTACCGTTGCCGCCAATTTGGCCGTGGCACTTGTCAAACTGGGATATAAGGTAGGACTGCTCGATGCCGACATCTTCGGTCCATCCGTGCCCAAAATGTTTCAGGTGGAAGATGCACGCCCCTATGCCGAGCGCATTGACGGACGTGACCTCATCGTGCCTATTGAGAAGTATGGGCTGAAATTGCTCTCCATCGGCTTCTTTGTCAACCCCGACCAAGCTACCCTATGGCGTGGAGGTATGGCGAGCAATGCCTTGAAACAGTTGGTGGGCGATGCCGATTGGGGCGACCTGGACTACTTCATCCTCGACACACCGCCGGGCACGAGTGACATCCACCTGACTCTGCTCCAGACACTTGCCATCACCGGCGCCGTCATCGTCAGCACGCCGCAGCAAGTGGCACTGGCAGATGCGCGCAAAGGAGTGGATATGTATCGCAATGACAAGGTGAATGTACCGATTCTCGGTCTGGTGGAGAATATGTCGTGGTTCACGCCTGCCGAACTGCCCGACAATAAGTACTACCTGTTCGGCAAGGAAGGCTGCAAGCAGTTGGCCGAGGAATTGGGCGTGCCTCTGTTGGGACAAATCCCCGTCGTGCAGAGCATCTGCGAAAGCGGAGATGCCGGTACGCCGGTTGCGCTCAACGAAGACAGTGTCACCGGACGCGCTTTCCTGCAACTGGCTGCTGCTGTGGTGCGCCAAGTAGATAAACGGAACATCGAAATGGCACCGACGAAAGTGGTGCAGGTCAAGAAGTAAAACCAAGGCGCAAATCTAAAAGATATCACCGATAAGACGAATGGCCACGGATGTATTCATCCACTAATTAATGAATACATCCGTGGCCGTTTATTTTTAGCTAAAGTTATTGAACATAAAATGTGAGTCAACCTACTGCCTCAAGGCGGCAAGTTGTGACTGCATCATTTCTTTCCAACCACCGACACGGTTTTCCCCCGATAGAAACGGGTTACGAGTTCATCCCCCTCATGCAAACGGGAAGCATCCGTCACAGCCCGACCGTCTTTCAATGTGATGCTGTAACCACGCGCCAACTGTTTCTCTGGAGAGGCATCGGCCAGACGCTGCTGCCACAAATCCAACCGGTGATGATGACGGAAAAGCAGAGAGGAAGCAGCCTGCATCATGTCTTTACGCAACGTAAGCAACGATAATTGAGCTTCCGACAAGTACCGCATGGCCACCGACGGAATGCGACGGGTGTATGCCGCCAACGTACGCCGTTCATTGGACAAACGGGTAGTAACCACATCGCGCAAACGGACTGTCAGACGTTCCAATTGCCCGGCGGCACGATCCATGCAGGCTATCAAATATTCAGCAGCGGCCGTAGGTGTCTTTACACGGGTATGCGCCACCAGATCGAGCACTGTATCATCACGCTCATGGCCGATACCGGTGATGAGGGGCAATGGAAATTGGGCACAGGCAGCAGCCAATAAATAGGTATCAAAACCGGAAAGGTCTGAAGTGGCACCTCCGCCACGGATAATGACAACCACATCAAAATCATCGGCACGTGCATTGATGCGGTCGAGCGCTGCAAGGATAGATGCTTCCACCTGCTCCCCCTGCATAACAGCCGTAAACAGTTCGATCTGGAAATAATATCCCTGCGGATTATGCTCCAGCTGATGGCAAAAGTCACCGTAGCCTGCCGCCGTTGCCGAGGATATGACCGCTACCCGACACGGCAGCACAGGCATTTCCAGTTCTTTATTGAGTGTCAGTACGCCTTCACTTTCAAGCCGTGCAAGTATTTCTTTCCGACGACGGGCCATGTCACCCAACGTATAAGTGGGGTCAATATCCTGCACCGTCAGACTGTATCCATACAGTTCATGAAAACTGACAGTGACCTGCACCAGCACTTTAATGCCTGCCGCAAACGGTTGTCCCGTAGTTTCCTCAAAGTAAGGACGCAGCAACTTGAACACATTGGACCACACCACACCGCGTGCCTTGGCCATAAGGGCATTGCTATGAGGGTCTTTTTGTACAAACTCCAAATAGCAATGGCCGTTGGCATTCACATGTACTTCGCTCAGTTCGGCCTGAATCCAATATTCGGCAGGAAAGCACTTTTCCAGGCTACGCCTTATCAACGAATTAAGCGCATAAAGAGATAAAGGTTCCACTTCTCAACTCAATTTTATACAGTTTCGTTTATTTCATCGTCTTCCGGTAATCAGTGTATGCCTTCCACAGGTCAGGAACACCATAACCGTAAATATTATCAGGACACTGGGCACGGTCTCCGGAACGACGTACCAAGTCCATCAACTGCCGAGCGGTCAGCGTAGGACATGCCTGCCACAGACAAGCCACCATGCCACACATCACGGGCGAAGCAAACGACGTGCCGTTTGCTGTCCGCAAATTGCCGTTCGTACCCATGACATCGGCTTTCATGCCCACGGCCACGACATCCGGTTTTATACGCCCGTCAGCCGTATTCCCCACCGATGAGAAAGGTGCCAACTGCCCCTGTTTGTCAATCGCACCCACCGTCAACACATCGGCAGCATCCCCCGGAGGCGTGATTTTCTTCCAAGGGTCATCTCCCGAATTGCCGGCACTGCACACCAGCACCATACCCTTGTCCGCCATGCGGGCAGCCTGCCGGGACATCAACGAATAACGGCCGTCCAGGTCACACAGACGATAATTCTTCTCAGGGTCATCAAAGACGTAATAGCCTAACGACGTATTTACGACATCTACCCCGACACTGTCAGCAAACTCGACGGCAGCAGCCCAGTAGTCCTGCTCCACCAAGTGTTCCGAACCGTTATCTTCACTGCGAAGCAGCCAGTAAGAGGCCTCGGGCGCCGTACCTATCATGACGTTGGGGCAATTCATCGCCATGCAGGAGAGAACACCCAAGCCGTGACTGTTTTCAGCATAAATATCACTCGCCGGATTCACGAAATCGCGTGTACCCAAAATATGGATGTTCCGCATGGCTGTAATACGGTCAGCGTTATGGTAACCGGCATCTATCACGGCTATCGTCATGTTCTGCCCCCGGAATCCGGCCTGATGCAATTTGTCACCGTGGCTCATCCGGATCTGTGCATAACCAGCACCATACAAACTATCGGCATACACCGTTGGCGAATTGACCAACGAATCACGCCGCGGTGTCTCTTCCTTAGCCGGCTTTGTCCAGACTTTCTCCACCGAACGCACAAAAGGAAGGGTGGCAATACGGTGCATCGCTGCCGGGTCGTTGCAAGCCACCGTAACAAAGTTCTCCCACTTGCCCGTAACGACCACACGGACACCCTGACGACGAATCTCCTCCACATACTTGCCGCACACCGGCAAATCCGTAGAATCTATCGCCAAGTGCTGACGTTTTCTTCTTTCAATGGCTTTAGCGGACAGAAACGCTTCCGGCTTATCCAACGAATAGGTAGTGGCCGACTTGTCCGTCAGGCTGACACGGTATTTCAATGTATCTTGCTGTGCCGCTGCTCCCAATATATTCCCGGCAAGCAGAAGCAATATGAGCATCCGTTTCATTCTTCGTTCTCTATTTTCGTTTTTTCATTTATCTATATACATTCCGATTCCCCGCTGCGAGGCAATAAACGCTCCGCCTACCACCCGGTTCCCGAGGTAGAAGACTGCAGACTGCCCCGGAGCAATGGCCGATGCCTCTTGCAGGAAATGCACCAGCAGGCGTCCGCCATCCAACCGTTTCACCGTGCAAGGCAAAGGATGACCGCGGTACCGGATACGCACCTTCAAATCATGTGCGGAAAGCACTTCTGCTTCATTGGAAAACAGTTCCTGCTCCACCAACATATAACTTGTTTTCAACTGTTCGGCATCGCCCAACATCACTGTATTCTTCTGCGGATTGATTTTCAACACATACGCCGGTTTACCCAAAGCTATCTCAAGTCCTTTCCGCTGCCCCACGGTGTAGTATGGAAAGCCTTTGTGCTCGCCCAGTTTCACTCCCTCGGCATTGACAAACCAACCAGGACCGATTTCCTTATCTATATCCGGAGAATACTCACGCAGAAAGTCGCGATAATCACCCTTGATAAAGCAGACTTCCATGCTTTCACCGTCCTCGGCCTTCACAGCATATCCCTTGCTGCGCAGGTAATCGCGCACCTCCGGCTTGGTATAAGCACCTAAGGGAAATATGCACCGGCGCAAGACCTCCTGACTTAACCGCCAAAGGAAATAAGACTGATCTTTCTTGTCATCATCCCCCGTCACGATATACACATTTCCCCCATGTTCTTCCAACCGCACGTAATGTCCCGTAGCTACGTAGTCACACCCCAACCGGTCTGCCCACTCCGTCAACAAACGGAATTTGAACAGCGGATTGCACATGACACAAGGATTGGGAGTACGTCCCGACCGATACTCATCGATGAAGTGCTGCACAACACTGTTGCGGAAGTTTGTCCGTTCATCGGCAATGTGATGCTCAACGCCCATGCCGTCGGCCAACTGACGTGCCTCTACGGGTTCATCGCCCCACACCCACATGGTAAGGCCGACCACCTCATATCCTTGCTCTTTCAACATCAGACAAGTGGCGGTACTGTCTATACCGCCACTCATTCCTACCAGAACTTTCTTCTTTGAATCATTCATTATATTGTCCTTTTCGCTCACTTCTCCGGAGTCTGCTCCAAAGTTGCTACCAAGAAGTGATAAAACTTGCTGACGGAAGGAATATAAGCACGCTCATCCGGCGAATGAGGCGAACGCAATGTCGGGCCGAAAGATATCATATCCAACTCTTTATAAGTAGCGCCTATGATGCCGCACTCCAATCCGGCGTGAATCACCTTTACAGCCGGTTCCGTGCCAAACAGCTGTTGGTAAGATTGTTTCATGGCATGCAAGATGGGGGAATCCACATTGGGTTGCCAGCCGGAATAGCCTCCGCTGAACTCAACCTTCATACCTGCCATAGAGAAACAAGCCTCAAGACTGTCGGCCAGGAAATCTTTCATCGTGTCGCACGAACTGCGTGCCAAGATACGAATGTCCGCTTTTCCGCCGACAATAGTAACAATAGCAAGATTGGACGATGTCTCTACCGTATCGGGCACAGTAGGAATCATGCGCATTACGCCGTTCTGACAAGCCATCAATACATTAATCAGATTATCCTGTATCTCTTCGGGAACTACGGTTGCAGGAGCCTCCGTACTCTCAATCCGTAGCACAATATCACTCTCTATCGAATGATATTCAGCATTCAACTGGGCTTCATACTCGCTGATATATTCTTCCAGACCGTCCATATCGTCCGGATTGAACATCAGCACGGCATGTGCCTCACGAGGAATGGCATTACGCATATTGCCACCCTCGAAGCTTGCCAACCGGCAATCAAATTCCACCAACAGGTCGTGTACGACACGTGTCAGCAGTTTGTTGGCATTTCCACGTCCTTCATTGATTTCCAATCCGGAGTGTCCGCCGCGCAGTCCTTTCAACACCAGTCGGCGTGCTGCCCAACCTTCGGGAGCGGGTTCTTCTTTATACTCCAGTGTAGCCGTAACGTCCAAACCGCCGGCACAACCGATGTAAAGCTCACCTTCTTCTTCGGAATCCAAGTTCAACAGGATTTCACCCTTCAGCGTATCCGGCTTCAAACCGAATGCGCCATACATGCCGGTTTCCTCATCTTTGGTTATCAATGCCTCCAGCGGACCGTGCTTCAGGTCTTTGGCTTCGAGCACTGCCATGATAGAAGCTACTCCCAAACCGTTATCGGCACCCAACGTCGTGCCTTTTGCCTTTACCCAGTCTCCATCCACATACGTTTCAATGGGGTCTTTGGTAAAATCGTGGCAAGTATCGTTATTTTTCTGAGGAACCATATCCATGTGTGCTTGCAGAATAACCCCCTTGCGGTTTTCCATACCCGGCGTGGCCGGTTTGCGTATCACAACATTGCCAGCCTCATCAACAAACGATTCCAGTCCCAATTCTTTTCCAAAGTTGACAAGAAACTCTGTTATCTGTTCCATATGCCCGGACGGACGGGGTATCTGTGTCAGCGAATAAAAATGCTTCCACACATTTTGTGGAGCAAGTTGTAAGATTGCACTCATATAATAATAATGTATTAAAAATTAGTTTTGGCAAATATAACAGATATATTTTAAATATCAAGATGAAACCGGCAAAGCATGCAATATATTATCGGAAATATCTGTTAAAATCCGGCTGTCTCGGGCCATGAACAATAAAATATACGTACAATAGACATACTGTATTCAGCCCGTTTGCTCCGAAGCCTTTCGGAGCGTGCTTCCAAGCCTTTGCGAACGCGTTCCGAATTAATATCGTTCGTGTTCCGAAAGGCTTCGGAACAAACCCCTGTCAGAGTACCTTCTGAGCGGTATGAGGGAAGTTTTCCATAAAGTAACAGATTTATACAAGATGATTCCATGTATGATTACGTCACCATTCCCCGCAACAATTATGTCTTTTTGATTTCAAAAACCGGATTTACCCTATCACTTCGAAAAGAAAATCACACATTTATTACAAAATTACTTCATTTTTGGAAAATGAATGGGCTTTTTAATAGTACGAATTTGACTTATGTCAAGAAATACCGTGTTCGCATACACTTTTCCTTTTATTCGTTTTTATGTTGTAAAACATATCTATATCTTTGCATCGGTAAAAAGAAAGACTAAGCGCTTAGAGATGTTTTCAATAGGTATTATTTAAAAAGATTATTCAGGGTAATACAGTTTTTAGGATTAACATTTAAAACAGTAGGTATTATGAAACGTTTAGGATTAACTTTAGTGGCAGCTATCTGCATGTCTGCCAGTGTATTTGCAGCAGGTAACCAACCTACTACAGAGAAATGGGAAGGCAACATCAACGTAACTAAGCTGAGCAAGTATCTGAAGTTGACTTCAGGCCAACACGAAGAAGTGGCAAACATTTGCGAATACTTCAACAAACAGATGACCCGTGCTACACGTTCCAAGAATCATCAGGACTCACTGTTACGCAATGCTATCTATGCAAATTTGAAATTGATGAAAAAGACGTTGAACGAAAAGCAATATGCAGACTATGCAAAAGTGCTGAACGCCACGTTGAAGAACAAAGGTATCGAAGTGAAGTAAACAAAGTTATCACTTCGGCCACCCAAGAGAATTAATTAACAAAACGAATAAACGAAGAAAGACAGCGAACCCGCTTGTGGTTGCTGCCTTTCTTCGTTTATCGACGTCACTTAATGGTAACCATTGTGGCTCCAAAGCCGTATTCCTGAAAAGATGCATCCTGATGACGGCAGTTGGGATACTTGCGTTTCAATTCATCCAACACAGCCTTGCGCAACACACCGTCGCCCTTGCCGTGAATAAAGACAATACGCTGCTCACGCTTGTTCTTATACTGCTCCATCACTTCGCGAAACTTATCCAGCTGATAATTCAGTATTTCGCCGTTGCTCATGCCACGGATATCATCCAGTAACTCACCGATATGCAAGTCCACTTCAATGATGCCGTTTCCGCCTCCCCGCTTGGCGACAGTTTGCGGACGGGTGACAACATCGGCCTGCTTCTTCTGTATCAATGCGTCTTGCAACTCCTCGGCAGATACATAGACCTGCTTGGCGGGAGTGTCATTACGCACCACATCGTACAATAAGGCCGGTTCTTCGAAGAAATCCGTCTGCTGAAAAGTATGCAGCTTATAGAACTTCACCGTATCAATACGCAGTTCCACACCCACTGCCGGCTTCAAGGCAAAAGAACGGTTATCCTTAAAAGCTACCAACTGCACTGCTACCCGCTCACGGTCGTTCAGCGCTGCTTTTTCAAATTCCTCAAGCAACAATTTCGTGTTCGGCTCTATCAGGCCATGCGAACGTGCCGTCCACGCCTTTCCTTCGGCGCTGAGATACGTGTAATACAGATAATAATTGCTGTCGTTCACCAAATAGGTTTCAAACGGAGTGGTGGTGACCGCCTTGATGTCTACCGGCACAAATGCCAAAAAGACATTCAGCACATCGCCTCCTTTCATTTCCGGCTGGCGATACACGGAAATCTGCGGTTTCTCCACGGTATGAGTCACATGCTCCGGTGCTGCCGGCCGTGCCGGTTGCTCTTCTGCCCGGCGTTTCTGTTCCTTCGCGGCCGCTTTGGCAGCCTGGGTAGGAATGTTGTAATCGTCTGTCTCCACCACGACACACTCGCGGACGGACATGGGGATATCAAACCCGTTGGCATCTTGCACCAACACGACATCTTTGCCTTGAAAACCGGTGACTACTCCGCCACCCACTTCACTAAGGAAGCGCACTTTATCTCCTATCTTCATTGTTCTTTCTGTTTTTTACGGTTTATGTCTGCAAAGATACATATAACCTGTGGTATTCACTAAAATATCCGTACCTTTGCACCGATTAAACCGAGGCTATCATGACACAAGACCCCAGACATATCCGCATCAGTGAGTATAATTATCCGCTGCCCGACGAACGCATCGCCAAATTTCCATTGCCCGTGCGCGACCAGTCCAAACTGCTGGTCTATCGCCGGGGAACCGTGTCGGAAGACACGTTTACCGCTCTTCCGCAGTACATCGCAGCCGGTGAACTGATGATATTCAACAATACAAAGGTGATACAGGCGCGACTGCACTTCCGCAAAGAGACGGGTGCCCTAATTGAGGTGTTCTGCCTGGAACCGTATGAACCGGCCGACTATGCGCAGAACTTCCAACAAACGGCACACACCGCCTGGCTCTGCATGATTGGCAACCTGAAAAAGTGGAAAGAAGGAGTCTTACGGCGGGAAATGAATGTGAAGGGGCAAGCCGTGACACTGACAGCCGAGCGCGGTGTATGTATGGGGACTTCCCACCGTGTGGATTTCCGCTGGGATAATCCGGCCGTGACTTTTGCCGATATTCTCGAAGTATTCGGCGAACTACCTATTCCTCCGTATCTGAACCGCGCTACGCAGGAAAGTGACAAAGAGACGTATCAAACTGTTTACAGCAAGATAAAGGGGTCGGTGGCTGCCCCTACTGCCGGGCTGCATTTTACTCCTCGCGTGTTGGATGCCCTGAAAGAGAAAGGAGTTGATCTGGAGGAACTGACGCTGCACGTAGGAGCCGGTACTTTCCGCCCGGTGAAAAGTGAGGAGATAGAGGGACACGAGATGCACACCGAGTATATTTCGGTCTCCCGCTCTACCATCGAAAAACTGTTGGCACACGGCGGACAGGCCATAGCTGTGGGAACCACCTCTGTCCGTACCCTGGAAAGTCTGTATCACATCGGACTGACATTGCTGGAAAATCCGGATGCCACGGACGAGCAACTGCGTGTGCGCCAATGGCAACCATACGAATTAACACCCGAACGTGCCGCTACCCCATCGACCGAAGCGCTGAAAGCAGTGCTTCGCTACATGGATGGTCACGGACTGGAAACGCTGCACACGGCTACACAAATCATTATTGCTCCCGGCTATGAGTACAAAGTGGTGAAGGCTATGGTGACAAACTTCCATCAGCCGCAAAGCACCTTGCTGCTGCTGGTATCTGCCTTTGTACACGGTGACTGGCAGCAAATATATGACTATGCACTGGCACACGATTTCCGTTTCCTGAGTTATGGAGACTCCTCGCTGCTCTTCAATGAATAAACAACAAGACGACAATTAATCCATAAGAAAAATGCCATACGACAATAATCAAGAACTCTTCCCCGTAGTGGATGAAGAAGGCAACATCACCGGTGCCGCCACTCGCGGTGAGTGTCACAACGGAAGCCGGTTGCTACATCCCGTAGTACATCTGCATGTATTCAACTCGCACGGCGAACTGTATCTCCAAAAACGGCCGACATGGAAAGACATACAGCCGGATAAATGGGACACTGCCGTAGGCGGCCATATAGACTTGGGAGAAGATGTGGAAACGGCTCTGCACCGCGAAGCGCGTGAAGAACTGGGCATTACAGAGTTTACGCCCCGCCGTGTGACGCATTACGTCTTTGAGAGCGACCGCGAACGCGAACTGGTGTTTGTACATACCACCGTGTATGACGGTGACATACATCCCAGCGAAGAGTTGGACGGAGGCCGCTTTTGGTCTGTTGACGAAATACGCCACCACTTGGGGAAAGGCGTATTTACCCCTAACTTTGAAGGGGAAATAGAAAAAGTATTGAGCGAGATTACCGCTCATTGATAATCACACAATCGTTTTGCAGCTCCAGACGGGCAATGCCGAGGTCGTTCAGCGCCTGTACGACTTCGGTCAGGGGCACGGTACGCGGAAAGCGGAAATGTACCCGGCAATCCAGCAATTCGGCAGAGTGGAAAATCACACTTTTGTTATACCACGTTCCCACGGCACGCATTACCTGCACCAATGTGGCATCATCATAGTCAAACAAGCCTTTGGTCCAGCTTCCGGTTTCCGCCAGGTTTGCCTCAGAAACGGTTAAGCCTTTCTGATGAGCCAACACAGCTTGCTGGCCGGGAGTTACATCGTACTCCTGACGGTTTTTTTCCTCACGGACACGGACATGTCCCTGGTAAAGGGTTACCTCCGCATGGTTTCCCGGATAGGCATTGACATCAAAGACCGTACCCAGAACTTGTGTCTGCATATCACCGGAGATGACCACAAAAGGACGTGACTCATCATGAGCCACCGTAAAGCGTGCCTCGCCTATCAGCCGCACTTCACGACGTCCGGTAGAAGAGAAATGTTCGGGATATTCCAATCGGGAATTGGCGCTAAGCAGCACTTCGGTACCATCATCCAACGTAGCTTTGACTGTAGTAGCCGGCGGAGTCGTCAGGATTTTCCGCCCGTGAGATTCATCCGTTACGACCTCACGAGGAGACTCTATAGCTGCATAGACTTCTATAAAAGAGGATTGTTGCACCGGAACAGCCTCCGGACGCGGCCATCCTCGCCACAGGAACAGTAAAGTCACAACGGCAGCAGCGGTCACCGTCATGCCGGTCCACAGCTGTATCCTGCGGCGGCGTTTGGCTGCGCCTCTACGTGCCTGTGCAAATGCCTGCCAGGCCTGTTCCGTCTCTTCCTCGGAAGGCAGGTCGCCCAAAGCCTCACCAAACGCATTCAGCAAGCGCAGGTCATCGGGAGTGCGCATTTCTTCTTGTTTACTTCTCTCTTCTTTCATAAGATGCCTCCTTTCGATGTCAGTTTCTCGCGCAAAGTGCGCAAAGCTTTAGATATATGTTTCTTCACCGTATCAGGGCTTATACCCAAAGATTCAGCCACTTCCCGATACGTGCGATGCTCATAATAACACATGCGGAGCACGGTACGGGTAGGTTCGCCTAAAGCATCGGCTACAGCCTCGGCCTGACGTAACAGGCGTTCGTGCTCGCGGTAATCATTGGCCAGATCAAAACGCGTGGCTTCGCGTACGGCGTCGATGTGCGCGGCCTCCACCTGACGGTGCTTCAACCGATTGAGAACAGCATTACGCACAGCGGTATAAAGCCAGGGAATGCGACGGACAGGCTCCAACGTATCAAATTGCCGCCAAGCCTGCTCCATCACCTCGCCCACCACATCGCGGGCTTCTTCTCCATCGCCTAACAGTTGCGCGGCATAACGCACCAGACGGGGGTACTGCTCGCGGAACAGCCGTCCAAAGGCTTCTTCCTTTGCGTCTTTTCTATGGAATAAGGACATAATTCATACATTCAAATGGCGCAAAGATAGGGATTATCCCCCTGACTTCTTTCCTCAAAGACGGTTCTTCTCACTTCGTCCGGCACCTTTACCTTTGTAATTGTTCTTCGCTGCATTGAACCGATAGCTGACACGCAAACCGATGCGTTGTGTATCCGCATAGCCGTCACGCTCTTGGTAGGTTTGAACTCCATATACATTGAGCTTACCGGAATTCACCGTAGCGAATATATCATTGGCTACCAAAGAGACCTGCAACGAACGGTCTTTCAGGAACGACTTGCTGAGACGTGCGTTGACCCTACCCGTCGGAAGCACAATGGCATAGCTTGTTCGCGCACGGGCAACAAACTCTCCCTCTACATTGAGAAACCAGCCATGCGGAAAGGTAAAACTGTTATCCAACGAGATGCCAAAACGCGGTTCATTCCATAGCTGTTCAATTCCCAACGAACGGGCATCGGAACGGAACCAGCTGAGTCCGGTAGTGAGTTTCGGCTGCCACCAGCCAATCTTGGGTGTCAGCATGACGTTAAAGCCATAGCTCTGCGTATGCGGGACACTGGCGTAGGTCTGCAACAACACACCGGGAGCATTCACATCGTCGTAAGGCTGGAGAAAGCTGGTATACATCTCCAATATATAAGCATAATAGAGATTGACGTTCACCCACTTCCAACCGCCATCCAACGAGAAATAATGCTGCTTTTGAGGTACCAGTAACGGATTGCCCTTAGTATATTGGTACTTGTTATTATAACTGACAGCACTGGACAACATGTGATAACTGGGGCTCATCTTTTGAAGCCGATAGGAGAACGATGCATTCCAATCCTTGTGCTGATAGGAGGCGACAAAAGTCGGAATCCAGTCGTTATAGACGGGACTTTGCTCCGGCTGATACACATCGGCCTCGTAGTAGTGTGTCTTTTGGTACTCATAGCGCAATCCGCCTTGCAAGCTGAACTTGCCCAGCTGAATCGTATAATCGGCAAAGGCCGAAATATAATCCTGACGGATATGGTCGTCTGCATCTTCGGAGAAACCGCTTTGACGGAAAATGTCGTGGCGGTTGGTAAACGTTTCTTCCGTGCCGAAAGTCATTTTACCTTTACCCAACGGAACGGATGCCACAAGACGCAGGGCATAAAGGTCGTTGGCAACTTCGTTGGTGGAAGTAGCGTCCACCTCGCCGTTATTCGCGGCCTCCTGTCCACTATGATTCTTACTGCGCAGATAATCGGCATTAAAGTCGATGTCCCATTTACCGAAGGTGGCCGTATAATAGGCATTCAGGGAATGCCCCCAGTCGTCATAACTTTCATTGTCCGAAACGAAGTCCAAACGGTCGTACTCGGCGCCGTCACGATACACAAATGTCTCTCCCCATCCGTGCGAGCGTTCGGCGCCGATGCCCTTAGAAGGAACATAACGCACACCAAAGGATTGCCGTGTATCGGGTTCATAGTTAAAACCGACTTCCCCGTTAAAACCCGCTTGGTGGTCGGTATTGATAGTATTGGACTCATTGCGCCATTGAGAAGAGGTATTCATTTCCAGCATCGTATTCAGCGTACTATACGAATTGTTTTCCTTAAAATGTCCTTTGATAAAGACGTCCAGTCCATTCCGACGATAATTGAACGAAGCACCTTCGCGAGCCCTGGCCTTATGACCCTGTGTATAATCAACATAGAAATTCCCGCTCAATCCATCGCCCTGCCGGCGGATGGTGCGGATACGGATAACGGCTCCCGTATTGGCACGGTAACGCGCACCGGGATTCATGATGATTTCTGCCGAAACGATTTCATTAGCCTGTAATTGCTCCAGTTCGGAATTATCACGCACCTTACGGCTGTTGATGTATATCTCCACATCGCCTCGACGACCAATGACAGAGTAACTGCCATCACTCCCGGTGACAAAAGGCAAATGCCCAATCATGTCGGCCACCGACCCCATCTGCGACAAAGGAGTACCCACAACATTGGCGATAACGTTCCCATTCTTGCGTTCCACCAACGGGCGTTGGGCAGTGACAGTAACCTCGCCCAGCAGTTGGGCATCGGGAGACAGACGGACTGTATTCTCCGGCTGACATGCCGTAACCAACGTATGATAACCGACATAAGTCACTTTCAGCAAATGAGGTCCGACAACAGCCAGAGGAAGCACAAATGTCCCGTCATCAGCCGTGACACAGCCCGTAACAAAAGAGGAATCACGTGCCGAAAGTATCAACACATTGGCATATGCCAACGGCTCATTACGTTCGTCCAATACGGTGCCATGTACCTGATTGTTTGTTCCATCCGTACGCCGGATGACAAAATAATCGCCTCGCTCCACGCATTGAAAAGGTTTGTTCGCCAATACCAGGCGGATGGCTCCGGCTTGTGTCTGCCGGCGGATATCAGCGGTCACCCGGTAATTCTCGGCCTCTTCGTAGGCAAAGAGTATGCTTTTCTCTCCTGCACGCTCTATCTGCTTCAAAACTGAAGGCAAGGGTTCGTCTTTTAATGAAAGGGTAACCGTACCACGGTTCTGTGCTGTAACGGTCTGCATGGTAAACAAGGCGAGGCATACAAACCACAGCGTCTTCCACCCGATGTGTCGTGTTTTCTTCATACGTTTGCAATTTTCTAAATTATGTATTATTCTTTCTTTTTGATTGTTCATATTCTTATTACAACCAAGTCTCCACATCGGGTACGCTTTGCAAAAGTTTTTTTTGAAAGAAATAAAAAATGCGGCATCTTTCTACGATTTATCCCGTAGAGAGATGCCGCACAAAGTCGGTTCAGTTATGATATGCTCATTATTTTGCCAACGAAGTAATCACCTGCATCACATCGTGTGCCACCGCTTCGGCTTCCTCCTGTGTAGCGGCTTCACTATAC
Organism: uncultured Bacteroides sp.; assembly: GCA_944320945.1. Classification (GTDB taxonomy): domain Bacteria; phylum Bacteroidota; class Bacteroidia; order Bacteroidales; family Bacteroidaceae; genus Bacteroides. Next base: position 62,152 of record CALUJK010000027.1, on the reverse strand, counting down.
ACACGGATAATAGGCTCAGTGTTACTTTTGCGCAGATGTACCCACTTATCGGGGAAGTCAATCTTCACACCGTCGATGTCGTTAATCTCTTCGTTCTTGTACAGTTCCTTAACGCGCGCCAAGATGGCATCTACGTCAGTATCAGGCGTCAAGTCTACACGATTCTTAGCCATGAAATAAGCAGGATAAGTGGCACGCAGTTCGCTGACTTTCTTGCCTTCGTGTGCCAGATGACTCAAGAAGAGAGCAATACCTACCAACGCATCGCGACCGTAGTGACTGGCCGGATAGATAACTCCACCATTGCCTTCACCACCGATAACGGCACCTACTTCCTTCATTTTCGTAGTCACATTCACCTCGCCCACGGCAGAAGCGTAATATTGCTGACCATAACCACGGGTCACATCACGCAAGGCACGGGTAGAACTCAAGTTGGAAACTGTACTTCCCGGTGTATGCTTCAGTACATAATCGGCCACGGAAACCAACGTATATTCCTCACCATACATACGGCCATCCTCGCAGATAATAGCCAAGCGGTCCACATCCGGGTCAACCACGAAAGCAACGTCGTTACCACCTTTCGCCATCAGAGACATGATATCGCCCAGATTCTTTTCCAGCGGTTCCGGATTGTGCTGGAAGTCACCCGTCGGCTCACAATAGAGTTTCTCTACATGCTTTACGCCCAGTGCCTCCAACAATTGAGGCAGGATAATGCCACCCACGGAGTTCACACAATCAATAGCCACATGGAAATCTGCCTTACGGATAGCCTCTACGTCAACCAAATCCAACGCCAATACGCTATCTATATGTCTCTGATTATATGTCAAATCTTTACGATATGTACCCAGTTTATCTACTTCGGCGTATTCAAAATCCTCAGCCTCGGCAATGCGGAGCACCTCGTTACCCTCTTCCTTGTTCAGGAACTCACCATGTTCGTTCAGCAACTTCAGGGCATTCCACTGACGAGGATTGTGCGAAGCAGTCAGAATGATACCGCCACTGGCACCTTCCATCGTCACAGCCAATTCCGTTGTGGGAGTCGATGCCAAGTCGATGTCTACTACATCCCAGCCCATGCCCATCAACGTGCCGACTACTACATTCTTCACCATCTCGCCGGACAGACGAGCATCACGGCCTACTACAATCTTATTGCTTTTTACAGTACAAGTACGGCGTATCAAAGTTGCATATGCCGACGTAAACTTCACAATGTCAAGAGGATTCAAGCCCTCACCCGCATGTCCGCCGATTGTACCGCGGATACCGGAAATAGATTTAATAAGAGTCATAGTATAAATGATTTAATTTCAGTTATTGCCAAATCTGGTATTTGATATCGTAAAAATAAGGATATACGGACTGCATAGCCGTTTGATGTCCCATCTTAGAAGGAACAATAAGTTTCACATGTGCCCTATCGCGTACATAAACCAATGGGACAAGCCACCCCGCAGGCACCTGACTGCCATAATAAGTCAGCATATAGCCATCCAAGAAAGAGGCGGCAATGGACGAAGAACTGGAAGTATATCGGAAACGGTCCACTATTCCTACGGCATCCACATTAGACAAAGTAGTGGTATCATCCAGCAAACTGTATTCCGTGAAACGCACCAGCACCTCATCGTTGTTCACCACACTGTCACCGGAACCTTTATCTACAATCTGCATATATACGTCACTGGCCAATCGCACATATTCATTTCTTTCCACATTGGTCATAGAATCTTGAGCATAGAATGTACTCTGCGATATCACGACGATATTGCTGTCTCTGATGAAATCCGCTATGGCATTGTCTTCATCTTCCAACATCTCGGCATACGTCTTGGTGTTATCACAGGCCTGGAACGCTGCACTCAATCCTAATAAAAACAAACAGAATAAAAGAAGTTTTTTCATTGTTATTTCTTTAGTTCATTGTGCAAAAATACCTCATTTCAATAAAAGAACATTCGAAGGAAAAGTAAACTTCGTATCTTTTAACCTTTTCTGCACTCTTTCTTACCCTTTCGCGGTGAGAAGTGGCTTGAATTTCTCCAAAGCCTGCTCAAGCACGACTTTAGCCTCGTCCAACGTGCCGTAAAATTCCCCGCCGGAAGCATTCAGATGCCCGCCGCCGTTAAAGAACTCGGCCGCCAACTGATTGCAGGGGAATTTACCCACTGAACGGAGAGAAACTTTTATCATCGGCTTCTCCGTATCCTCGCGCAGGAAACAGGAAAATACCACATTCTTAATGCTCAACGGAATATTTACAAACCCCTCACTGTCTCCCCGAATATAGTTGAACTGACTTTGCTCTTTCTTGGTCAACGATATCATGGCGGCACAATATTCCGGATAGACTTTCATCTGCGTCAATACATGCCCCATCAGGCGCAAGCGGCTCTCCGAATAGGTATTATACACTTTCCGATAAATCTCGTCCTTGTCTATGCCTTTCGACAACAGCTCACTAATTATGAAATAAATCTCGCGATTATTGGAATTGAATGTAAAGCCACCCGTATCGGTCATCATTCCCGTATAAATGCACTCTGCACCTTTCTTGGTAATTTCATCGAAACAGCCCAACCGGCAAATCAGACGAAAGACAAGTTCCGACGTAGAAGATATCTCCGGATGGGAAATGACGATACGGCAAAAATCCTCCGGATACAAATGGTGGTCTATCAGAATCTTACGAGCCGGAGAAGCCAACACGGCATCTTTCATCGCATCAATGCGATGTATGGCATTAAAATCCAAGCAGCAAATGACGTCAGCTTCGGCTATCAGCTTGTTGGCAAACTCCCTGTAACGGTCATAAAGCAAGATTTCCTTACTTCCGGGCATCCATTTCAAGAAGTCGGGGAAGGCATTAGGCACAATGACGTTGACATTCTTCTCCTGATCATTCAGGAAATGCCACAAGCCAAGCGATGAACCAATGGCATCTCCATCCGGAGAGACATGAGACACTATCACAATCTTATCCGCACGTTCCAGCCACTTCGCAAAATGGTCTATCTTACTTTGATCTATAACTTTAGACAACATAGAGTATAAAAGTTTGATTTTGTCCTTTTTGAAGCGGCAAAAATAGATAAAATTATAGAAAGCAACTCAATTATTCACCAAATTGTATCGAACCAAAGAAATCCGGGCAGTGGAAACAAGGCTCCGGAAGTTGAATGGGATTCCATGACAGAAAATGGGGCGTATTCAGCTTATCGCCACATTTATAAAAATTGGCATTCGCTGTCATCCCGTCCAGACAGGTTATCTGATGCCGGAAAAAGGCACTTACCGGAATGCACAGGGCAAGCTGCCACTCGCATTCTCCCATCCGTTCCTCGAAAGGTGCTTTGCCCAGTGAACTCCAACGGGACACCGATGCCGTCACCTCCTGCGGCGCATGTGTCCGGTCTCCTTTACGACCGTAGCCTATCAGCAGGGTGCCTCCGCAATTGCATTCCATATTATAATAGTTGTCCGCATCGCCCGGCATCTGGAAGAAGAACTCGCAACAGGAATCTTCCCACACCCTGCCGTTGTCCGTATCGGCTACTGCGCGCACGCTGGCTTCTTTCACCCGATACTCCAGCAAGATAGCATCGCCCGTATGCGCCATGCGGAACTTCACTTCGGGACAATACGGGTATGCTTCCCAATTGACACTATCGATCGGCTCATAAGCCACCTGGTTGGCGTCCAATAAAGAGGGTATCTGTTGTGCGTCAACCAATAACTCCCCACTTAAAACAATCTTCGGAACATACTTTGTTTTCATAGCCTTATAATAAATAATGTATATCAGTTCTTGCAAACATACAAAAACTCTCCGAGATATCCTACGATATGGGCAAAATACTCCTCACAATTACCGGGACGGTTCCGAAGTCGTATCTGCCACGAGCGGCAACCGTTCCCAATCGCTTTCCATGGCAGGCGAAGCTACGACAGTGGGCGTCTGAGGTTTGCGGTTAACTACCACCGACTGCCTCTGCACTTGTTCTGTAAGATAAGCTGCCAATTCGCCAAGAGACATTTGTCCTTTCGTCTCTTGCAGTTTCTTCAACAGGAAGTAAGTAAACAAGCCGTGTCCTTTCTCGTCGTAGGGATAGGCAGTTTCCTCACCGGTAGCAGCAGAGAACACCACCACATTACCGCCCGGCTGCGAAGCCTTGGGCTTAATCGCCACACCACGGGCAGCAGCCAACATGCCTTCGCCACGTTGCGCACCACTGAAGCAGGCATCGAGAAAGACGCAGACGGAACGGGCGCCCAAGCCTTCCAAAGTCCGATAAAGTTGTTCCAACGAGTAGCAGGCTGCCTTTTGCTGTCCGTCTGCATCCACCGGAAGCAAGTAAGCGCTACGGTTCGTCTCGTCCGGAATGCCGTGGCCGGCATAGTAGAAAAGAACATGAATGTCGCCTTTATATGCCTTGGCTATGTTCCGGATATCGTCCACGGCAGCCAGCAGTGTACCGAAAGTGGCGTCTTCGTACAAACGGATGTTCTGTGCCGGAAGTCCCAACGTCTTTTCGCAATAGGCGGCAAAGACCTTGGCGTCGTTTTGGGCATAAGGCACCGCAGCCACCCGCTGGTAATGCTCATTACCGATAATCACAGCAAAGGTATTCGGACTTGTCAACTCCGTGTCCGGAATATCGGTATCCAAACTATTCTCATTCAGCTCCGGTTCTACAGGGGTGACCGACGACGGTTCCTTGTCTCCGAAGTTCAAATCCAAAGGAGACAGGTTCAATGCCAATTCTGTGGGGACCTCGTTTACCGGAGCAAGGCTTTTATACACCTTTCCGTCTAAGTTGACTGTCAGTCCCGTTACCGCCAGTAGGTCTTCCCGGACACCAAAAACAGGGATGAATTTTGCACGAGACACATCTGCCTTAAATGCCGGAGCTTCATTCCGAGGAACACGGATATATTGTTTTCCAAAAGTCCCTATCTCAACCGGATAGGTTTCATAGTCGGCATCATAGTTTCCCAACGCATATTTCAATTCGTTTTTATCCGCCTGTTCGATATACCCTCTCTTTGCGTTCTCTACCAATTCATCGACTTTCCGGGCACGATTTTCGACCGTGACCCGCACTTTCCATTGGGCTATCGTCTCAAACTCTTTCTTTTGCATCCATTCCGCTACGCCCCTATTTACTTTGCCCAACGCATAAAAGCTGAATTTCGACCTCATTTCATTCAACCGCACACGGGTTCCAGAAAACGGACTGAAGCCTAAGCTTGTCTCCACAAGTATAATATCTGCATGAAGCCCTTTTACCTCTCCCAATTCCTCGCAACTACCAAATGCTAATTCTCCTATCGAGGTCAACGTCCATGGCAAGACGACACTCCGCAAAGCACCGCAAGCATAAAACGCGTGATCCCCTATAGCCACAGACGTACCGGCAGCTGCCACTCCTGCATATTCTACTTGCTCCAGTTTACCACATTCTCTAAATGCGTTGGCATAGACATTCACCGCTGGAGAAAGGCGGACTTCTTTCAAGTCATGGCAATCTCTAAAAGCATCTGCACCGACGTCTGTTGCCCCCCGCACCCATACTTTTTGCACTGTTGAACCACTAAAAGCATTGCTTTCTATCTTTTCTACAGAAGCCGGAATGTCAATTTCAGAAAGCTGGGCTCTGTTAAAAGCCCCTTCCTCTATTTCTTTCAGAGATTCCGGCAAAGTTATCTGGAAGAAACCGGGATTATTGCCGCCAAAGTAGTTAAACGCATATTCTTGAATGCGAGTCACCGTATTGGGCAATATCATCCGCAGGCTTTTACACAGGGCAAAAGCATGTCCGTCTATTTTTCCGCCATCCGGCAAGACGAGTCCTTTCCAGCCGTCACTGGCAATGACATTCATTCCCCAAGCTCTCTTCCCAATTTCTGTCACCCCTTCCGGCAAAGTGATGGTCACATGTCCGGCAAGTGCCCATCTGCCTATCTTCTTAATGGAAGATGGTATGCTCAGGGTCAAATTATTACAACCTGAAAATGCAGCCTCTCCTATGCTATCCAGTGAAGCGGGCAAAACCGCTTTTTGCAAGTATTTACAGTCCCTAAACGTACTGTAATCTATAGTTGCAATCGATTCCGGCAACCGTATTTCTGTTATACCGCAATTTCCTTCAAAAGCCCTGCCGCTGATTCGTGTCACTGTATATACCTTCCCTTTAGCCTCCACCTTGGCCGGTATCTCCACCACCCCTTTCACTTTCTTGCCATTTTCCAACTGCGCTGTTTGGTCGTTCCACAGCAGATAAGTGATACCATCCACCTTTATCTTCTTCTGTGCCGCTACCGGCAAAATGCCTATGCCCGCAAACATTGCGACCGCCAATAATAATTGTCCCAACTTCATAACTCCGATTGTTTATATGTGCATCAAAGATATACTTTTTCCACGAATTACGTTTAAACATTTCCGCTTTTTCTGTTTCTTCTTTTTATACATCACGGGAAATGCGCCAAATAGCGGAACAAGGGTGTTTCCGCACCTCGCCGAGAAACACTTAAGTGTTATGCCTCAAAACAGTTAAGTGTTAGGGGTAGAAACACTTAACTGTTTTATAGGGGAAAGACTTAAGTGTTTTTGCCTGTTTCGCTTAAGTGTTTTTCGGAAAAGAGTTAAGTGTTTTTCGGGATTTCTTTAACAATGGCTCAAAAGAAGTTTCGCCTGTTTTTTATCAAACGATAATAAATCTATACGATTCAGCTAAAGGGCAACCCGGTAAGCGCCCCTGTCTGCCAGCGAGACATAGGAGATGCCGCCGGTAATGCACTCCCGTATCAGCCGCTCGCGATAGTAAGGAGAAAGAGAAGCGTCTATCACCACCCGGCGGATAGTGAACAGGGAGGAAAGCGAACGAAGATCACCGCGATACCCGCGCGAGACGTACAGGTAATCTATCGGCAACGGACAAGCAGAGGTCATGCCGCGCCAACGGTCGTCTGTCAACAGACAAACAGACCGATTGCCGAAATAGAACAGTTGGTTGTGCGCAAACAGGTCACCGTCTTCGTAAACACCCCTCACAAGTGTCGGTTCCTTCAGCTGCAACCGATTCCAGTAAGGAGCCAACGAACGTTGCACGGGAGAAACGTCTTTCAGGCTGTCGGCACATACCAGCCAGGAACGTCCGTCGCTTTCCACGCAATGCACCACCGGACATTGGCGCACATTGTAGAACTCGATGCTGCGCTGCGGAAGATTTTGCAAACCGACCAACCAATGATAACCGGCTGCCAGCAGCAGGACGAATAGCGCCAGGAAAAACCGTCTCGGACAAAAACGGCACATTGCTTTGTACACCAGCCAAATGCAGACATATATCGACAAAACTCCCCACAAGTCAAGCCATATATGGTCTATGGAAGCAAACGGGAATTTCTCTATCCAGCGGAGAACTTCATTCTGGGCATACACCAACTTTTCCACCCAGGAAGCAAAAAACAGTTGTACTACCGGGAAGGGGGTCAACAGCAGCAAAACAACTGCGGCATAGAGCACCAATGACGACATGGGCACTGCCCACAGGTTGGTCAGCAGGAAATGAGTGGAAAAACGGGAGAAGTAATACATCACCAACGGAGCCGTGCCAATCTGGGCTGCAATGGAGACCGTCATCACGCCCCATACGGCACGCAAGAAACGGTTCTTCACCGGCCATAGACAGTAGAGTTTAGGCTGAAGCAGCACAATGGACGCCACCGCCACGAAAGAGAGTTGAAAGCCGACATCGAACAGCCACATCGGTTGCCACAGCAACATGAAGAAAGCCGTTGCCGCCAGCGTATTCAATGCCAAAGGTCTGTCCGGCTGTACAAAGGCAAATGCCCACAACATGCACATGGACACGGCCCGCACCACCGGTGAAGAGAGTCCCGTAAGGAAAGCAAAGCCCCACAACAATATCACCGTTCCCAGCAGCAATACCGGCTTTAGCCACCTCCAGCGTTTCCAAAGAGGCGTCAGCAGAAAAGCAATCAGTGCGTACAAAAAGCCGACATGCAGTCCCGAAATGGACAACACATGCGTGGCACCCGTCACCGAATAGGTTTCTACAATCTCGTCGCTCATCTCCTGACGGGCACCTACCGTCAGCGAAGCAAGTACCGCCAACTCATCGCCCTGAAAGCCCAAACGGCGATAGAGAGCCGTCACACGGTCGCGATACTGCAAGGCCTGTTGCTGAAAGGTGTACAGGCTGTCGTGCCCAATCACCTGCCAACGGCCGGCGGGGACATAGGCTGAGCCACTTCCACCATTCCGACGAAGATAGCGAGCATAGTCGAACTCATCCGGATTGCCATTATTGACCGGAGGAGAAAGACGGGTGTGTACCAGCAACTTGTCGCCGCTGCGTAGCGCCGAAGCAGTAGAATCTTTGGGAAAATATAGGAGAAAAAGAAAGGGACGGGAATAGGCACGAAATGTGTCGGCCTCAAACACACCGGTCACGAAAGAGCGGCATAGCAAACTGCGGGGTTTCTCTTCGGGCGACGTTTCCAACTGCACTTGATAGATGGCCGCCTCCGGTTGAAACGGGAAGTCTGTCTCGGCACACCGACGGCTTGCCGCCTCTCCGCCTATACCGAACAGCAGCAGAAAGGCCGTTACACCGAACAGACTGCGCACACCCCGACGAGTGGAAAACCGATAGGCTCCTATCAACAGGAGCACGCCTACCATCCACACCTGCCACGGCCATGCAAAAGGCATTGCTTCTCCCCACGCAATGCCACAGACTAACGGCACCAGCAGCCGCAAGAACGGGTACCGTTGAATATCACCCAACAACAAAAGTAAAGAAGGGAATTACAAGTTCTTCAATGCACGAATCATCTCCGTCGGGTCTTCTGCCCTGAACACAGCACTGCCTGACACCAGCACATCGGCACCTGCCGCCACCAGACGGGCACCTGTATCTAAGTTGACACCGCCGTCCACCTCTATCAGCGCTTCCGAACCGGTAACGGTTATCAATTCTTTCAGTTCCGCCACCTTATCAACAGTATGTTCGATAAACTTCTGTCCGCCGAAGCCCGGATTAACGCCCATCAGCAGCACCATATATACGTCCTGTATAATGTCCTTCAGCATGCAGACCGGTGTAGAAGGATTCAACGTGACAGCCGGATGCATTCCTGCCTCGCGTATCTGCTGCAACACACGGTGCAGGTGGGGACAGGCTTCATAGTGCACGTTCATCACATGGGCACCCAGTGCCTTTATTTCGGGTATGAATTTCTCCGGCTGCACTATCATCAGATGCACGTCCAACGGCTTCTGAGTAAGCCGCGCCACATGTTTCAACACCGGAAAACCATACGAGATATTAGGCACAAACACGCCGTCCATAATGTCGATATGCAACCAATCGGCTTCACTGCGGTTAATCATATCGACATCTTTCGCCAGATGTGCGAAGTCGGCAGCCAGTAAAGAGGGAGAGAGCATTGTTCTCATGACAGATTTATATATTGAGGTAGGACATTATACAGATAGATATCATTGTACACGGCTATCGGCAGGCAGGCGGAAACCGCGCAACAGTTCATCCGTCTTCAGCCGTTTCTTGCCGGGCAACTGCAAAGAGAGAATCCCCACCCAGCCGTCGGCAGCCGCTATGCGGAGATAGGTTTTGCCGTCCGTCTGTATGGTGCCGGGAGCTGAGGTGTGCGGCTGGGGCAGTTTCTCAGCCTCGAATATCTTCAGCACTACCGACTGTCCGTCGGGCTGCAACAGTTCCGTCCAAGCAGCCGGATAAGGCGACAGACCACGGATAAAGTCATACACCTGCTTCACCGGACGGTTCCAGTCGATGCGACACGTCTCCTTGAATATCTTCGGAGCGGCACGAAGTTCACCGTCCACCGGCATGGATTCCTGCGGAAGCCGCTGGGCGGTACCGTCCAGAATGGCGTCAACCGTCTCCATTACGACTTGTCCGCCCAGCATCATCAGTTTATCGTGCACGATTCCTACATTGTCCGTATCGGCAATGGGGACACGCACTTGCCGGATGACCTCGCCCGTATCAATCTCATGGCGCAGGAAGAAGGTCGTGACGCCCGTCTCCGTCTCCCCGTTAATGACCGCCCAGTTAATGGGAGCAGCCCCCCGATATTGCGGCAACAGGGAAGCATGCAGATTGAAAGTCCCCAGCGGAGGCATGGCCCAAACCACCTCCGGCAACATGCGGAAAGCAACCACTATCTGAAGGTCGGCACGCCACGCACGCAGCGACTCCAAGAAAGTCTCATCTTTCAGCTTCTCGGGCTGCAACAGGGGCAACTGATGCTCCAAGGCATACTGCTTGACGGGCGAAAACTGTAGCTTATGTCCGCGTCCCGCAGGTTTGTCTGGCATGGTGATAACGCCCACCACGTTGTAACCGCCCTCCACAAGGCAGCGCAAAGGCTCCACGGCAAAGTCGGGAGTACCCATATATACGATTCGAAGTTCTTCTCTATTCATATTCGGTTCTTATTATGTAACGACATTTACTCATCCGAGAAGTGTACCAGCACCTGACGGTAGGAATTGAATATCTTCGACTTGGACACAAATCCCAAGTACTTCCCGTCCATATCGACCACCGGCAGATTCCACGCCTTTGTATCATCAAACACGCGCATCACCTGCTCCATACTGTCAGTCACCAACAAGCGTGCCGGCGCCGACGTCATGAAGCGCTCCACCCGGAAACGGTGATACAGTTCCTGACGGAACATGATATTACGGATATCGTCCAGCAACACAATACCCAGTAACACCCCTTCACGGTCTGTCACCGGAAAGACATTGCGATGTGACTGCGATATGGCTTTCACCATCTCTCCCAAATCCATATCGGGATGCACCGTCACGAAGTCCGTCTCCACCACGTTCTCCACTTTCATCAGCGTCAATACGGCTTTATCCTTATGATGTGTCAGCAACTCCCCTTTCTTGGCCAGACGCATGGAATAAATGCTATGCGGCTCAAACACGATAATAGTAAGGTACGAACTGACAGACACAATCATCAGCGGCAGAAAGAGGTCATACCCACCCGTCAACTCGGCTATCAGGAACACACCCGTCAGCGGGGCGTGCATCACACCACTCATCACGCCCGCCATTCCCATCAAAGCAAAATTCTTCTCCGGCAGAAACGGCGTCATGTCAAACTCATTGCTGAAATGAGAGAAGATGAAGCCCGCAATACACCCCAAGTAAAGCGAAGGTGCAAAGATACCACCACAACCGCCTCCACCATTCGTGGCGCTCGAAGCAAACACCTTGAAAACGATTATCAGCAACAGATATACCAGCAACCACTGCCCGTGACCGTAAAAGAGCGAATTATTCATCACCGTGTCCCACTCCGCATTGCTCGTCCCGTTCAGCAACAATTCAATGGTGTCATATCCTTCTCCATAAAGCGGCGGAAACAAGAAGATAAGAATACTCAGCATCGAACCACCCAGCAGCAATTTCTTGTAAGGCGTCTTCAGCCGGCCAAATACACCCTCCACCCGGTTCATGGCACGGGTGAAGTAAAGCGACACCAGCCCGCAAAAGATACCCAGCATAATGACGTAAGGAATACGATTCAACTGGAACGGCTCATCCAGATGGAAGCGGAACATTGCCTCCTGCCCCGTCACTATATAAGATAAGGTAGCCGCCGTCACCGCCGATATCAGCAACGGCAACAGCGAAGTCATCGTCAAGTCTATCATCAACACCTCCAGCGTAAACACCAGTCCCGCTATCGGCGCCTTAAAGATACCGGCCACGGCACCCGCCGCACCACATCCCACCAGCAGCATCAGCGTGCGGTGCTCCATCTTGAACAGACTGCCCAGATTGGACCCGATAGCCGAACCCGTCAACACGATAGGCGCCTCCGCCCCGACCGAACCACCACACCCGATGGTGATGGAACTCGCTATGATGGACGACCACGTGTTATGCCGCTTAATGCGTCCCTGCCGACGGGAAATGGCATACAGAATCTTCGTCACCCCGTGACTGATGTCATCCTTCACCACATAGCGCACAAACAGCCCTGTCAGGAAGATACCCACCACCGGATATACCAGATAGAGGTAGTTCGCCTCCGTCGTATCAAAATTCTCCGTCAGGAACTGCTGGATGTAATGTATCAGCAATTTCAGGATGAGTGCCGCCAGCGCCGTACAGATGCCCACCAGGAAGCTGAGAATCAAGATAAACTGCTTCTCCTTGATGTTCTTCTCGCGCCAGGCTGTGAAGCGTTGCAGCCACCCTTCTTTCACTTCCGTCGTGCTCATTCTATTCCCTGATTACGCGGACAGTTCCCCCCTGCCCCAGTTTGATGATGCCCGACGGCTTCGGACGGTCGGTCTCTTCGCGACGGCAATTCACGATGTAATCCACCGCCGACTTAATCTCCTCGCTTATCTCACTGAAGTTGGCGGGCGACGGCTGTCCGCTGACATTGGCCGACGTAGATACAATCGCCTTCCGGAACTGCCGGCACAGCCCTTGCGAAAACTCCTCCTGCGTCACCCGTATGCCCACACTGCCATCTTCTGCCAGCAGATTGGGCGCCAGGTTACGTGCCCCGTCATAGATGATGGTCAGCGGTTTGTCCGCCAGTTCTATCAAGTCCCATGCCACGTCGGGCACATCTTTCACGTAGAAATCCACCTTCACGGCACTATCCACCAGCACCAGCATCGCCTTGCTATCCGCCCGATGCTTAATCTCGTACACGCGGCGCACAGCCTCCTCGTTGGTAGCGTCGCAGCCTATTCCCCAAATGGTATCTGTGGGGTACAGAATCACCCCGCCCTCGTTCATCACCTGGCAGGCTTTCTTTATCTCTTCTATTATTTCATGTTTCATCTTCACGTACTTTCCATTATCACCGCAAAAGTACGTTTTTTAGCCTAAATGTAAAAGGAAAAAGAGCGGGCTTTTTTATTTCGTGCAGAAAAGGGTATGTAAACAGGAACGTCATACTATCTCAGTTTTATTATAGTCCTATCGGTTATTCTCTATTCTTCAGAATGGCCGACTGAGCTGCTTTCAACATATCTATCTGTGTGTACTTATACTTACACCCGAAATCTATGTTATAAATAGGATTACCCCCCTTCTTTGCAGGAAGTCAATGAATTGTTCCGTATCTACATTCAGAGCATTGTCACATAATTATCGAGGCAGGCTGTTACTCGTGTAAAAGAATACTTCATTTCGGCTGTAAAGTCTTCTCGTTCTACGATTTGTTGATACATTTGTTTAATATCTCCGTAAGCACTATTACGGGATAATTTGGCGGAGATTAATCCAATCATGCAACGAGTATCAAGACCTGAGCAATAAGGGCTATACCGTTCTATTGGTCGAGTATTAAATAGTCTATCTATTGAGTCTATACTCTCATTTTGGGAAAAGAAATTCAACGCAAGAGGAAGTAATGAGACAATCTCAGTTTCAAGCCGGTTACAGCCAGGCTCATCGTCTAAAAGAATAAACCTGTCTGTTTCACTTATCTGCATCTGCCACCGCAAATCCGGATTAAATCCATGTAGCTTTATCTCTTGGAATAATCTAAGATTGATAAATAATGATTTAGATTGAAACCACATTCATTACAGATTGAGGTAATATCTTCAAAATCCACGCTTCCATACGGGAATATATGAACTTCAAATCCCCATGTATTATATATAAAAAATACTTCATCTGTACGGCTGCCCATTTTCCGCCTTAAAGCAAATTGTTTTTTAACAATCTTGAATCCATTAGCTATGGCAAATGGCTCCAATACAGTAAATATATGGTTTTTAATATCTTGTATTTTCATAGTTTATGTTTCACGTATTGAAATAGTAAAAATGATGACAATACCGATATTCCGAAAAACGATATGCCAATTATCGCACCGACAGACCAACCATCATTACAGCTCCGATAAACATTGTCGCAATATATCCATCTTGCTGTTTCATAACTTGCCTCTGCAAAAAACTATAATACTTTCGCTCATGTTACAAAGTTACTATAATTCTCGCTAAAACCCTTACGTTGCCATGTGTAAAGTGCTTAAATTGAACGGAAAAACTGGAATTTTATCCCTTTTGGGCGTGATTCTGCTGTTTCTGTCTCATTATCCGGCTTTTTCTTTCAGTTTGGACCACTATTTAACAGAGTTTATACCTCGCTTGTTGCATGAATCAGCTATAGCATTGATTCTCAGCAGTAGTAAACAATTCCTTGACAATTAAACTAGTACTTAAGTATTTCTGCCAATACGGTTAAGTGTAAGAGACAAAATAGTTAAGTATTTCTATAGACAACATTTAACTATTTCGAAAAACCGGTTTTCGTGCAATTGTTTCACTGCATAAAAAGGCGAAATCTGCGTACAAGAACTACCCTATATTGTGGGCATTTACTCCGAAGCTGTTCGGAACGCAGTCCGAAGCCTTTCGGAATACAGTTCGGAGCCTTCCGGAATACAGTCCGAAGCCTTCCGGACTAAGCCCCCGACAGAATATCTTCTGGAGCGGTATTTGTTTTTCCCGCTCAAAGTAAAGCGCCCGAACAAAACCAATTATTCTATTTGCATAATTCTATTTAAATAATTACCTTTGTGAAAAGCTAAAGGAACCAAGCTATGGCAAAAATCACCAACCCCTTTATCGTTATCGGGAAAATTGACCCGGAATATTTCTGCGACCGAGTGACAGAATCGGCCAGACTTATAAAGTCTGTCACCAACGGCAACAACCTGGTGATTATCTCACCACGCCGAATGGGGAAAACCGGGCTGATTCAATTCTGCTATGACAAACCGGAAATCAGCAAAGAGTATTATACTTTCTTTCTCGACATTCTCCACACATCCAGTCTGCGGGAATTTACCTATCTGCTGGGAAAGGAGATCTACGAGACATTGCTACCGCGCAGCCGGAAAATGGTGAATCTCTTTGTCCGAACTATCAAGTCCATCAGCGGAAAATTCGGCTTTGACCCGGTATATAACCTGCCGACCTTCAACATCGAACTGGGCGACATCGAACGGCCGGAATATACACTGGACGAAATCTTTCAATATCTGGAACAGGCCGACAAACCCTGCATTGTAGCAATCGACGAATTCCAGCAGATTGCCAAATATCCGGAAAAGAATATAGAAGCCCTACTACGGACACACATACAGAAACTGGGAAACGGGCAGTTTATATTTGCCGGAAGTGAACGGCACATGATGCAAGAAATGTTTATGTCGGCAGCAAGACCGTTTTACCACAGCGCTGACATACTGGAACTGAAAGCCATTGCGCCGGAAATATACGTGTCGTTCGTGGTGGAACACTTCAAGAAGCGCCACCGGCATATTGACGAAACCGATGTGGAGAAAGTATATGCCCTGTTTAAAGGACATACGTACTATATTCAGAAAACATTCAATGAAGCCTTTGCCGACACACCGGAAGGAGAAGAATGCACGACGACGGTCATACGGAACGCCATACGCAACATGACGGCATCGAACGACACCATTTTCCGCGAAATCCTGTCTAACATTCCCGAAAAACAGAAAACGCTGCTGTATGCCATTGCCCGGGAAGGGGAAGCAACAGGCATTACTTCCGCAGCTTTTATCAAACGGCACAGCCTGGCTTCGGCCAGTTCCGTACAGGCTGCCACCAAGAAGCTGCTGGAAAAAGACCTTATTACGGAAATAAACAAGGTATATTCCGTTACGGACAAGCTTTTCGCCATGTGGATAAATGCGATGTACGGAGAAGAAAAAACGATTTAACTGTTCAGCAGTTTACGGAGATTAATGAACACCCCACAAAAAAAGACAACAAAAAATGAGTGAATTTGACAAATATATCCGACAGGGCGAACCCGACAGCCGCGAAAAAGCACGGGCTTGGCAGACAGCCATAGGACTGCAAGATGTTGACGGCCTCAAGCCTTCGGAATATCTACTTCAGACCGCGAGCAGACACATCGAGGGAGACATTACCATCAACGAGGTGAAACAACTGATTGACAATTACTATCAGTCTAAAACAAACAGAAAGGATATTGAAAACGAAAGAACGGAAGAAGCCGACAAGGTATCGGCAAGAATCACAGAAATCCTTTCTGAAAAATCGTTCTCATTTACGCCCGATTATCTGATACTTATTCACCGCCGTCTGTTTGAAGGGCTGTATAAATTTGCCGGAAGATTGCGGGATTACGACATCACCAAAAAGGAATGGGTGCTTGGCGGAGATACGGTGTTGTATGCCAATCATGAGTTAATCCGGCAGACGCTCGACTATGATTTCGGGCAGGAAAAAGGTACCGATTATCCGTCACTCGATGCCGGTCGGGCACTGAAGCATATCTGCAAATTCATTTCAGACATTTGGCAGGTACATCCGTTCGGAGAAGGGCATACACGTACGACAGCTGTATTTACCATGAAATATCTGCATACTTTCGGATTCACACTCGACAACAGTGTGTTTCAAAAGCATTCATGGTATTTTAGAAATGCGCTGGTAAGAGCCAATTACAGTAATTATGCCAAAGGAATATCTGCCACGACTTACTTCCTTGAACTGTTTTTCAGGAATCTGCTGTTCGGAGAGAAAAACGAGCTGCATAATCGGGCACTACACATCGAAGCCTCTCATAGTGCCACCACAGATATTTCAAAGAGCCAAAATGACACTTTGAACAACTCTTTAGACGAAATCGCCTTACTGAAATTCCTCAAAAGTAATCCGGAAGCGACCCAAAACGAGATTGCGGCACACATCGGAAAATCTCTGCGGACTATAAAACGGATGACTCCCGCTTTAATAGAAAGAGGATTATTGGAACGGGAAAACGGGAAAAGAAACGGCAGATGGGTGGTGAAAATATAATTAAGGTTATTTTCCATAGAAACAGTGTCTATTTCGATAGTTTTTCATACCTTTACAACCTTGTTGCCGAAATATGCATTGGCGACATGACCGGTAAAGGAAAGAAAAACAATATAATATAATGACTCACAAATGGAATTACCTAACCATCACCCCCGAACAGGCAGAGACAAGCCGACGACTGGCCAGAGAACTTGGCATTAGCCACATACTGGGCCGGCTGTTGGTGGAGCGTGGAATCACCACCGTGGCACAGGCACGGAAGTTTTTCCGCCCGCAACTGCCAGACCTGCACGACCCCTTCCTGATGAAGGACATGGACGTGGCTGTGGATCGCCTCAACAAGGCCATGGGGAGAAAGGAGCGAATACTTAT
Organism: uncultured Bacteroides sp.; assembly: GCA_944320945.1. Lineage (GTDB taxonomy): Bacteria > Bacteroidota > Bacteroidia > Bacteroidales > Bacteroidaceae > Bacteroides. The sequence goes on along the minus strand of CALUJK010000027.1, from coordinate 44,824 downwards.
TTACGGAGATTATGATGTGGACGGCACTACTGCCGTGGCACTGGTGTACAAGTTTATTCAACAGTATTATTCCAACATCGACTACTACATTCCCGACCGCTACAACGAAGGCTACGGGGTGTCGATGAAAGGGGTGGATTATGCTGCCGAAACGGGCGTCAAGCTGGTTATCGTGCTGGACTGCGGCATCAAGGCGGTGGAGGAGATTGCATACGCCAAAGAGCGGGGCATCGACTTCATCATCTGTGACCACCATGTGCCCGACGATGTGCTGCCGCCGGCCGTGGCCATACTGAATGCCAAACGGGCGGATAACACATATCCGTATGAACACCTGTCGGGCTGCGGCGTAGGCTTCAAATTCATGGAGGCGTTTGCCAAAAGCAACGGCATCGAGTTTCATCACCTCATCCCGCTGCTGGATCTCGTGGCGGTGAGCATCGCCTCGGACATCGTGCCCATCATGGGGGAGAACCGCATCCTGGCTTATCATGGGCTGAAACAACTGAACTCGAACCCCAGCGTGGGACTGAAAGCCATTATCGACATTTGCGGACTGGCTGACCGCGAAATCACGGTGAGCGACATCGTGTTCAAGATAGGGCCGCGCATCAATGCATCGGGCCGCATACAGAACGGCAAAGAGGCCGTGGATCTACTGACGGAAAAGGAGCTGAAAGCTGCACTGGAAAAGGCCAACCAGATAAACCAATACAACGAGACGCGCAAGGACTTGGACAAAAGCATGACGGAAGAGGCCAACCGCATCGTAGCAGGACTGGAGGGACTGGCTGACCGCCGTTCCATCGTGCTCTACAACGAGGACTGGCACAAAGGGGTTATCGGCATCGTGGCCTCGCGGCTGACGGAGATATTCTACCGTCCCGCCGTGGTACTGACACGCACGGACAATCTGGCTACGGGGTCGGCACGTTCCGTGTCGGGCTTCGATGTATATAAGGCCATTGAGCACTGCCGCGACTTGCTGGAGAACTTCGGCGGACATACGTATGCTGCCGGCCTGTCGATGAAGGTGGAAAACGTACCGGCCTTTACCCGCCGCTTCGAGGAGTTCGTGGCGCAGCACATCTTGCCCGAACAGACGAGCGCCGTCATCGACATCAATGCCGAAATAGATTTCCGCGACATCACGGCGAAGTTCTTCAACGACCTGAAGAAGTTCAATCCCTTCGGTCCCGAGAATCCCAAACCGGTGTTCTGCACGCATCGGGTATATGACTACGGCACCAGCAAGGTGGTGGGACGCGACCAGGAGCACATCAAGCTGGAGCTGGTGGACAACAAGTCGAACAACGTGATGAACGGCATTGCCTTCGGGCAAAGTTCGCAGGTGCGCTACATCAAGACGAAGCGGTCGTTTGACATCTGCTACACCATCGAAGAGAATACGCACAAGCGCGGCGAGGTGCAACTGCAAATAGAGGACATCAAGCCAAACTGATGCAGACGGATTATCTATCTATTCTCAAGCAATACTGGGGATATGACCATTTTCGTGGCATTCAGGCAGATATTATCCACAGCATTGGCGAGGGACGCGACACGCTGGGGCTAATGCCGACGGGCGGGGGTAAGTCCATTGCCTTTCAGGTGCCCGCACTGGCCATGGAGGGAATGTGTCTGGTCATCACCCCCCTCATCGCCCTGATGAAAGACCAGGTGCAGAATCTGAAGAAACGGGGCATCCGCGCACTGGCCATTCACGCGGGCATGTCGCGGGAGGACATCGTGACCACGCTGGAGAATGCCATCTTCGGCAATTACAAATTTCTCTATATTTCGCCGGAACGGCTTGCCACGGACATTTTCCGCATCAAGCTGCGGCGGATGCACATCTGCATGATTGCCGTGGACGAAAGTCATTGCATCTCCCAGTGGGGATATGACTTCCGTCCCGCCTATCTGCAAATAGCCGAGATACGCACGTTGCTGCCCGGAGTGCCGATCCTTGCACTGACCGCCACCGCCACTCCCGAAGTGATAGACGACATACAGCAGCGGCTGCACTTTACCCGGCCGAACGTGTTCCGCATGAGCTTCGAACGAAAGAATCTGGCTTACGTGGTGCGCCGCACTGAGGACAAACAGCATGAACTGCTGCACATACTGAGCCGGGTGGAAGGCAGTGCCATTGTCTATGTGCGCAACCGCCGACGTACCAAGGAGGTGGCCCAGTTGTTGACGGGTGAGGGCATCACGGCCGACTTCTATCACGCCGGACTGGACGATGCCACACGCGACTTGCGGCAGCATCGCTGGCAGACAGGGGAAAGTCGGGTCATTGTAGCCACCAACGCTTTCGGTATGGGCATTGACAAGCCGGATGTGCGGCTGGTGATACACCTCGACCTGCCGGACTCCATCGAAGCCTATTTTCAGGAGGCCGGACGTGCCGGACGCGACGGACAGAAGGCGTATGCCGTCATTCTCTACACGCCCGCAGACAAGGGCACGCTACGACGGCGCATCCCTGACACGTTTCCCGACAAAGAATATATTCGCGATGTGTACGAGCATCTGCAATATTATTATCAGATGGCGATGGGCGACGGTGAAGGGTGTGTACGCGAGTTTGACCTGGAGGACTTTTGCCGCCGCTACCACTACTTCCCCATACCGGTGGACAGCGCGCTGAAGATTCTGACGCTGGCGGGGTATCTAGAGTACACCGGCGAGCAGGACAATGCCTCGCGGCTGCTGTTTCTGCTCCGACGCGACGAACTGTACCGGCTGTGGGAGATGGGCGAGGAGATGGACAGGCTGATTCAGACCCTTTTGCGCTCATATACCGGCGTGTTTACCGACCTGACCTACATAGACGAGGCATCGCTGGCCACCCGCACGGGGCTGACGCAGCAGCGGGTGTACGAACTTCTCGTCTATCTGGGCAAACAGCGCATTGTGAAGTACATTCCACGTAAAAAGACACCTTATATTATTTATACACGCGAACGGGTAGAGACCCGGCATATCTATTTCCCACCGGCTGTATATGAAGAACGGCGCGAACGCTACGAACGGCGCATCGAAGCCATGATAGAGTACGTTACGAGCGAAACGGTCTGCCGCAGCCGGTTGTTGCTACACTATTTCGGAGAGAAAAACGAACATAACTGCGGCATTTGTGACAACTGTCTGGACGGCCGTAGCCTGACTGACCAACCTGCTACGGAAAAGGAACTGCGCACCCGAGTGTTAACGCTGCTGGAGCAGAAACCTGCCACTCCCGCCGAACTGGCCGGGCAGTTGCCAGACAATAAAGATACGCTTGTCCATGTATTGCACGACATGCTGGATGAATCGGTATTGGCATCAGAAAACGGTTTCTTACTCATTAAAAAATAAAAGTTTGCATTTCTTTACGAGATTCTTTGCCGTCACCGACTTACAAATCAGAAGATTTTGCGTATGTTTGCAAATCAACATACAGATAAACCGTAAATCTTTATTTTTCAATACGCAATAGTATGGGATTCTTCAAATCATTCTTTTCCGGCAAAAAAGAGACGCCGGAAGCTGAAAAGCAACGTAATTTGCAAAAGAATTTCGACATATTTAAATATGACGGAATGCGGGCACAACGCATGCACCGCAATGACTATGCCATCAAATGCTTTACTGAGGCACTGAAACTGCAAGAGGACTTCGAGACGATGGGCTATCTGGCCGATACCTACATACAGACCGGTCAGCTGGACGAAGCCCGCCAACTGCTACAGCAAATGGCGGAAAAAGAACCGGACCATGCCCCCACCCGCCTCACGCTGGCGAATGTTTGCTATATGCTGGAAGATTATCCTGCGATGGCAGAAGCAGCCAGTGAGGCCATCCGCATCGAAACAGGTAATGCCACCGCCCACTATCTGTTGGCAAAGGCTGAGGACGGACAGGGAGAGAATCTGATGTGCATTGCGCATCTGACGCAGGCCATCGCCCTGAAAAATGATTTTACCGAAGCCCGCTTATTGCGTGCCGAAGCACTCATCAAGATGCAGCAATATGCCGAAGCGCAGGAAGACATTGACGCGTTGCTTTCCCAGGATGCCGAAAACGAAAGCGCTCTCTTGCTACGGGGTAAATGGTACGAAGCTACCGGTCATCCCGATGAAGCGGAAGCGGATTATCGCCGTGTCACCGAACTGAATCCGTTTAACGAGCAGGCATATCTGCAACTCGGACAATTCTACATCGCACAGAAGAAACTGGCGGAAGCCATCGCCCTGTTTGATGAGGCCATCGAGATGAATCCGGAGTTTGCCCGTGCGTACCACGAACGCGGACGAGCCAAGTTACTGAATGGTGACAAAGAAGGCTCCATCGAAGACATGAAGAAAGAACTGGAACTGAACCCCAAAGAGGGAGAAACCCTCAACGGGCAGTTCAACAATCAAGAATTGAACAGACAAACGGATATTTTAGGGCTGTAAGGAGATTGTTGATTATCCCTTGTCAACAATACTTCTGCGACATTAATTTGTGTATTTTAATGGAACACAGATGACGCAGAAAGACGCGGACTGACACAGTTTTTTATTTTTTCATCTGCGTTTCTCTGCATATTCTGCGACAATCTGCGTTCTATGATGGCATAAACGAAAAAGTACAATTTCATACCACGCAAGGTATAAGTAAATTATTAACCTTAAATACCTCCCCTTATGGTACAATTCAGAAAATGGGCAGTAAGAATCTGCCTGACGCTGTGCAGCCTCGCCGCAACCACCGACCTCCATGCGCAAATCGTAAAGAACGAACGTCTGATATCCTTCGAAGACGAACAAGTACCTGCTTTCATCACGGGCACCGACTCGCAACTGGAAATCAATAAAGAACATTACAAAGACGGGACCTCCTGCCTGAGCTGGACCTTCAATCCCAATGCCGTCCTCTCCATTAAGAAAGACCTGATGTTCGAGCCGAAAGACCCTACAGGGAAAGACACCTACCTGTCAGCCTGCATTGTATGGGTGTACAACGAAAAAGCACAAGACAAACAGATAGAATTTGAATTCCTGAAAGACGGAAAGAGATGTGCCTCGTTTCCTTTCGGTATCAACTTCACCGGATGGCGAGGAGCATGGGTGTGCTACGAACGCGACATGCAAGGTACTCCCGAAAAGGGCATGAACGAAATACGCATCATTGCCCCCGACGTGAAAGGTAAGCTCTTCATAGACCATCTTATTACTGCCAGCAAGGTAGATGCCCGCCAGCAAACGGCAGACCTACAAGTGCCTTTTGTCAACAAAGAAACTACCAATCATTGGTTAGTCATCTACAAGCACTCTTTGCTGAAGCCGGATATTCCCCTGACACCCGTCACCGACAAGCAACGGGAAGAGATTAAAGAGATGGAAAAGCGGTTCCGCAACATGCTCTACACTCCCTCCAAACTGACTATCAGAGAAATGGAAACCATCCGCGAGAAGTATGCTTTCTATCACATCACCTATAAGAATGGGAAAGTGAGCGGCATGCCTATTTTCATGGTACGTCAGGCAGAAGCTTACGAACGGATGCTCCCCGATTGGGACAAGGACATGTTCACCAAGCTGGGCATGGAAATGAAAGAATATTTCAACCTGATGAACCGTATCGCCATTGCCTACAACAATGCCACACAAACGGCCGACAAAGAAGAGTTACAGCGCATGTTCCTTGCCATGTACGATCACATCACCGACCAAGGTGTAGCATACGGCAGCTGTTGGGGAAATATCCACCACTACGGATATAGCATGCGTGGGCTATACACAGCTTACTTCCTGATGAAAAATGTATTGCGACAGGCAGGCAAGTTAAACGAGGCCGAACGTACCTTGCGTTGGTATGCCATCACCAACGAAGTTTATCCGAAACCAACCGTCAACGGCATTGACATCGACTCGTTCAACACACAGACACAAGGACGTATGGCAAGTATCCTCATCATGGAAGATACGCCGGAGAAACTGCAATATTTGCGTTCTTTCTCCCGCTGGATAGACTACGGATGCCGTCCGGCACCGGGATTGTCGGGATCTTTCAAGTCCGACGGAGCTTGTTTTCACCATTGCAACAACTACCCGGCATATGCCGTAGGAGGGCTGGACGGAGCTACCAAAATGATTTACCTGCTCAGCGGAACAGAATTCAAAGTATCCCAATTAGCACACGAGACGGTGAAGAACGTACTGCTTACCATGCGTTTCTATTGCAACCTGAAGCAATGGCCGCTTTCCATGTCAGGACGCCATCCCAACGGGCAGGGACAGTTGATTCCTATACAATACGCAACTATGGCACTGGCCGGTACCCCCGACAGCAAGCAACCGTATGATGCAGAAATGGCCGCTGCCTACTTACGCCTCATCGCGTATGACGACCAACCGAATCCCAATGCTCCCGACTATTTGCCCGTAACTTCCACCCGTCAGGAGAAAGAACTGAAACAACTGTTCGAAGCACAAGGATTCAAACCGGAGCCCGACCCACAAGGCAATCGGGCACTGGGTTACGGATGCGTCTCCATACAGCGTCGTGACAACTGGGCAGCAGTGGTACGCGGACATTCACGTTACTTGTGGGCAGCCGAGCACTATCTGCCGGCAAACTTCTACGGACGCTACTTGGCACATGGCAGCATGGAAATCCTGACCGGCAAGCCTAACGAAATGGTCACCCTGACAAGCAGCGGATGGCAGGAGAACGGTTTCGATTGGAACCGCATCCCCGGTACCACCAGCATACATCTGCCTTTTGACCAACTGCGTGCCAAAGTGCTGAATGTAGATAAATACTCCGGCATGGAAGAGATGTTATACTCCGACGAGGCATTTGCCGGTGGACTGTCGCAAGCAGGCAGCAACGGCAACTTCGGTATGAAACTGCATGAACATGACAAATACAACGGCTCGCACCGTGCCCGCAAGTCGTTCCACTTCTTCGATGGAACCATTATCTGCTTAGGTACAGATATCGAGAACACCAATACACAATATCCGACGGAAACTACTGTTTTCCAACTAGCTGCCACGCAGCAGACACACGACTACTGGAAAAACTATACAGACAACGGACAGACTTATCTGGATCCCAACGGCGTAGGTTACTACCTGCCCAAACAGACACAGCAGATAGCTCTGTTTGAAAAGAACTTTCCACAAGTCACTGTCGGTGAAAGAAGCACCCAACCTACGTCAGGCAACTGGGTATCACTGACTTTACAACACGGCAAGGCACCCAAAGGAGCATCCTACGAATATGCCGTCCTGCCACATACTGACGCCAAAGCACTGACAGCATTTGCCCAGAAGCCGACTTACAAAGTATTGCAACAAGACCGTAACGCACATATTGTTCAATCCAAAGACATCACATCCTACGTCTTATTCGAAACACCGAAAGCACTCCCCACTGACGGATTATTGCAAAAAGCTGATACTTCCTGCTTGGTCATGGTGAAGGAATATAAAAACGAAGTGCTGCTCACCGTAGCGCAACCTGACTTGGCACTGTACCGCGGTCCCAGTGACGAGGCTTTCGATGCCGACGGAAAGCGCATCGAACGCAGCATCTATTCCCGCCCGTGGAAAAACAACGAAAGTGGGGAAATCCCCGTCACTCTTACACTGAAAGGCCATTGGAATATAGCAAAAACGCCATTTTGCAAATTACTCTCCGCAGACCGTCGACACACCGTTCTGCAATTCACCTGTCGGGAAGGGGCCAGCTTCGAGATTAAGCTAAAGAAGTAATTGAAATAGGAATAAAACAAATAGAGAATATGTCATAATGAGACATGGCACGCAGATGACACAGATTAAACAGATTCTCGCAGATTTATTCAGTTGTACATCAACAACATATAATCAGTGGTTATCTGTTATATCTGTGTCATCTGTGTGCCATTTTATGTTATGATACACCCTTTATTAGTCAATCTGACAAATCCGATATCTTCACCTCGGCAACACCTACCCGGTCATCGCTCAGCAAGATACGTAAATCACTGGCAGTAGTCCCCTTAAAGGTATAAGTAATCGGCTTTCCATATTGACTTACCGTACCCGAATATACCGTGAGGAACTGCCCCCCGCCACCGGACAACTGTATCTCAAAATTGGCCGGCAGACTATTCTCGCGGGCAAAGGTTATGGTCACTTCATCCACTTTCGGATTTCCCTTTAAGGCAAACGTGACGTAATCCCCTTTATTCCCCTGCCAAACAGTAGAAGCATCTCCATCCAGTACATTCATCACCGCCTCCGGCTGAGTGCTTGCCGTCACGGGACTTTCCGGTTTTGCCGCTTCCAAACGGTCGACACGGGTCTGATAGTCCTCAACTTCCAACACTCCGTTCAAACGGATATCTTCCGAAGAGGCTCCCGCCATAAGGACGAACTCACCCGGCTCTACCGTCCACTGCATATTCCTGTCTAACAGTTCCAGCTGTTTGCGGTCGATGTGGAAAGTGACAGTCTTTGTCTCTCCCGGCATCAGATGTACCCGTTCAAAACCCGCCAGATTCTTCTCATACGTAGTGACACTGCTCAGCACATCACGCACATAGAGCTGTACCACCTCATCACCGGCACGTTGCCCGCTATTGGTGACTTTCAAACTGACAACCGCCTGCTGGTCCGGCGTAATGACTTTGGGGGAGATTTCCAAATCGGAATATTCAAACGTAGTATAGCTCAATCCATAGCCAAAAGGATAAAGCGCCCCATTCACCCGCGAAGCATTCCCTTCAGGCCCAATGTTCTTACCTCCATCTACCTGCGATGAAGGCTTGCAAGGAAAGTTGAAAGGAATCTGTCCCACACTCTTGGGGAAAGTAACCGTCAGCTTGCCGCCGGGGTTATAGTCGCCAAACAAGACATCAGCCACGGCAATTCCTCCTTTTGAACCGGGATACCACGCCTCCACAATGGCAGGCACGAAACGGTCTGCCCAATTGACGGACAGCGGACGCCCGTTGATAAGCACCAATACCACTGGTTTACCCGTGGCCTGAACAGCTTTCAGCAAATCGAGTTGCCTGCCCGGCAGGTCCAGACTGCTACGCGACTTGTTCTCGCCACACGTGCGTTGTCCGCCTCCCAGCACCACGACACACACATCGGCACGACGGGCATTCTCCACGGCACGGTCAATGGCAGACTGCTCATCCGCGGTCAACGGAAAATCTATCAACTCGCTCTCCGGCCAGTTGGTATCCACCAGTTCGCACCCTTTCGTATAAAGCACTTCAGCCTTACCGGCCACTTTCTCGGTGATACCTTCCAGCACGGTAGTCACATCCACCGCCAAAGGCCCGTAATGGGTCAGTGCATACGCCTCCTCATCGGCATTCGGGCCACACACAGCGATGGTTTTCACTTCATCCAGCCGAAGCGGTAGCACATTGTCATTCTTCAACAGAACGATAGACTCGCGCGACGCCTGCAAAGCAACCGCTTCGTGTGCAGCCTTCTCCACTTCGGCATCCGCTCCGGCCAAATCCGTCTGATAGGGGGCATCAAACAAACCGACCAGAAACTTCACACGAAGAATGTCACGTACCCGGCTGTCTATCAGTTCCTCGCTCAGTCCGCCCTCCGCTACCAGCTCGCGCAGCGGTTCCACAAAAGATTCAGGCGAACGGAATGTACAACGCACATTCAGTCCGGCCTCAATGCTCTGCCGCACAGCATCTTTCATGTTCTTAGCCGTTCCGTGTTTGGTATAGAGATACTCCAACGCATCACTGTCAGATACAACATATCCGCGGAAGCCCATTTCCCCACGCAATCGCGTTGTCAGCCAATAATAACTACCCTGAATGGGAACGCCGTCATAATCGTTATAGGAACTCATCACGCCCAGCATTCCTGCCTCCCGGATAACCCGTTTAAACGGATAGACGTGTATCATCTCCACTTCGCGCGGAGACATCTGCGGGTCTACACGCGCCATTCCTTCGCGTGCACCCTTGTTGTTGCTGTAGGCCACAAAGTGCTTGCCGGTGGCGGCCACCTGATAATCTTGCTGCATGCCTTTCACCATCTCGATGCCCAGTTCGGCCACCAGGTAGGGCGATTCGCCGTAGACTTCCTCATAACGTCCCCACCGCTGGTCGCGCCCCACATCGAGTATAGGCGCATATACATTGGTATATCCCAACATACGGGCTTCGTGACCGGTAATGCGCCCCACTTCACGGATCAGACTGCGGTTCCACGTATGCCCCAGTCCCAACTGCGTAGGAAAGTTCGTGGCACGATAGCTCTCCACACCCCGTATACCTTCGTTGGTGAAATCTACCGGAATGCCCAAACGTGTCTCTTCAATAAAGAAACGCTGTACCTCGTTCAATGCCCACGCATGGCGGGATGCAGGCCACACGTTTTCGTTGTCCGATGGCGGCAGTCCCCACTGCTGAAATCCGTTCAAGTGTTCGTCGATGGCGCCGATACCGTCCTTCCACAGGCTTTCTTTCCATTCCGGAGTCGGCAAGTCGTCCTTTAGCACGCGCTTATAACCGTAAAGAGTTACCATCTGGCAGGTCTTTTCCGCCAGGTTCATTTGGCTCAGCAGGTCTTCGATGCGCGCGTCGATGGGTGCGGCAGGGTCTTCATAGACATCCTTTACTCCGTTTTTGTTCAGGTCAATCCATCCTTTGTGGTATATTTCTTTCTTCGCAGGCTTGTACACCTTGGCCGTTGGCGCCGTTTGCGCCCGTCCGTTCACGATGCAGCCTCCCAGGAAGACAGATAACAGAAAAAATCGTATGTGCATAATCTGGCAACTTAGGTTTCAAGATTCCGTTACTTCTTCGCGATTTGCGCCACTGTGCTTCCGGCCATTTCCCCTTGCGGCATGTCGAACGTCAAGGTCTGTACCTTCTTTTTGCCGGTCAGCGTGACGGTAATCGTTGCCGGATTCTGCGATTCGCAATGCGGGTTGGCAACACTGACTTTCCGCGTTTTTTCATTCCACAGCAAGGTACAGGGAGTATCGACTTCCAGCTTATCGCCGGTCGGCAACTCCAAGCTGCCGGCCTGATAGAAGATGGCTTCCGTCAGTCCCAGTCCGGCATGACGGACTGCCTGTAACTGTTCCGTATTAGCAAGAATGGTAACCGGCATTTTCTTGCTATATGCAGCCGCTTCCGAGGCCTCTTTCATGTTCGGGCAAACGATGTACGCATACTTGCTGTTTTCGGGACGGATGCCATGATTGATGTTCAGTGAAAACAATTTGTCGTAAGCCATGCGGTACTCCACATCCGGATTTAGGTTGAAGTAGCCGACACCGCCATGCAGCACCCATTCCACGTCGGTCAACGCCTTTTCTCCCGTCAAGGTCTGCACCTTACCTCCACGGGAATACTGAACCTGCCCGTCGGCATTACACTGGTTGACGGTAGTGTAGACATCTGCCTTTCCGTCGTGTGTACGGATGCCGGCACCCAGACAAACAAACTCATCGTCAAAATAGAACCATGCCTTGTGGGCTTCCAGCGAACGGCGTTCCAAAATCATGCCGCACGCACCGTAAATGCTGTCGCTTACGCCTCCCGCAAAGGAGTTGCCGTTACCGCCCTCCTTGCCCCAATCGGGAATAGGGAGCGGGTCGTTGTCCTGCTCGGCCGTAATACCGGGAAACTGCCGATTATTGAACTTCTTAAAATAGTCACGGTCATACTCCTTGCCGGTGACAAAGATGTAATTAACGCCATTGGCAGCATAATAGTTATACTCTCCATCCCCATTACCGGCCTCATTGCCAACGGTACGGGTAGAGGTCATGCGCGAAGTTACCATATAGTCGGCACGACGGTTTACCATATAATCGAAACGCCAGAACATGCGATTACCCGTCAGGCTGTTCTCGCCATCGATGCGTTTCAGCACGGCGGCCATCTGTTCCTTCGCCTCTCCCTCGCTCAGTTTGTACACCCGTTCAGCCAGCGCGCGAAGCGTGGTCAGATATTGGTTGGTACTATTATACCGTCCGCTATGGTTCGGGTCGTAATGTTTGGAGAAGAAAATCCACTGTCCGCCCTTAATGAACAAGTCCTGTAACAGTTGCAGACCGGGACTTTGATATTTGGTACCTTGACAAAATTCCAGATAGAAAAGCATCGAGTTAACGAACTCCTTGCCATAATTGGCAAAATAGAGCTGTCGGCCGCTACCGCAGTGCTGGGCAAAAAGATAGTCTCGCTGTACTCCCTCTACCGGCTGTATCGTCAACAGGGAGGTCATCTGGTCGCGGAAGCGAGTCATCTGCTCGTCATTTTCTGTCAGAACGCTTGCTGCCAGCGAACCGATGATGATGTCGGCAGCATTGGCTCCCGTCATATGGGCAGGCTTGGCGGTCCGGTACGAATAGCGCAGATAAGCCATCGTTCCGTCAAACAGTTCCTCGTCTTTCCGGATTTCATCCGCCATCAGTATAACGCTCTGCGACAGTTCCTTGGGATAAGGAATGTAGCGAAACCACCAGTTAGTGGCGCGGTTGTCGGTTTCCACCCAGAAACGCAACGACTTCAGATAAGCATCTCTCAACTGCGGATTGTGATACATCTTATTCTTAGGCTGCTGGTAAGCATTGGCCAGCGTAATAAGATACTGGACATGCTTGCGCGGACTTCCGTTGGTGGCTTCATAATCAATCGTCGAGAAACCACCCTCCGGAGTCATCAGGTCCAGTAAGTTATTTACCGCTTTTTCCGAAGGATTCGCCTTCAAATAAGTATCATACATGTGTTTGTAAATCGTCTGGAAGTCAGACGTCGAGGCCAAGCTGATGTTTCCAATAAACAACAAGGCCATCACAAAGAAACTAATACGATGAGTATTCATAATAAAATATTTAAGAGGTGATTATCATCATGGAACGGAACAAAGATAATACTTTATTCGGAAACTTCGTTTATGTGTCACCCCGAATATACGCGAATGTGAAAGAGATCCATTTGTATAAATACATTACTTTTCGAAAAACAGTTTCCATCCCCGCCCAGAAGGTACCGTAGGGCGGGTTTGTTCCGAAGCCTTTCGGAGCACGAACGAAAGCCCTTTGAAACGCGCTCGAAAGGGCTTCGGAGCAAGTTTCAAAGGGCTTCGGAACAAACGGCCTGCTATGCCGCACGTTTTTATATATATTTTTTATCGCATACAATCAGAAACGGCCTACAAACTTTCAAATGATATACATCTTCCTTATTAGATACTAACAGATGGAAATAATCTATACAAGAATAGACCTGATAAAAAAGAAGGAGAAGCTTTCCTAAGAAAGCCTCTCCTTTTGATTAAGGTCGTCAATGGTGAAAATAGTATTTTTTCAAAACACTATTTAGAGGGGGGGATCATTCGGTTACAACCACAGTATATTCGCGAGTAACACGACTTTCACCAGTATGATTAGCATTAGTAGCCACAAAAGTTGCTGTATAAGTTCCAGCTTCAGTGTACGTATGTGTATAACTATCCAAACTTTGAGAAATATTCTTCAATTGTGTACCACTATCTGGCGTACAAGCATTTACGACCATCAAGTTGGAAATCAACCATGAAGATATTTTCGGTCCTTGATTGGCACCACTACTATGTATAAAGAAAGCCGCCCAATCCTTTACATTCCAAACGCCTTCAGTGTTGTTCGTTGCCGTACCATAAGGCTTATTGGCGACAGCAGTGCGACGGCGTCCCCCGACCGCAGAATTGCCTGTACCGCTCAAAAAATCCGGATCGCAATACAACAAATTCAAAGCTGTAAATCCGAACGATTCTGCAGCAAAAACAGCGGGCTGGTCTACATCTAGAATCTGATTTTCTATCTGCATGTTCTTGAATGTAAATTTGCTTTGAGCAGTTGTAGCCCAGTCGTCATGCCCTTCATAACGGATGGCAATAGCAATACGCTGTCCTAAATAAGGGGTCATATCGATCTCATAAGCCGTTTCCTTTGAAACAGCCTCATCATCGGCACCGGCACCCCCTCCCATCACAAACCTTTTCGAGAGCGGTTGCCATTGGGTGGTTTCCGTTACCAACACAGAATCTTGCATATACATGCTCCGCGATGTCGAACTGGAAGAACCATTCAACCCAGGAAATGCATCAGAATTAGCCACAAGCAACTGAATACTCCCCTTGCCATATTGAGGCAGAAGCGAAAACTTCAGCACAGAGCTCTTGATATCATCCGATGCCACCATGACACGGTCTTTATACCGATACTCATGACCCGCTTCTCCACTATAGAACGACAAGAAATCCGGGTCGCCACTCAACTGGAACGTAACAGGTGTTCCTTTTTTCACCGTAACGGTTTGTCCGTCGAAACTTATGCCATCTTCGACCGCTACATTTACACCAAGCTCAACATCATTCTTGAACTCGTTCTCACAAGAACAAAAAACAAGTCCCACAATGCCGGCTACTACTAATATTTTATTCAGTTTCATAAATATATCTTTTTTATAAATTGTAATTAGAAAAAATTACCAGCCTGGATTATTGGTCGTAATGGCATTATTCACAGACATTTCTGAGTCGGGTATCGGGAAATAGTTATAAGCGGATGTAATATTAAAGTAATTGGATACTCCATATGTACCGTTACCATTTGTCCAATTTAATCCTTGTTCAGCACGCGAAACCAATGCATTCATGTTTGTGATGTATTCACCCCAACGAATCAAGTCAAAACGACGAGTGTATTCGAAACAGAGTTCCATACCACGCTCATCTTTCACAGCTTGGCGGAATTGCTCTTTAGACAAAGAACCTTCGGTATATTCAACAATACCAGCACGTCTGCGCACCTCATTCAAGCAATCGTAAGCTTCCTTTGTCGGAGCTGCATTGATTTCATTTTCAGCTTCGGCAATCATCAGCAATACATCCGAATAACGGAGAACAGGGAAGTTTATGGAAGTATAGTTCTTATTCTTTTTCTGGTCTTGACATTCATACTCGCGACGATACTTACCGCATGAACGAGAATAATTGGTATTGGCCGCAGCATTCTCTTCCAATTCATAATCACCTACATTATCATACTTACCTTTCGAATCAAATTGTGCCTCCCCGTAACTATATGACTGATCCCAATATTGATTCTTCACCTCATCTAACTTTCCGTAGAAGAACTGACGACCGGTCACGCCTTTTCCGGAAGTCTTCTGTACATAAGTAAATGGAGCGATGTTCCAGTTCATACGTTCAATGTCGTCATTCTCAAGGTACAACTCATACAGTTTTGGAGTACACCAAAAGAAAGCATACCCATAACCAGGATCATTCTTGCCTAAGATCGTATTATCTGTGCTCAAATCCGGAGCTTGAATACCGATCAAGTTTCCGATACGTCCTTCAGCACGAGTCTCCGCCGTATAATTGCCGGCAAATTCAATTTCCCAAATGCTTTCGTTAGCAGTAGTATTATATTGGTTAGAACACATGTCAATAAACACATCCCAATAATTCTCAGCCAAGCCATGTCCTTCACCTTTCACTTTCAAAGCAAAGTCTCTCGCTTTGGTAAAATAATCCTTAATAGTTGTTTCATCACCCGCAACATTATCACGGAAATGCTCACCTGCACGGAACAGATAAACACGTGCCAAGATGCCCCAGCAAGTGGACTTAGAAATACGTCCCGGCTGATAGCTCAACTCAGCTGCGGATTTCAGGTTTGCAGCACATTCGTCCATCTCGGTTACGATAAAATCGTAAATAGTTTCCTTATCTGTACGCGGAATACTCAAACCGGTTACACTGTTGGTAGCTGTGGTACGGAAAGGAACATCTCCCCAACCCTCTACCAAAAGGAAATAATAGTAAGCACGCAAGAAACGAGCCTCCGAACGATATTGTTCGCGTACCGCATCGGTAATTGCATCGGACGGTACCCGGTCGATATTTTCCAAGAATGAACAAGCCCGGTCAATGCCGTTATAAAGCGTAGTCCATGCATAACTGATGTAAGGAGAACTGGAATTCGCATTGTTACAAACAATAACTCCCGTATTGTTGGCACTACGTGCGCCACCATAATGTTCCAAGTCACTACCACCTACTAAATACACGTAATCACCACCATAGAGATTTTGCGAAGCCAACGGAGCATAAACGCCAATCAAAAAGTCTTCAGCCTCCGCCGCATTGTTGAAATAAGTCTCCGGTACCAATTCGTAAGGCTCTTTCTCGAGGAAATCGCACGAAGCCATCGCCAAACCGGCACAAAGGGATAATATTGCTATTTTTAAAGATTTCATATTATATCTGTTTAAGGGTTAAAAGCCTAAGTTAATGCCAAAACTGATAGAAAGGGCACGCGGGTAAGACGAAAAGTCCAAACCGGGTGTCAATGCTCCATTGCGAATAGATACTTCGGGGTCATAACCGGAATAACCGGTGATTGTCCAAAGGTTCTGAGCAGCCACATACACACGAGCTCGGCTGATATTGTATTTGCTCAGGAATGTATTGGGTACATTGTATCCCAATGTAACAGACTTCAAACGAAGAAAAGAAGCGTCTTCTACTACACGTGAAGAAATAACCAAGTTAGACGGAGAGTTAATTGCACGCGGAATGTCGCTGGTAGGATTTTCAGTTGTCCAACGATTCGCATAGCTGGCAAATTGGTTCAATTCACGTTTCTTATTAAAACCACTCTCGAAGAACAAGCGGTTAGCATTAAGCACATCATTGCCATAACTCCACTGGAAGAAGATATTCAAATCGAAACCTTTGTACTCGAAATTATTGGTAAAACCACCTGTATGAATCGGCATGCCACGGCCAATCATCGTACGGTCATTGGTATCGATGGTGCCATCTCCATTCAAGTCCTTATACTTCGGCATACCAGGTTGCGTATTTGATTCACTGGAATAGTGAGGTACATTGCCTTTCAATGTATATGTATTTCCGGATTTATCGAAATCATCATACTTATAAGTTCCTTCGTATACATAGCCGTAAATCATGCCCATAGGATAACCAATTTTGGCAATATAGTTCGGCTGGTTATTGAAATTCTGGTCAAACGTAGCAGTTGTCAGCAAACTGGTCTGATTCTCGGCCAACTCCAACACCTCATTTTTATTAAATGCAATGTTGAAATTCGAGGTCCACTTAAAGTTGCTATTATCAATATTTACCGTATTCAACGTCAACTCAATACCTTGGTTACGCACCTTACCGATGTTCTTCATAGCAGTTACATAACCAGATGAATAAGGCAATTGGGCATCCAACAACAGGTCACGTGTAGTCTTACGATATAAATCCATTGTGAATCCGATACGTTCATCAAAGAATCCCAAATCCAAACCAAGATTCCATTGCTCGGTAGTTTCCCATTTCAAATCTTCATTCGGCAAAGAAGTAGGTGCGACACCTACAGTTTCCAAGGTATTATTGAACGGATAAACCGTATTCTGGATTTTGTCGCCCTCTTGGTGGCTACGAATCATTTCCAACAAGGCATAACGATCGTATTCACCGATGCGATTATTACCCGTGAGACCCCAGCTAAGACGCAATTTACCGGAAGATAACCACTTCTTAGTAGGCTCCATAAACTCCTCCTCTGTAAATGTCCAAGCAGCAGAAGCAGATGGGAAATAGCCATAACGGTTTTTCTTGCTGAATTTAGAAGATCCATCGGCACGGAACGAAGCAGTAAGATAATATCTCGACCTATAATTATATTGCGCATTGGCAAAATAAGAGAACATAGACCAAGAAGACATACTGGAGTCTGTCGTATTGATTGTACCTTGATCCATACCTGCCATGCCCAAAGACTCATTAGGAATATCACGCGTGCTATATGCGAAATATTCATAGTCAGAATTCTGCAAAGTCGTACCCAACATAGTATTCAAGCTATGCTTGTTTTTCCAATTGTGCTGGTAAGTCAATATGTTTTCATTCAACCACGTCAAGCGTTCAGAACGTGCCACCGTAGCATTGACTTGCAACGTAGAGTGAGGATTACCATAACGGCTCTTGCTATTATTGAACGTATCGTTATGACGGTTATCATACGTATAACCGGCAGTCACTTTCAACTTCAAGCCTTTGATAAACTCGTACTGGACATATCCGTTCAACTGCAAATTATTATAATAGTTCTTACGGTAGGTATTCTCCAGGTCCAAAATAGGGTTGAAACGATAATCGTTTTGGTCGTCATCTGTTGCCGGGTCGTACAACTCATTACGCAGCGCATCCAACGTACCATCCGGATAAGCTACTGGACGATATCCCCATACACTATAGAAAAGGTTATTCATACCGGAATAAGAAGTAGAAGAAGGAGAATTACCGGACTGTATAGCGCGTGAATAGTTAGTACTGATATTTGCCGTCAATTTACCACGAGTAACGGTCGTATTCATACGAGCTTGGAAACGTTCATAACCGGTATTCAGCAAAATACCGTCTTGGTTGTAATAAGAAAGGGACGCATTGTAGCGCACACTTTCACTACCGCCGGAAATACCAACATTATGATTCTGCGACCAAGCAGTGCGGAAAATTTCATCCTGCCAGTTCGCTTGTTCTACATTACGATAATCTTCTAATGTCCAAACTTTTCCGTTGTAGGGTTCACCATTCATAAAGTAGCGTTCGGCAGTACGCTCCGGTTCAATTTCTTGCTGCAACTTCACAAAATCATAGCCGCTCATCATATCCAGCGTTTTCGTCACTTTAGAAATGCCAAAACTGCCATCATACGTAATGACCGGTTTACCTACTTTACCCTGCTTAGTCGTGATAACCACTACACCATTGGCACCACGTGAACCATAAATAGCTGTAGCAGAGGCATCTTTCAAGATGTTAGTCGACTCAATATCATTCGGGTTAATGGCTGCTGCCATTGCCGGATCTTCCACAGGGAAGCCATCAATGATATAAAGAGGGGTATTGTCTTGCGTCAACGAGTTGTTACCACGAATCGTGATATTCATCGTAGCACCCGGCATACCTTCACCTGAACTTACGTTCACACCAGCAATACGTCCACCTAATGCCTGGTCAAACGAAGCAACTGGTACACTCAGCAAATCTTTCATATTTGCCTTCGCTACCGAACCAGTCAAATCGCCTTTACGTACTTCCTGATAACCTACTACCACAACTTCATCCAATGCCTGTGCATCTTCCTGCATCGTAACACTGAAATTCCGTTGATTACCAACTTTAATCTCCTGAGTTTTGTACCCGATGTACGAAAATTGAAGGACATCGGACGGTTTCACGTTTTCCAATGTAAAACTACCGTTCAAATCAGTAGTCATACCATTTGTTGTCCCTTTGACAACTACACTAACACCGGGAAGTTCTCCCATAGCATCGACAACTTTACCGGTAATCTTTCCTCCAGACTGCGCCTGCACCTCCGGCAACATAAAGAAGAAAGCGACCAGTAATACTAAGGTTACTCTCAATTTCATAAATATTAATTCAATTAGTTTGTAAAAAGGTTATACATAATTGGCTCTCGCCATTCTCTCAATTTCTTTACCTTTAAATTATGTTTTTCGGTGCAAATCTATCCGAAAAAAGAGGCGGTCACGTTCGAAATTCGTACACAAAATATACGATTTCGTCCGCAAAACCGCCTCAGATGGCTATTTCACACAGTTAACCGTGACAAATATCCTTTTTACTCTGTTTTTCCGCTTTTTATCTTGTCCAATAGTCCGGCCAATGCTTTCACTTTGTCAGGATGTTCGGCCGCTACATTTTGCTTCTCAGCAGGATCTGCTTGCAAATTATAAAGTTGGACATCGGGATTGTTACCCAACTCCATTTTCGTCCAAAACTCAATGGCCGGTGCATCACTCGGTTCGATATATTTCCAATCACCTTGGATAATTGATAACGTATTATTGACATTTTGCTGTACAACATAATTACATCCTATGGTATCCGTTCCGAGCAGAGTCTCCAACTGGTTACGACTATCGGGAGCTGTTCCTTGCGGCAACTCATGTCCCAACAGATTCGCCAACGAAGCATATACATCTACCATAGAAAAGAGTGCTTCCTGCTTCCCCGGCTTGACACGAGCCGGCCAACGAACCAAGAAAGGAGTACGGGTGCCAGCTTCATAAGCACTATACTTACCACCCCGATAATCCAACATCGGCTTATGACCGTTCAACAACTCGAGCGCCTGGTCTTGATAACCGTCATCAATAACAGGGCCGTTATCACTACAGAACACAAAGAGAGTATTATCGGCAATACCCAGACTGTCTAACGTGTGCATAATCTCGCCCACAGTCCAATCAAGTTGAAGAATAACGTCTCCACGCGGTCCCAAACCGCTCTTTCCGGCAAAACGCGGATGGGGTACTCGGGGGACATGCACATCCTGCGTACCCATATACAGGAAGAAAGGTTCATCTTTATGAGAAGTAATAAAAGCTTTTGCCTTATTAGTGATAACGTCAGCAATATCTTCATCCACCCAAAGGGCCGATTTTCCGCCGGTCATCCAGCCGATGCGTGGTATTCCATTAATAATTGTATTATTATGTCCCTGACTGGGTTTCATCTTCACCAACTCAGGATTCTCTTCTCCCGTAGGCCAGTCACCTACTTTGTGTTCATAACTTACGGTAATGGGATCATTCGCATCGAGTCCCACTACCCGCCCGTTTTCCACAAACACACAGGGCACGCGGTCTACAGTGGCCGGAATAACAAATTCATAGTCAAAACCTATGTCCTGTGTATTCGGACGAATCTGTCCGTTAAAATCCGTCCCTCCTTTGGGTCCTAATCCCAAATGCCATTTACCTACCACACCCGTGGCATATCCCTCTGCCTTAAACATATCTGCCAGTGTGACACAAGCTGTATCGATAATCAGCTCAGAATTTCCCGGAGCGATTCCCGTGTTTTCCTGTCTCCACGGATACATGCCTGTCAACAATCCAAAACGCGATGGTGTACTGGTGGAAGAAGTGGTATAAGCGTTGGTAAACTGCATACCTTGTGCCGCCAGACTGTCAATGTGGGGGGTACTGACCCGCGTAGCACCGTAGCAACTCAAATCACCAATGCCCAAATCATCGGCAATCAAATAAATGACATTCGGTTTCTCATTGGGCGTCACAGCTTTCTCCTTTTGAGAAGAATGGGCACATCCTGCCAACAGCGGCAGGGCAGCACCGGATAAAAGGTAAGAAGTCAGAAGTTTCATATTCTTTAAGTATAAAGTTAGTATTGGTTACATTATTCATCCCCCGTTTCTCCTTTGCGGTAGGCCAACGGACTCACGTGATACATATCCTTAAAGCATTTACTAAAATAGCGCGAGGAACTGAAGCCGACTCTATCCGATATCTCCGTAATGTTCAGTTCCGGATTATTGCGCAACATCAAGGCACTTTTCTTCAAACGGATACTCAGAATAAAATCATTCGGAGTTTGTCCGGTAATGGCTTTCAACTTAGCAAAAAGATTTGTACGTGCCATGGCCATTTCACGCGCAAAGGTATTGACATTGAAATTGGGGTCATCAAGATACTTTTCGATGACGTTCATTGCACGATCCAAAATCTCTTTATCAATAGGATTTGTGGCAAGCATTTGCGCACCGGTTTGCGGCTGTTTGCTAAATTTCTCCTGCAACAGCAACCGGGAGTTGACAAGATTATTGCAACGCGAAACTAACAAATTCGTATTGAAAGGTTTCGTGATGTAATCATCGGCACCGATGCGCAATCCCTGTATATTCTGCTCAATGCCGGTACGTGCCGTCAACAGAACAACCGGAATGTGACAGGTATTGAAATCATTTTTAATTCGTTTACACAACTCGGTACCCGACATTTTAGGCATCACGATATCGCTCACAACAATATTGGGCATCTCACGGCATACAATTTTCCAACCTTCCTCGCCATCGGCAGCCGTCAGTACATGATAGAAAGGTTCAAATATATGCATCAGCATATCACGTATCGGCTTATTGTCTTCCACAATAAGAATTTTAGCATCCGGCAACCGCTTGTTAGGTGCGCTTTCTTCCAACTCGGCTTTCATCAAAGCATCCATCTCAACTTTAGACACTTCTATCTGCCCTTGCGTACTATCCTCATTCTCACAAATTTGCTCTTTATCGAATTGTGCATTGCCCAAATGCAAGGTCACAACAAAACTGGAGCCTTTCCCCGGTTCACTCTCCACCCGAATAGTTCCGTGATGTAACTCGACAATGCCTTTTGTCAGTGCCAGTCCGATGCCGGTACCTGTATTGCCCGAATCGGCGAACTCCGGCTGGTCTATCTGATAGAAGCGGTCAAAGATTTTGGTAATTTCATCTGCATTCATCCCTAAACCGGTATCGCTCACCCTAATAAATACGTCATTTCCTTCCACCCGAATGCCCAGAATGACAGTTCCCTCACTCTTTGTATACTTAAAGGCATTGGACAGCAGATTGTTAATCACTTTCTGCATCTGTTTCTGGTCATACCAGACTTCAATATCGTCAGCCTCTTTTTCAAATAAAAACTCTATCTGCTTAGAATGTGCCAACTCTAAAAACAGCAAGTAGTTTTCATAAAGAAAGTTCACAATATTGTGTGGGCTCACCTTTATCTTCATGTGCCCTTGTTCCTGCTTGCGAAAATCGAGCAATTCGGTTATCAACTCCCTCAGCTGAATGCAATTCTTGTAAACTCCCAACACCTTATTATATATAGAAGGGGTGAAGTTCTGAACCTGCAACAACGTTTCCACTTGGGCCACAATAAGTGTAAGCGGCGTACGGAATTCATGAGAAATGTTAGTAAAGAAGCGCAATTTGGATTGATTGAGAGCTTCTACATCCTGAATATGTTTTTGTTCGTACTTTAATGATTCGCGCAACTTGATCTTCGATCTGTAAGCCCGATTTATATACCACAATAAAGCAATAAATACTATGATATAAATGCAATAAGCAAGAGGAGTCTTATAGAAAGGAGGCAAAACATGAATCGTAAGAACAGCCGGAGCAACCAATCCTGCATTAGTTTTACTTTCAGCTGGTTGCACCAACAGGCGATAAGTACCTGCATTCAAATTTGTGTATGTTATGGAATACCGGCCGCGTGAGGTTGTCCATTCGTCAGAAAAGCCTTCCAACTTATATACGATTTCATCTCTATTAGCCGCCACATAGTTGGTGGTTGAGAATTCAATGCTGAACATTGAATATTGGGCAGGTATTGATATTTCAGGCACACAATTAAGGGCCTCATTCAAAATACCTGTCTTATCGCCAACCTGTACTTCCATACCGTTCACAAAGAGGCGGGACAGATTGATTTTATAAGGTTTGGGAACAAAATCCAACCCTGTCTCATAAAAAGAAATGATACCGTGCGTACTGCCCAAAAAGATTTCACCATCATGAGTGACACAGAGTGCATTTTCATTCATTCCAGTCAACGGGAATCCATTTTCTGGACTATAATTTTGAAAATGGCCGGTGTTGGGATTGAAAATGGAGAATCCTTCATTTGTAATCAGCAGTAATTTCCCACTAATCGGCGATTCTTGTATCTCGTACACACAATCATTGGCAAGCCCGTTCTTCTCATGGTCAAAATTCTCAAAAGTACCGGTAGAAGGATGAAACAAATCTAAACCACTGCCTGAAGTGGAAAACCATAAATTACCCTTACTGTCCAGCGCTATATTATATACATTATTATTACTAAGACTACCCTGTTCTGAGGGATTATGTCTATAATTGGTCAGTTTATTACTATCGAACCGATAGCTGAATACTCCTTCTCCACTTACGGCAATCCAAAGAGTTCCCTCATTATCAAAAGTAATATCAACCGCCATTTTTATTTTCCGCCCCTCCTTACTGTCACGAAAAAGCTGTTTGCATTTACCCGTTGCCGGATAAAAAAGACAAACTCCATTTTGTGTAGCCACAATCAAATCATCACCATAGGGCAAAATATCTCTGATAATATCCGAAGGCAATGTTTCCGGATTTCCATCTTCCATGCGGTAATTCGTGAAACGACCGGTACGAATATCCAAACGGTTCAAACCACCCAGATGAGCACCAACCCAAACGACATCTCGCTTCGAATCATAATAGAGAGACTTGACATTGTCTGAAGAAATGCCGTCTTTCAACCTTTCTTGACGATACCATTTAAATTCGCGAGTACGACGATTATAAAAGTTCAATCCGCCTCCCTCGGTCGCAATCCACAGGTTTCCATCCTTATCTTCAATCATACGCCCTACTACCGGATAACTCAATCCCTCTTTTTCTATCGAAGAATCGACATATCGCGTATAAATCTCATATTCGGGATTAAAATAGTTCACACCGCCGAAATAGGTACCCAGCCAAAGTGTACCTTGTTCATCTTTTACAATGCACCAGACAGAAGAATGGGTCAAACCGGTAGAAGGTATATCTTGCGAAGTATAGTTTCTGAAACGGCCGCTTTGACTGTCATAACGATTCAAACCGTTAAAGGTGCCAATCCACATATTACCTAAATTATCTTCACAGCATGCCCGTACAAAATTGGAAGAAAGGCTATACGGATTGCTCGGGTCGTTGGTAAAATGAACAATTGACCCATCGGTTTTTATCTGATATAATCCTTCTTCCCAGCTACCTATCCACAAGTTGTTTGCCTTGTCCTGATAAATACTGGTGATATTTCCCCGATAGATGGAATGCGTCAAATTCCGGTCTTCGAGATTCAAGCTATAAACACCGTTATTGGCTGTTCCGATCCAAAGAATCTCTCCGGATAAATGCAGACAGCTTATCTCTGCCACCTCATTTGTCAGTTGATAATAGGGTTCAAAACCGCCTGTCTGCTCATTATAGTGGTATATTTTGCTTCCTTTTCCTATATAAAGTCCGTTATTATAATAGATAGTGTTGATATTTCCTTGCAGCAGGGTTTTGAAGCGTTGCGTCCTCATATCAAACTCGGCTACTCCTTCCGTACAAAGCAGATAGATCTTACCTGCACGGTTGCCGGTTACACGCAATACAGTATTACAGAACAGACTATGCGGATTATTCTTCTGAAGTTTATAAGTGAAGATATTTTCCCCATCGTAACGGTTCAATCCTTCACGGGTACCAATCCATAAGACCCCATCCTCATCAAAATACAGGCTATTGACAGAGAACTGAGACAGACCATCGTCCGTAGTCAAATGTTTGAAAGCAATGTTCTGTCCGAACAAAGAAATAGTATATATATATATAAAGGTTAATAAGGAAGCTATCTTTCGTACCATCTAAATTCCTTTTAAAGGTTTTCATCCACAAATATATCATTTTTTTTAAAGAATTCTACACTAGAGGCTTTCTTTCGTCGTTTAAAGAACAATTTTAGCCTTCTCATGGATTATTTGATGCAGTCTAATTAATTTATTCCTCTTATCTTTGCAATATAAAAACAATTATTAACAATTAACACAACAAGTCCTTTATTATGAAAACAGCTCTCACAATGGTTGGGTTATCCCTTTGCTTGTTAACTGGTTGCAGTGGACAGAAACAACAACCTGAAAACGACTTCATTCAAGAGAACATTAAAAATGCTGTAGCACAAGAAACGCTGCAGACGGACATTATCGAAAAATCCGGCAAAATACTGAATCCACGAACCATCGACTCGACAGGGAATGTTGTCTATATTCCCATTGACGACTGGTGCTCCGGCTTCTATCCAGGCAACATGTGGTTGACTTATGAACTGACCGGTGATAAAAAGTGGGAAAAATTAGCCGAAAAGTACACAGAGGCGTTAGACTCCATCCAATACCTGACATGGCATCACGATGTGGGATTCATGATTGGTTGCAGTTACTTAAACGGTTACCGTCTTGCCAATAAAGAGAATTACAAACCCGTCATCATCCAAACAGCCAAGTCTCTTTCTACCCGTTTCCGTCCCGGAGCAGGCGTTATACAGTCATGGGATGCTGACCGTGGTTGGCAAGGTGAACGCGGATGGAAATGCCCTGTCATCATCGACAATATGATGAATCTTGAACTGCTGTTCGAAGCAACCCGTCTTTCTGGAGACTCCACTTTCCATAACATCGCCGTGCAACACGCCAATACAACGATGAAGAACCATTTCCGTCCGGATTATAGCTGCTACCATGTGATAGATTATGATCCTGCGACCGGCGAAGTGCTTCACAAGCAAACTGCACAGGGATATGCCGATGAATCAGACTGGGCACGCGGACAGGCATGGGCTCTCTACGGATATACCACCTGCTACCGCTATACACATGACCAACGTTATTTAGAGCAAGCACAACACGTGCACGATTTCATCTTCAACGGAAAGAATCTGCCGGAAGACCTTATACCATATTGGGATTACGATGCTCCAAATATTCCAAACGAGCCGCGTGATGCATCTGCTGCCGCATGTACAGCTTCCGCACTCTATGAACTGGAAACTTATCTGCCGGGAAAAGGCTATAAGGCAACTGCCGACAAGATTATGGAAAGTCTGGCGTCTCCGGCCTATCGCGCTGAAGTGGGAACAAACGGAAACTTCATCTTGATGCACTCCGTAGGCAGCATACCTCACGGTGCAGAAATAGACGTGCCTTTGAACTATGCAGATTACTACTTCTTGGAAGCCCTTATGCGTAAACGTGACTTAGAAAGCCAAAAATAAAAACTAACCTTTATAAATATCGTGATAAGACAACTTAATTACTGTTTGGCAGGGGGTCTGGGCTTGCTTTCTTTACAGGCTTGCAAGGCTCCCCAGCCAGACGCCACAGCGCAACAGCCTAATGTTATCTACGTCTTTCCCGACCAATTCCGTAATCATGCTTTAGGGTTTTGGGGACAAGATGGATTCCGGCAAAAAATAAACTTCCGCAACGACCCTGTGCATACACCTTTTCTGGATGATTTCGCACATGAATCGGTCGTACTGACTTCCGCCATGAGTAATTGTCCGTTGAGCAGCCCTCACCGAGGCTCACTGCTAACGGGAATGTATCCAAACAAGAGCGGTATCCCCTTGAACTGTAATACGAATCGCCCCATCAGTACGCTGCGTGACGACTTAGAATGTGTGAGCGATGTATTCAGCAAGGCAGGTTATGACTGTGCTTACTTTGGAAAGTTACATGCCAACTTCCCTACCCCCAACGAC
Source organism: uncultured Bacteroides sp. (assembly GCA_944320945.1). Classification (GTDB taxonomy): domain Bacteria; phylum Bacteroidota; class Bacteroidia; order Bacteroidales; family Bacteroidaceae; genus Bacteroides. Next base: position 17,610 of record CALUJK010000027.1, on the reverse strand, counting down.
CCTCAGAATCCCGGTCAGTATGTAGAAAACCAGAAACCGGTGTGGGATGCCTATACTCCTCCTGAGAAACGGCATGGTTTCAATTATTGGTACTCATACGGTACTTTTGATGAACACAAGAATCCACATTATTGGGACACAGAAGGAAAACGCCACGATCCACATGAATGGTCGCCCTTACATGAGGCAAAAAAGGTCGTTTCTTATTTGAAGAATGAAGGCAATGTACGCGATCCTCATAAACCTTTCTTCATTATGGTAGGCATGAATCCCCCTCACAGTCCTTACCGTTCACTGGACGACTGTATGGAAGAAGATTTCAATCTCTACAAGGATCAACCGTTGGACAGCTTATTAATACGCCCCAACGCTGATATAACCATGAAGAAAGCCCAAAGCGCTCCATACTATTTCGCTTCCGTCACAGGAGTAGACCGCGCATTTGGACAAATTCTTTCCGCTCTGAAAGAACTCGGACTGGATAAGAATACCATCGTTGTCTTTTCTTCCGACCACGGTGAGACGATGTGCAGTCAACGTACCGATGACCCGAAGAACTCCCCTTACGCTGAGTCTATGAACGTTCCCTTCCTCGTACGTTTCCCCGACAAGCTGAAACCACGAGTAGAAGACAGCCTGATTCTTTCATCACCGGACATCATGCCTACCCTATTGGGATTGGCAGGACTTGGTGATTCTATACCGTCTAATGTGCAAGGCAATAACTATGCCCCCTTGTTCTTCGATGAAAAAGCCCCAGTGGAAAGACCGACAGGAGCCATTTATATCCAAAATGTAGACGGTGAAAAAGACACGGAAGGCAAAGTACGTTCATATTTCCCCATATCACGCGGATTCAAGTCAAGCCGTTACACATTGGCACTGTACATTGACCGCAAGGATAAGAAATTGGTAAAAAGCCTTTTGTTCGATGACGAACAAGACCCCTACCAATTAACGAATCTTCCATTGGAACAGCACAAAGAGATTGTAGCTACACTGTGTGCAGAGATGGGTAAACAACTGAAAAAGATTGATGACCCTTGGTATCAAGAACGGATATTGGAAGAATTGATACCGTATGATGAATAATCATTGTAACCCTGTATCTATTTTATTTTAACATAGATACATTAATAAGAAATAGAAAAGGCTGGAATCGGGAAATCTCCGAACCAGCCTTTTCTATATTCAATGTAAATACTGTTTATCAATACCTTTACTTACTCCAGTCCATCCACCAATGAGGGTCATATCTCCAACTATCCTTCACCGCTTCAGACAATATCTTCGATGAAAAGACCAACAAGATAGAATCAGGTTCCTCTGCTTTGATACCGTTTGCATACCCTTCCGGGATGCACAATATCTTACTGTCGCACGCAGACAAATGGAATACTTCCGGTTTCAAATCCAATGAAGGATTCTCCCAATTATCAATTTTCACGAAAGCAGTGGTAAACGAACCTTTCACCGCATAAAACCACTTCTTTTCCCTTTGATGTCCGTGCCATGCACGTATCACCGATGTGTCCGGATGATGAATCGTATAGAATCGTGCCACCTCATCCATATTAAGGTCATTCACATGTGAGATTTGCCCCCTGTAATCCTTAAAAATACCACCTTCTATTACTTTTATTTCACTCATTGTTTAATACCTTTTTCCAATTAATTCCCTATATTCAAAAAACATATTACAATATTACCAAGAAATTATTGAACACACAAAAATTTAGAAATGTAAGTTACACAAATAATATAATATTTACTTTGATGAGCGCAAACTGTGACAAATAGCGGTATTAACTGAAAATTGAAATCTTAAACGTATCCAATTTATACGGAATATATTATCTTACAAGAGCAGATAAATAAGTTACATACTTCATTGCAACTTTCTCCCATGTGTAACATTCTTTAACAAGTCTATAATTATACAGAGTCGTCTCTTTAATAGCTGTAGAATTATTGACACTATATTCTATAGCCTCACGTAAATCATTTTCATTTTCAGGTCTAACCCACAAAGCTTTATCTGATTTTAGTACTTCTCTATTTGCAGGAATATCACTAGCTATAATCGGTAAAGAGTAACTCATAGCCTCTAACAAAGAAATGGAAAGTCCTTCTATAGTTGAAGGAATACAAAAACTGTACGCATTACGTAGCAATGTATCTTTATCTTCCCCATATATCGCTCCTGTAAAAATAATCTCATCGCATCCTTTGCCTAAATTATGCAAGTAACGAACATATTCTATATCAGCTTTATTATCACCAGCAACTACAAGTTTTTTAGTTTTATGATTTGCAGCTATAAACGCTTTTATTAAATAATCTGGATTTTTATCTTGAACGAGACGAGCAAGAAACAAGAAATATTCTTGCGATTGAAGAGAGTGTTTTTCTAGAATTTTAGATTCGCTTTTGCGAGATAAGGAAGGCAAATTAATCGCTGTTGGAATTGTGGTCGCTCTTTTTTTATATTTCTGCATAAAGTACTTGGTTTGACTCTCACTACACATTATTAAATGAGGATTAATTTGTGCCGTCCACCATTCCATCACTTTGATAATCTTCTGTTGAACAATAGAATATTTACTTCTTTGCCATTCAAGTCCATGCCCTTGCATTACTGTTTTTATGCCAAATAATCTCGCAATGGGACTCCATAATGCAGGTGGCCAAGCGTTATAATGAATAACATCAACATCTTTCTCATACAATATAATCTTAATTGTCGCCTTCAATCCCAGCCACGGTTTACAGATTAAATTGCTTTTAAATCCTCTTTGGTGAACAACTTTAAAGCCATTAACCCACTCTATTTTATTACTTTGGCTCTCACAAAAAACGATAGGTTCATGCCCCAAAGCGACTAATTGAGTAGCGAGATTATACATATAAGATTCAATACCACCAATCATATGAATATCTCGCCCACCGATAAACGCTATTTTCATATTAATGTATTATGTTTCGAATAATCTCTTTTATTCCAAAAGGAAGTCTGCTGAACATAAAATGAATTATGATTTGTCTCTTATAATGCTGTCTAAAAAAGTATTCAACTCCTCTATATCCTTCAAACTTGAAGATATTAAGTATTGTATCATGGAATTTTCCTTTTTTACTCGGTGCTATCAACTGTGCATTTCTTCGTGCAACTTTATCATAACTACTCTTATCATATATGATATACTCATCTAAATTTTTTATCAGTTTTTCTCCTTCAACAGTATTTATAATAATACATGACACACCATCTTTTAAAATATATTTCCCCGATTTAAGTAATTCAGGATGTTCTTTTTGTATTCCCCAATAATCTCCTATAGTAATATCTCCTGGGCGATGTTGACTAGCATACTTGCATTTATAACAGCTTTCTCTATAAATTTGTGAATCAAGAAATAAGGAATAATACGAACTCGTTCCTGCCGGTATATTCTTACTTTTTCCACTATCATAACAAAGTTTCGCTGATAACCCCCATCCTTTAGATTTGTCTCTAAATAAAAAACTGGAATAAGAAAATTCTGTTGGAAAATTATATTGTATATATTTATTAAATAATGTAAGATTTGGAACACCATGACAAATAATATCGATAATAATCAGATTTGAATATTTTTTTTGCAGGAATGCTTTTAAACCTGCACATTGACATGGAGTTCCTGAGAATAAAACTAATCTACCACTTTTTAATTGCTTCCTTACATTACTAAAACATTGATTAATTGCGCTTTGAACATATTTAGAACCTTGTATTTTACAGATATCCTCCTTTTTTTCAACGCCTATATGCTCTACATTAAAAACTCCATTTTTTACAGACAAATAAGCACCGTACACAATACCACCTTTGCTTATAACATACGTAGCTATTGCAGCGAAGATACCTCCAGAAGCAGATTTCTGAATCTGTTGCTTATTACGAGAAGTTGCAACATATACACTTTGTGGCTTATTAACTTCTGCAATATTTTGAAAAGCACATACTTTTATGCATAGCCCACAATTTACACACTTTTCAGGATCAATCTTAGGATACTTATATCCATATTCATCCTCTTTCATTGAAATTGCTGATTTTGCACAAACATTTGCACAAGCTTCACATCCACAACAATTGGCCTTATCTATAAACAAATTCATTGCCCTATCGCTTTTAACAAATATTCAAGGCTCTCAGTTCTTTTCTCAGCAATAATTCTATTAACAACCTTATAATCTATTTCATTTTGTTGCTTATTAAGGTCAAAAGTATAATCTGATGTTATTTCGCGATCGGCGATATTGAATAGTGAGAGTAAATTGCTTACTTTTACGATACGGCTTTTGTTACTAAGATATACTTTAAATTGCCGATTGTTAAGAATCGAAAAAACAACCCCATGAAATGTACCAGTAAATACAAATTTCGCATTTCTAAACATTGTCACCCATTCAAAAGGGGAAATATTTACTGTACATTGCGCATAGTCCTTATCACTTTCTCCAGCTCCGTATATTGCCAAATTATGCTCCCTTGCATAATCAAATATTTGCGATTTAATTTTTATTGGTAAATGGTCACAATAATAGAATAAAATATAATCTTGGCTTTTTGTTACACTCTTCCCAGCTACTATTTCCCAATTTATAAGAAATGTTGGATCTAAAACCATTTTGGGGTATTTGTTTGTTATTATATAGACTAAGTCTCTAGTTGCTTGATCTCTAACAGAGATTTCGCTAAACTTATTTAATCCGTCAATAACAAATTGCGGAATTTTTTTTAATGAAGAATTACCTATACTGGGAGCATAAGATATTATCTTATTACAATTTAGCCCTACTCCAAATTTGACAGACAATGCACTTTTAGCATCACCATAATTCCAAACTTCGTCACTTCCTATTATGATTATATCAAATCCCAACTTATTGATTTGGTGAGAAGTAAAACATAATTTAGTCAATGACATATTATTTTTTCTTGCTTTATAAAATGTAAAAGGCAACTTGAATATGCTATTCCAACATTTTATATTACTCCTATTTTTATAAAACCAAAACCAACCAAAAGCATTTATAATGAAATGTTTCTTATGAATATAATTAATAATCTTCACCTCGCTGTTAGGGAACAATGTTTGTACAGCCTTCTGTAAAGCATAAGCTTGTAAGAAAGCTCCAAAATTAATTACTGTATGATGAGTTAATATTCCTATCCTCATAACAATAGTTTTAATATTTTTCAGCAAAAGACAAATATATTTTTTGCAATTTAGCAGCCTCTATTTCAATATTATAACACTTATCTGTTATTAGACCTGAAAGATTCTTCCTCTGGGGGCTATGTTGCAATATACTGTTAATACATTCTGCCCATTTCTTTGCAGATTGACTAAGGTCTATAAAAGAAACGTTTGGCGTTAATGCTATTTCTTGAGTCACAGCAGAAGAAAATATACATGGCAAATCTGCACATTGTGCTTCTACACCAACTACAGGTAATCCTTCCCAAAGAGATGGAAGTAAAAACAAATCAAAAGCTTGATACCATTCGTTTACATTAGAGACATCGCCTATAAACTTTATTTTATGTTGAATATTAAGCGCTTTCGCTTGACGTTCAACGTCTTTTCGTAATTCTCCATCACCCAATAAAACCAAAAAGAGTTTAGGATTCATTTTAGAAGCTTCCGCAAAAATCTGTAGTAAGAATTTATGATTTTTTGGAGGAGAGAAACGTCCGACATGGCCAATTACAATTTTATCTTGAATAGAGAACATATTTCTTATTCTATCCCTTACAACTGCATTATATGTAAACTTATTCACATCAATGGCATTGGGAATAAAATAATAATTGTGAGAGTCCATTATTCGCTTCCCCATATAATACTCTCCTGCTTTTAGGCTACAAACAAAATGTTCATTCATATTATATTTAAGCAGATGTTTACATAAATATTTAATAGGGAACTTTAAGTCCATAATCATACCACATCCATGCGCATGATAAATACGGAATGGGATATTTGCACGTTTTGCTGCATTTAAAGCATATACGCCCAATGCTCCATTATGTGCTTCTACAATTTTATATTCGGGATGTTCTGCAAAAAGATTCTCCATAAAATGCCTATATTCAAAAAATTTAGCTGGGTTGAATCCTGGAGTACGAAAAATTCGACCACCTAAATCTTGAATTTCCTCATCATAGGCACCTTCATTATAGCTATTACACAGAAAGTCAAATTGTACTTTATTTCTATCCATATGACGGTAATAATTCATCAACATTGTTTCTATTCCGCCACGGTTCATATAACTAACAGAATGCAATATTCTAATCATGATCCTCAATCTTTTTAATAAATTTTGCTGGTACCCCTCCCCATATTTCATACGAAGGAACATTTTTTGTGACAACACTACCAGCTCCAATAATACTTCCTTGCCCTATAGTTACACTCTTGGAAATTACTGTATGCGCACCTATAAATACACCATCTTCTATTTTGATATGTCCTTTTTTCCAGTAGATTCCTCTTTTAGATGTATCTAAACAATGTGTCAATAATACACATCCCGTTGTAATGTGCACTCCATTTCCTATCTCAATTTCTTCTGGATATGCACTATCCCATGTTACATTATTGCCTATATATACAAAATGCTTTTTATCCTTTGGGACATAAAATTTAATACCACTAAAACGTAAAAAACGCCACCGCCAAGTTCCCGGCATAGGTAAATTAGAGATTAGTAACCAAAAATACCCCACTATTTTTCGTAGCGATTTAAAACCAATTTTGAGCATAATTTATAGCTTGCTAATTTTATAAGGTGAAAAAGAATTTATACACTTCAGGTGATTCGACTCCACTTCCTCCAATAAATGGTTTCAGACTGGAGTACAATGTATAAAAAAATGCTAACGAAAGGAATACTAAATACAACCATTGCTGCTTAGTCGTTTTATACATAAAGAAGAGACAAATCGGCACAATAATCACTCGAAAATCACGAAAATATGCAACTGGTCGTAAAAAAATGTGAGAAGTATTTGCAAATAGATTAAAGAGACAAGAACCAATAAAAAAAGCATAAAAATAAACATCAAATCGTTTGTTTAACCGATACGTCTTTTTAATTTTGGGATAATAGTATAAAGCTAATGCATCCAAAATAAACAATCCTATTCGACTTGGCCCCCAAGCTATTGCATCGTTCGCATTTATAATGATATCATCTATTCTATTTGCATAATCATTATAACCTAAAAAAGCTATAATAGTCTGCATATGCCCCATTACCTGAATCCAACTTGGCATAAGTCCAATAATAGTACATACAATTACTATCAAAACATTTAATAATCCATTTTTTAATGTTGGTGGATAATTGAAAACCCAATAAAAGGGCAACAATAAAATTGCCGATCTATGTATCAAAGAACAGATTATTATTCCGACGCAGAAATACACAAATTTCCGCTGAATAATAAATTCAATTAAATAAATAAAAATACACCCGGCAACACATTGTCTTAATCCGTTTGTCCAATTTAAGAATGTAGGACCTAATATGATAAAAAGAGCGACAAAAGGCAATAAATATCTATCATTTCTCAACGCATAATAAACGAAAAACATTTGGATTGCGGCCCAAAATCCCATAAAGAAAGAAAAATGTAATTCTTCATAAGCAAATAATTGAGCTATAAACGTAAATCCCGGTTCTAAAGATTCCCTTCTGAAATGTCCCCAATCTTGCAAATATTCATATTGACGGATATAACTAAGGTTATCTACCCCCACATTATATCGCATTCCGCAAATAATAGCGAAAAATAATATTGAAACAATAGTCTCTATATTCCAAAAACTTAATGTCCTATGCTCTACTATTTGGACATATTCTACCCGTAATGAAAGATTTCGAGCAAGTAGATATAATATAAAGGCTGTAATGATATAGACAGCAAGACTTAAGAACATTAGGCAAAATCTTTTAAAATAGGTAACAATCGGTTATGTATAATACTTTCCCATGTACCATAAGACAAAGAATCTCGAATTTTGCATTCTTCAATAGAATTCATTTGTTTAAGATAGATTTCTAATCCAGCCATAAATGATTCCGGTGTGTCCTTAATAAGTATTCCATTAGCTGCTGTTATGAGTTTAACATTCTCAGAAGTCTCCGTTGCAACACAAAACAGCCCAGATAGAATATACTCAAAAGTTTTAGTAGGTGGCTGATGGTCATAATATGATGTAATCGGAATATAAGAAATTCCGATATTAGCTTTATCAAAAAAAGGTGTTAACTTAGTATAAGGTACTGCACCATGAAAAGTTACAAATTCATCGATATCCAACTCTTGCGCTAACAATTTTAAATTTTCAACCTGCCCGATTTCCCCTGTTCCTACGAGATCATAAGATATAGATATATATGGATATTTCTCAACAAATAGTTTTATGCCATATAGAGTCTGTTCGATATTTCTCCACTGGAAAGTACCTACATATAAAAGCCTCAAGCCATCCGAATATATTTTCTTTGCGCTGGAAATACAATTCGCACCTAAAGGAAGCAGATGAATATTCTTTAATCCAATTTGCCGTATGACTCCTTCTGAGATTGCAGATATTTGTTCAAAGTATTTACAATCTTTTATTAACTGATTATTATATCTATTCCTATGTTTTGTATCAGGACTTACCGATAAAGTCCTGATATCCAACAACATTTTTTTCTTTGGGAAAAGACGTTTTAAAATCGAGCAACCTTGAAAATATTCTATGATAATAATTCCTTTGAATGAAGAAATGTACCAAAAGGCTTTCCATAAAAATGTGAAAATCCGAATAGGTTTAGGAACTTTAAAATTAACTAGATCGACCTTTATTTCAGATAAATCTATTTTCTCTTCTCCAACATCTGCACTAAGAACCGTAACCTTATAATTTTTACGCAAATATTTACACCATTCGTAAACATCTGTCAAATAGCCAAATTGATGCTTATCTATAATCAATAACGATAAATCCATTGTTTTTATAATATAGAATAGATGTTGTCCATAGTTTGAGAAACATCGAATTGTTTTCCTTTAATAATAGCTCTTTCTGAATAAGTTTTCACCAACTGGGAGTTATCTTTTAATTTCTCTATTACTTTCGCAATATCATATGGGGCAAAACCTGTAAGTATTCCTGTCTGATTACCAAGTAATTCTTCAACTCCTGCAACATTTGTAGAAACAATTGCTTTACCAAGACACAAAGCTTCGCAAACAACCAACGGATATCCCTCTGCATCTGATGTTAACAAGAAAACATCTGCCGCTTTTATATATGGATATGGATTTGTTTGAAATCCTAAGAAATGAACTGATTTTGTAAGATTCTTTTTACAAACTTGATCCTTTAAAGCAGATTCTAACACCCCAGTTCCTAAAATCCAAAAGTCTATATCATAGCCTCTATCTTTCAATAATGCTGCCACCTCAATAATACGTTCTTGCCTTTTTTGTGGAGCTAATCTACCAACATTACAAACAGTGAATTTATTTTTTTGTACATGTTGCAGTTGAGCTTTCTCATTAATTTCATTCCAATCAATGAGATTATAAAGCACAAAAGAATTACCAGAAAGATTAAATAATGCATCAGCAGCATTTTTTGCTCCCAATGATACACAAGCAATATTGTTTATAGAACGATAGAAAAAGGATTCTTCTTGCAGATTCTTCCAAAAGACCGATGACCAATGATTTTTTTGCAAATCGGTATGTATCCACGAAACATTATTATCTGCAAAATCCTTTATAAAAGAATGATATTTAGCGGCAGGACCTTCCATAAAGGAAACAATCGTATCATAAACTTTTGGCTTTATTAGTTTCCTTATTTTGCGTTTCTGAATTACATCCAAGAGAGGTTTTATTCTAAAGAAAACTCTTTCTAACAATGGCTTTTTTTGCTCATTAATACTCAGCAGAGTTACTTGCTTGGGAATATAGGCAAGATGAGTACCTTTTTTATAAACAAGCAATAAGTCAACGTAATATCGACTATAATCAAAATTAGAAAGAATATCACATAAAACCTTCTCTGCACCACCACCATTCATCGTTTCATGGATGATAAGTATTTTCTTTTTCATTCTTACATACAAATTTGACATTATAACTTATGACTTAAAGTTTGACATAAATTACTAAAGAAGATGACATTTATGTCATACCACAATATCATTTGTACATTCAAAACAGCCCAAGTTCATCTATTGGAATATCAGGTAAAGGATAAGCTTCTTTAACCAAACAATTTGCATAATAACGATTGATATCTTGTACAACTTTTGGATTGTTAATTAATACATATCCAGAACGAATAAGTTTTGCAGGTATGCCTCCAATAATCGAATATGATTCAACAGATGAAAAATCTTTATTAACTAAACTATTGCTTGCTACAATTGTATTATTAGATATTCTTGCTCCTGCCGAAATTGTAGATGTATTACAAATCCAACTGTTATCACCTATTTTGATTGGTCTCATAATGGGTGAAACTATTCTTTTATTAATATCGGCAATATAATGGAAATTAGAATCCATAATCTGGCTTCGATGCGCAACACGAACATTATTACCAATCTCTATAAGCGAAGAACAATTAATATTAACCATATCACCAATGCGTATATTTTCACCGATATCTAATACAGCCCCACTCTCTACACTTATTCGATTGCCAGTTCTTATTAGCCCTTTTCCATGAAAAATAATTAATCCTTTATTAATTATCTCAGATTGAGCTCCCATATTGGAAGGGCCTAGATTCGTTTTGTTAAATTTCACCATTCCACTTTTCACTTTGCCTTTAATTTCCATTCTTCCATTTAGAGAGTAAAAACAAGGGTGCCCATATACCCAAATAGGGAATTTAAGCGCTTGTTTAAACGGCAAACTTCTTAAATTCAAATACAGAGTCAGCATTGGATTTAGCCAATTAGAAGCAAGAACATACTCAAGCATTCCTAATCCATAACGATTATTAAAACGAATAAATAACTCTTTTATTCCCATTTATTGCGCAATACTTTTATTTTATTTATAATAAATATTCGTTCATCTCGTGATATTCCACAGTAATATATCAACAACAAAGAAAGTACAGTACTAACACAACAAATTATTACAAGAGAGGAGAAATCTTCCTTAAATAAAGAATTTACAAATAGCATAATAATACCTATTGGTACGGTCGATATAATTATAGGCAATAGAACTTTCTTATTATAATTTTTAAAAGAAATTTTTACCATCTTCCCTATAATACTTATCGTTACTATCAGAAAGATAATGCGCATTATTATTAATATTGGATAAACGGCCTCTGGTGGATAACCCATTTTTAGAAATAGAAAACTAAGCGGGAAAGCCATCAAAAATATATTACTTCCAATTAGCACAGTTTTTTTTAGTTTTCCTGTAGCCATGACAACACTCCAAAGAGGATTATTTAAAGAGTTTACTATCGAATAAATAAGAATCCATTGGACAAATAACACAGCATAATCAGGAACTTCCTTAAGCCATATAGATAATATATACTTTGTTCGGAGTATAATAGGAAGACATAAAAGCCATAACAGATAAACAGAAAAACGAGAACTGGCAAAAACTAATTTTCGAAGATAATTATAATCACCAATTGCATAACTTTTAATAATCTGAGGTCGTACAGCTACAAAGAAATTTGTACTAAAATTATTAATAGCATTATTTACTTGTACTGCTATTCCACGTGCAGCATTCACAACTGGTCCAAAAAATATATTTAACAAAGTATTGATACCTTGCTCATTTATCATCCAAACTCCAGAACCATATATATTCCATCCGGAGAAAATAAGCATCTCCTTAAACAATTTATTATCCCAATAAAATTTGAATTTACACTCTGGATATATCCGAATGCAGTAAACAGTTAGTATAAACTTTATTATTACCTGAATACCCGCCATCAATATTGCATATAAAACTAATTTTTGCGTATTGACATGTACTATACAATATGCTATACACAATTTTGCTACTGCATCAACTATTCCAAGATATGCATATAATCTCATATTCTCCCTTGCGATTAACACAGACTCAAACACTGAGGTCACAAATGTTATTCCAAGAGATAATAACATTGTATATAAAACAATATACGCAGCTTCATATCGATTGGCTGGTATTACCAGTTTGTATTCGATAAACCAATTACCAACAATAATTCCTATAATAATAACAAATAAAGCAATAAGGCTATAAATAAAAAGACTAAGATTAAATATGTTCTTAACTTGCACAATAGAACTTTTGCCAAGTTCTATATTCAGAAAACGCTGAACAGAGTTTGTCAGAGACGCTGAAAAAAAAATAAAAGAACTTGATATACCTCCGACAACATTATATATACCAAAATCAACGACACCAAGAGCATCTAATATAATCCGAGAAGTATAAAACGATATTCCCATAACAATAAACATTCTAACATATAAGAATATCGTATTTTTAGCTATGCGCTTAGAATTTTGAATTTGCTCCATTACAATAAAACGTTAACTACATATTAAGTGATCTAACAATCCTATTTTATGCAAATCCATCCCTTTCAAATCATACAAATTTTGTTCCGTCAGCCATTCGGCTTTCTTCTGTGCTTCCTTACCGTAGATTCCGGCTAAAGAAGGGATATTAAGCTGAAACTTTATTCCCATAGCTTTCAGTTTCCGGTAATCACCCTTTCCCATGTAAGTATACCGTTCCGGATGTGCCAATATGGGATAATAGCCTTTGGACTGGATATGTTGTAGAATGTCATATAAGCCCATCGGGGGATTAAAGTAACTGGTCTCCACCAACAAATGGTCTTTATTCTTTCCGATAGGGAGCAAGTCATTCTTTTCCAAACGTTCCTCAAACAGATTGTCCAGCATGTTCTCCGAAGCAAGGTTCAGTGTCACACTTCCTTGATAGGCTGCCTGAAGTTCATTGAAACGTTCTTTTAGGTGTGCAGTCGTATTGGGAATGTCCTCCATGATATGGGGTGTCAGCCAGACTTCCTTGATTTCCAATTCTTCGTACTTCTTCAATATCTGTAATGCTTCTTCCATTGTCTGTACACCGTCGTCCACACCCGGAAGGATGTGGCTGTGCCAGTCGGTAAAACCTCTGAAAATGCCACTATCGGCCAGAGTCTGATGTCTTTTCCTACTAAACGGCCACACAGGTTAAATGAAGTATGAAGAGTGAATAATGAAGAATAGATAATCGGAATGCTGTTATGTATGGGATGCCGCCATTAAAAAATACGGACATCACGGCTGTGCATTCTACTACCGTTTGCTCCGAAGCCCTACGGTCCGTGCTTCGAAGCCTTTTCGAGCGCACTCCAAAGCCCTTCCGAGTACACTCCGAAGCCCTTCGGAGCAAACCCGCTCACAGTACCTTCTAAGAGGGGTAGACAAAAGATGCTCCAAAAGTTATGATTATTGACATTTTCATCGCTTGTCGGAGTAATAGCCGTCACTGCCATACCCGTAACGGTAACCGTACTTGTAACCGTAGCGGCCGGCACCGCTCTCCGTTCCGTTCAGAATGGCAGAAAGGTTCTTGAAGCGTTTCTTTTCATAAATCTCTTCCAGTTCCTGTAGCATCGAGCGTTCCAGCAATCCGGCACGGACAATGAACAGGGTGCGGTCGGCCTGCTTCCCGATTATCTGCGTATCGGCGACGATGTCTACCGGGGGACAGTCGATGAAAACGTAATCATACTGCGTTTTCAACTTCTTTATCAGGTCTGCAAAGCGGGGCTCGGCCAGCAGTTCGGCGGGGTTGGGCGGTATGGTGCCTACCGGAAGGATGGAAAGCCCCGGACAATCTGCATAGGTACGGATAAGGCTGCCTGCATCCTCTGCCCTGCCGCCCAGATAATCGCTGAGGCCGCGGGAGGGGGAACCGATCAGGGCGGAAGCGGTCGCACGGCGAAGGTCGCCGTCCACAACCAATACTTTCTTTCCCTTCAAAGCCAGGCTGCATGCCAGATTCAGCGTGACAAACGTCTTGCCGCTGCCGGGATTGAAAGAGGTGCAAAGAATGGCATTGCCACTCTCACTTTCTGCACCCGTCATGAACTCCAGATTGGTGCGGAGCACGCGGAAGGCCTCGTTCAGCACATCGCGTTTGCCTTGTTGTACCTTAATAACGGGAACAGCATTTGCCGTGTCCGGCTTACCTGTTCCGTGACTGCGGATGTTCCCTAACAGACCTTTCCAGTTGCCGGCCGACAGTTTCTCTTTCCAGGAGGAGAGGAAGCTTTCCGGTTTGCCGTCCCAAGGGATTTCACCGGCCAAAGGCAGGGAAAGTCCTTCCAGGTCTTTCTTACCACGGACTTTCGAGTTCAGGTTCTCACGCAAGAAGACGATGACCACCGGAACCAGGATACCCAGTGCAAAGGCAACCAGTAGGATATTACGTTTCACCGGTGAAGTAGGGAGCATACTGCCTGTGGGGGGAGTGATGACACGTGTATTATAAGCAGTAAAAGCTTGTGAAAGTTCGTTCTCCTCACGCTTCTGTAACAGGAAGAGATATAAGGCTTCCTTCACTTTCTGCTGGCGTTCCACAGACAACAGGTACTTAGCCTGTGTCGGATTTTCCGCCAGACGAGCGGTGGTGCGCTCCTCGCTCTGCTGCAAACTACGAATGCGGGTATCGAGTGTCACCATCAGGTTATCAATAGAGGTAGTGATGGCTGCGCGCATCGCTTTTAGCGATTGGTCCAGATCAACCACCAACGGGTTCTGCTCACTACTGTTGGCAACAAGGTTATTCCGCTGGAGCTGCATTGTATTATACTCCGATATCTGCTGTTCGATACCGGCACTCTCGATACCGGAATTGGCCGGAAGGAGCTGGTTACGGCCGGCGGCACCCGTCAGGTAATTGCGGACATAGCGTGCCATGGACAGTTGGGTGTTCAGCGCCAGTATTTGGGCATTAGTCTCACTGCTCTGGGTCATGTAAAGGCTGGAAGCTGCCTGTACGTCGGGAAGCAGATGCTCACTCTTGAAAGAGGAAATATCCTCGTCCACATTGCCCAGTTCACGCTCGATGACCTCCAGACGTTCGTTGATGAAAAGGGAGGTACTTACGGCAATGCGGTTCTTGTCTTTCACCCAGTTCTCGTTATAGACGGAAATCAGGGTGTTCAATACATCCTCGGCGCGGCGAATGCTGATATCGCGGAAAGAGAGGTTGATGACCGTTGCCTTTTCATCACTCAGGGAAACGGACAGATTGGACGAGTAAGCCTCCACCGCATTGTACAATGTGGAACGGGAGACATACACGGGATAATCAAACGCCTCGCCCCGATAGTAGGGTGCGGGGGAAACAATGACACGTCCGGCAGGAGTGGAAAGGGTATCATTCAGACTGCCTGCCACTTCATCGCCGTACTCCTCGTCGCCACGGGTGAAACCGGAAAGCTGCACACGTCCCTCATCGGTGGGACGGAGTTCCAGTGAAGCGCCTTCGTTGTCGGGCAAATCGAGAAAAGTGACAGTGACGGGACAATCCTGCCCGTAGAGCAGGCGGTGGTAGAAACGACCGTCAGTAGCATAACTCACATCAAGGCGGAGACGGCGTACCACATCCTGCATCACCGCAGGGGATTGCAGGGAGATCAGCTCGTTGTTCACGTTCGTATTGGCTTGAAACAGTCCCATGTCGGCAAACGTGGAGCCGATATCGCCCGCAAGGGACTGCCCTTTGCCTTCCTCCTGGACAAGCAGCGAGGCGGAACGGGTATATACAGGAGGGGTACGCAACAGGTAAACGGTTGCGATGCCCAAAGTGACTATCATTGAAATGACAAACCAATGCCATTTGCCTATACAAAGGCGGTAAAGATCCTGAATACGGATGAAATCGTCTGTCTGATTTTGTCGGGTAACGGACATATTGTCTGATGTTTAAATGTTTAAATCTAAATGAAAGATTCTTTTCGGATTAGTTGAATATCAGGATGCCGATAGAAGTGAGCAAGGAAGCCAGGGAAATCCAGAAAGAGGTGGAACGGACGTTATTACCGTTCACCGTGGACTGACGGGCTTTCACATTGTTCGGTTCCACATACACCACATCGTTCTGCTGGAGGTAGTAAGCCGGAGAGGTGTAGATATGCTCGCCGGAAGTCAGGTTGATGCCGTAGACACGCTGCAGATCACCCTCCTGACGGAGCACAAGTACTTTCTCGCGTTTCCCGTAGATGGTCAGGTCGCCGGCCATGCTCAGGGCGTCGAGGATGGTCACACGGTCGCGGTCGATGTTGAAACGGCCGGGGGTATTCACTTCACCCAACACAGAGATGCACAGGTTCATGAATTCAACCGTAACTACAGGGTCTTTCACTAAATTTTTAGTGATTAGCTCATTCTTGATGTGGGTGGCGATCTCCTCACGCCTCATGCCGGCCACGTGGATTTTACCCAATACCGGAAAATCGATGTCGCCGTTCGCGTCAACCGTGTAGCCGGAAATGCCTTGGCTTGTACTGCCGTTGTAGCCACTATAGTTGTAACGGGAGGAAACACCCAGTTGGCGGGAGACGTAAGGCAGGTTGAACAGGTCAGTCAGCTGCGGGTCACGGCTGTTCACGAGGATAGAAATCTTGTCTTCCGGACGGACGGTAATCTCAAGCGGGGCGGGAAGGATGATCTCACTCTCGCCGGGACGGAGATCTTGAAAATAAACTACATTCTCCGGAGCTTTACAGCCCACAATCATCAACGATAATGCCGCAATGGCAAAAAAGGTACGTAATTGACGTAAGTGTATCATTTTTCTTTTTTAATATATTACTTAATATGTATGGGAGTTCCTTCCACATCAACAGGAAGGATGTTTCTTTTCTATCAGTCGGATACGGTGGTTAATAAACAATTGTATAGCCGTCCAAAGCACAATATCCAATAACAGCAGCAAAGTGACATCCATGCAGTCCACCAGACAGAAATTCAGTACAATAAAGAATACCGAGACCAACAAGATAGTCACCATCACCCACCGGACAGGCATTCCCGTGCGGAGCAGCTTGTGGTGGAAATGATTCTTGTCCGGAAGAAACGGGTTACGACCTTTCCGCAAACGGTGGAGGACTACCCGAACCACATCGAACAGGGGAACCAGCAGCGTGGAAAAGGCAACCACCAGACGGGGATTTTCGCCACCCGACCCGCCCGCAGGCAGCATACTCAGATGGATGGCCAAAAAACTGAGGATATATCCCAACATCAGGCTGCCCGCATCGCCCATGAAGAGCTTGTGACCGCGGTTGGCATTCCCGAAGACATTGTAGAACCAGAAAGGGACCAGCACGCCCAGTGTGGCAAAGGCGACCATCGCATAGATGACCTCGCCCTCCAGCACATGAAGAAGGCCGAGCGCGGCAAGGGAGATACAGCTCAGCCCGGAGGCCAGGCCGTCGATGCCGTCTATCAGGTTGATGGCATTCGTCACGTAAACGATGACAA
>CALUJK010000026.1 GCA_944320945.1 uncultured Bacteroides sp. | reverse complement strand
GTCGTTGAGTCGCTCTGACCGTATGGCTAAGTATAACCAGTTGTTGCGTATTGAAGAAGAACTAGGCGAACTGGCTGTGTATGGGTATCAGCGCATTAAGTAGTTATTCTCTCTTGATAGTGTAGTGTTTAAAAAAAGCGGGGCTGTATCAAAATAGATGCAGCCCCGCTTCGTGTATATTATTCGGTTATTCTCTGTTCATCAGTCGCTGTTCGGCCATCTTTTCATATTTCGTGCCGGGGCGTCCGTAATTGGCATAAGGGTAGATGGAAATGCCACCACGTGGCGTGAAGAGACCGGTCACTTCGATGTATTTGGGATTCATCAGTCGGATAAGGTCTTTCATGATGATGTTGACACAGTCTTCGTGGAAAGCACCATGATTGCGGAAGCTGAAAAGATAGAGTTTTAAACTCTTGCTTTCTACCATTTTAATGTCCGGAATATAAGAAATGCGTATCTCGGCAAAGTCCGGCTGACCGGTAATGGGGCACAGGCTGGTAAATTCCGGGCAGTTGAAGCGTACCCAGTAGTCGTTTTCCGGATGCTTGTTATCGAATGCTTCCAGCACTTCCGGAGCATAATCTTGTTTATATTCTGTTTTTTTTCCTAACAGGGTCAGTTGGTCTTTTAATTCTGTCATAATGATTGGGGTTGGATAAATGATAATAGGGTTGACGGGAGAGAGGCGAATGGCTCTTATTTGATTTTCTCTCTCAATTTCGTCAGATATACTTTCATACCTTCGGCGTCTTTGTTGGTGATGATTTCCAACAACCGCTTCATTTCCACGCGGATATTCTCCACTTGGGCTGGTGTGCGGGGATTGAAAAGAATCTCTTGCAGCAAATAATCATCTTCCGAGAGCAGACCGCGTGCAATGGCCATGTGTTTTTTGAATGTGGTACCCGGCGCCTCCTGATGTTTCATGACCGCCGTAAAGACAAATGTAGACACAAACGGGATGGACAGCGAATAGGCTACTGTTTCGTCATGCTCATCGAATGTATATTCAAAAATATTCAGTTTCAGTGTTTGATAAAGGTCTTTGAAGAAGATTTTGCCCAAGTGGTCTCCTTCGCTGATGATGATGGCATTTTCGTTGCTCAGGTTGCTCAAGCTAGCAAAAGTGGGACCGAACATGGGGTGAGTAGATACGTAGCGGAAACCGCTTTGCTGATAGAATGCTTTCAGCCTCGTCTTGACAGAAGCGATGTCGCTGATTATGCAATCTTTGGGCAGTACGGGCAATACTTGCCGAAAAGCGTCGAGGGTATATTTGACGGTAACGGCATTGATAACCAGTTCCGGCTCAAACTCTTTAATTTCATCCAATGATGTGAATCGGTAGGTATTGTAGACGAAGCGCAACTGGTGTGGATTGACATCAAAAACAGCCGTTTCGTGCTGAAAACTCAGTAAGTCTGTGAAAAAGGAGCCCATTTTACCGGCTCCGAGTATTAGTATTCGCATAATATATAATGAAGAATTAAGAATGAAGAATTAAGAATGAAGAATTAAGAATGAAGATATCCAAATTCTTCATTCTTAATTCTTCATTCTTCATTTATTAATGATTTCCATCTGTTGTCGTACACTCTCCTCATGGATAGCTTCAAACACTTTCTTAATGCATTCAGCGTCGATGCCGCAGAGAGAGCCTTGTGAGCCGCGTTTTTCCAGAATCTCGCTGTAACGGCCGGTTTGGAGGATGGTCATGTCATGCTCCTTCTTGTATGTACCGATTTCCCGTGCTACGCGCATCCGTTTGGCGAGGATTTGGATGAGTTCATCGTCACACTCGTCAATCTGTTTACGCAGTTCGGAGAGATTCTCTGTGGTTTGTGTCTCACTGCGAATAACAAGAAGATTGAGAATGTAACTTAATACGTCCGGAGTCACTTGCTGGAAAGAGTCACTCCAAGCACAGTCCGGATTGCAATGGCTTTCCACGATGAGGCCGTCGAAGCCTAAGTCCATGGCCTGTTGGCAAAGCGGGGCAATGAGTTCGCGCTTACCGCCGATGTGACTGGGGTCGCAAATGATGGGCAGGGTAGGGATGCGACGGCGCAGTTCAATGGGGATGTGCCATTGGGGGAGATTGCGGTATATCTTTTTGTCGTATGACGAAAAACCGCGGTGGATGGCAGCCAATCGTTTCAGTCCGGCTTGGTTGATACGCTCCAAAGCGCCTATCCATAACTCAAGGTCGGGATTGACGGGGTTTTTCACCAATATGGGGATATCTACACCGCGTAATGCATCGGCGATTTCTTGCATGGCAAAAGGATTGGCGGTGGTACGGGCTCCTATCCAAAGGATATCAATTCCGGCTTTGAGGCATTCGTAAACATGTTTGGCGGTAGCTACTTCGGTGGCAACGAGCATGCCAGTCTCTTGCTTGACAGTCTTTAGCCACGGCAGACCTTCGACACCGACTCCCTCAAAGCCACCGGGTTTGGTACGCGGTTTCCAGATGCCGGCACGGAAAATGCGGATACCTTTGTCGGCCAGTTGTCGGGCAGTGTTCAGGACTTGTTCTTCTGTTTCGGCGCTACAGGGGCCGGCAATGACCAGCGGACGTTCGGTCGGCACGCCGGGTAAATTGAGCTTGTTTAATTCTAACTCCATAATCGTTGTATTTATCGGATTTGTAATTTGTTTTTAAGTAATATGTATTGGTTGGTGCAACCTGTATTTTTTTACGCTTTGTTGCTGATGGCTGTGCGGATACGCTGTAACGCTTCTTGTAACCGTTCGTCTTTGCAGCACAACGAAATGCGGATATATCTGGCACCGTTTGTCCCGAAAATGAATCCGGGGGTCAGGAACACACGTGCATCGTGTAGTACCCGTTCGGTCAGTTCTTCCACATCGGTATAATGGTCAGGAATGCGTCCCCAAAGGAACATGCCGGTCTGCTGAGGGTCGTAGGTACATCCCAGTGTCTGCATGATTTCTTCGGCAATGGTACGGCGTCGGCGGTAGTTCCGGTTGTTGGCGGCGTACCATTCGGTGTCGGCATCGAGCGCAGTGGCAGCAGCCAGTTGCATGGCGCGGAACATGCCGCTGTCGATGTTGCTTTTTACCTTTAG
>CALUJK010000025.1 GCA_944320945.1 uncultured Bacteroides sp. | reverse complement strand
CATCGCTTTCGCTTCCGGTTGTCTCTTACCCTCTGTCAGCTTCATGTACACCTTTTCGGCGCATCGCTCGAAGTAATCCATGCACCGTACCGAATACTCCATTTCTTCGGGTAGAATACGGCTCATGCCCGGTTCGTTTCCCAACAGGTGCGTTATGCCTGCCCATCGTTCCACCATGATTTGAAGTTTGGCATAGACGGAAGCCATGTAACCGCAAGCACCCGATTTCTTCAACTGTAATTTGTTGTAATAGTCTATGTAGATTCTTTTCGTTTCGTCTAAATAGTACAACGTACTTAGGCCACTCGTTGCAAAATCGAAATCCAGCAAGCCGTTTATGTGCTCGCTCCAAGAGTCCGATACTTCCTTAGACACCTTGCTTTCTGAATACATCGCCGGGGGAATATCATCAGGATAAACAAACAGCCAGCGTTGATTAAACCCGCTGCTCATAAAGTAGTCACTTCCGAACGTGTCGGCAAGTACATCGGGCTGTGTCCCTCCTATAATGGAAAGACAAGGTTCTTTAATCAGCAAGGCTGTTTCAGATTTCCGGTTGATGATAATGTCATCCACGCTCCATATTGAGATAAGCTGGGGAACTTCACCGCTCTTGTTGTATCGATTCATGTTGTATAGCATGGTCGCAATCTCATCGGACACCAACAGGACATTCGGATTTTCGGATAAAGCCTTAATCCTGCTTTCGGGTGTAGAATCGCTTATTATCAGTTGCCGATAAACAGGCTTGTCCGCATTCTCGTTCCCTGCCTTGACTTCCGCATCGTACTTCTTCATCGCTTCCCTGAACGCCTCATAATTCGCTGCGTTGCGGTTGGTCAGAGGTCGCAATACTTCACGCATCGGGGTGGTCTTGTTGCTTCCGCTTGGAGCCACAAGGCAAATAAAGAACGGGAAATAATTCTTATACCGTCCATCGTAGGAACATACCCGTTTTCCTACCGCTGTCGATACCGCCGTGAACATGGAAGCCGTGATAAAGTCCCGGTTACATTGATAGCCATCGGCATAGCCTTGTATGATTGCTTGTGCTTCAGGGGAAAGTCCGTCAATAGGAAGTTGCAGGCTATTGCATAGAGCGTTTTCATCAATATTTAATTTGATAATTGACTGAGAATTATTATCTTTGTCGGTGTGGTCGTGCATGGATTTGGGGTTATTATAGGTTGT
This sequence comes from uncultured Bacteroides sp., assembly GCA_944320945.1. Lineage (GTDB taxonomy): Bacteria > Bacteroidota > Bacteroidia > Bacteroidales > Bacteroidaceae > Bacteroides. The sequence goes on along the minus strand of CALUJK010000025.1, from coordinate 1,357 downwards.
TGCCATAATAACTCCTTATTTAGATACTTTTTTCAAAGCATCACTAATATCCTTATCTGTATAATACACACGTCCACCGATACGATGTGCGGCAATGAGACCAGCTTTCGTCCACGCATCTAAGGTCACAAGGGAAACACGTAGTTTTTCTGCGGCTTCTTTACGCTTATTCAGTCCGGTTTTAGGAGTTTCATCGACTTTGGGAGCAGACTCAAAAATGTTTGTCAGCTTCTTGTCCAGTAAGCAGCTTATCATGTTTTCAAGGTCACTCATCGTTACACCTTGGATAAGCATTGAATTGGGAGATAAAAAATGTGCATCCATAAAACTGTACTATTTTTAGTTCTTATGGATGCAAAAATATAAGGATAATAAAGCTGCAATACTACCTGCAATATTACAAATTATTTGTTCTTTGCTTAATTTTTCCTTTTTCGTATTCTATTCCAATAAGCGCGAATTTTTCTTTTAATGATTCTTCGTTTTCATAACCTGTATTCGGAACTAAACCGTTATTCCTTATTGAATCAGCACTACCACCACAAAGCCACGATATAAACTTGGATAAATTTACATCAGAAGAATATTCCACCCCGGCACTTTTCAACAAAGTCCTTATAACATCTACCTGTTCAGTAGTTTTTGCTGTGGGTGATTTCTTTCTCCTGGAATTTTGTGTATTCTTATATAATTCGTTGAATCCTTCCGGCAGTATTTTCCCGTAACCCAAAGATGTAGATTCATTATTCATATCTATATTAACGCAACTAAATATTGTTCCCAGATGATAAATAAAATATATAGTATTTCTTACTCCAACATTTTCATCTTCACTCGGAATGTAATTATCAATATCATTCAAGGCAGAATAGGCATCACTGGGATACACATAAGACCAAATAAACTCAAGAATCACCCTGCAATACGCTTTTTGGTTATTCTCACTCATAGATAATAGTTTATTTGTTACAGCGTCAATACATTCGTCCTCTTTGGCGTAAACTTCTTCTTCGTCTAAATCCAACGAATTTAAATAATTAATGTACTTTCTTATATTCTCCATATCATATTACTTTTAACAGGTTTCCATTCTTCTGCCAGTGCATCATCAGCATCTTGGCATGTTCCTCTTTCGTCACTTTAATATATTTCAAAAAGCTACTTTCCGTCTTATGTCCAGTTATCTGCATAATGCTTATGCTTGGGAATCCGGATTTATATAGATTGGTCGCAAAACTTCTACGTGCCGTATGGCTGCTTACCAACTGCCATTTCTCATATACGGTCGTTTGTTTCTTGCCTCCTTTGGTTATTGATTTCATTACACGTTCTTTTAATCCGGCTTCCCGGCACACAT
>CALUJK010000024.1 GCA_944320945.1 uncultured Bacteroides sp. | reverse complement strand
TTCATAAGCTATATCGTTATTGGTTAATATTGTTTTTCGTTATACACAAAGTTAACTATAATGGTATAGCTTTTTTAGTGCTATCTTATGTTATCCGTCACTTCCGATTTTAAACATAGGAACTGTTATTTATTAGTTTTATGCAAAACTAACCATATGAAATAAACATGCAAATAACAAATTGTTGGTATTTATACAATAAGAAATACCTAAAAATAACGAGTACACCCAATAGATGCAATGCTATAATTATCAATTTGTACCAAATAATAATTTGATTTCCATTATGATAAATGGAAACATTCCTCAAATCACAGATGAATTACTAATTAACACATATCTACATAAGACTTTACGCCTCCCCTTCAACTTATTTAAAAAGTGTTTGGAGTGTGACCCACTGCCGTTTCGAACACACTCCAAACAAATTTCAAACGAACATCGTTACTACATATCTTGAACGGGACAGATGTTCAATAGCCCTTAAGTAACAAAGATGAACAAATCACGATCCTACATAATATATCTGCACAAGCAATACATATTAATTAAATATGTAAGAATTTCGTTTTTCAAAACGCCCGCCCCTTGAACACGCTGGATTCCTCTGTCGGCAGCAAGTCGCCGTACAGCGTAATCCGTCCGGAATAGATATTGGAGCTGACGGTGGCCGACGCCATGTAGCCATTCTTGGGGAGGGAAATCTCGATGGTGGCCGAGATGCCCGTGCCAAACACGCTCATGGTGAAGGTGACGTTACCCTTCTTGTCGGTCTTCAGACGGATGTTGGAGGCCCTGCCATCGAGGGTGATGCCGCCCACGCCGTTCGGCCCTCCGCCGTAGAAGGGGGCTATCTGTACGGTAGCTTGGTCGTCCGACAGGGAAATGAAGTTGGTGGTAGAGGTGACGTAGGCCGTCCCGCCCCACTTGAAGGAGAGTCGGTTGGCCTCGAGCACGAAGTCCAACCGCTCCAGCGCGGCATAGGCTTCGGCCGCGCGGATGGAGTCTTGCAGAGCCGCCAGGCGTTTCTCCTGGGCGCGACGCTGGGCACGCTCCTCTTTGGTTTCGCTTTTTTTCTGGATACTTTCTTGTTCCGCCCGCGTGTAAATGCGGCGTTCGGTCTGCGCGCCAGCTGCCAGTGCATAGACAAGCAGCGCGGCCAATAGCATAAATCTTGTTTTCATAAGCCAAGGTTTTAAATGAAACATTCGTAAGTTATCTGCATCGTATAAGCAGTTACCTATATTATATAATAGGAATAACAGTTTGCGCTACGCAAAGTTCACACTATTCGGTAAAAAAATCATCAGCAGAAAGTGTAATTTATCTTATCATTACTAAATCCCTGTGTGCGGGCGCATTCCGCCGATACTCAGGCAGGAACGTCCGTCCACTTATTGTACTTTCACCGCGCCGGAAGCGAGGCGGGGGACGGAAAAAGATTGAAAAACCTACCGGTGGAACGTTGCGCATTCCATTTAAAGAATTATCTTTGTCACTGTCTAACCGTGACCAAGGAGCAATCTACCGGAGACAATTATTATAAAAACCAAATATAAAAGCTTATGAACGACAAAAAACTGATGACCCGCGCGGCAGACAACATCCGCATCCTGGCCGCCTCGATGGTGGAAAAAGCCAAATCCGGACACCCGGGAGGTGCCATGGGCGGTGCAGACTTCATGAATGTGCTCTACTCCGAGTTCTTAGTATACGACCCCGAAAACCCGGCATGGGAAGGACGTGACCGCTTTTTTCTTGACCCCGGACACATGTCGCCCATGCTTTATTCACAATTGGCACTGGCCGGCAAATTTACTACAGAGGAACTGAAAGAGTTCCGTCAGTGGGGAAGTCCCACACCAGGACACCCGGAACGCGACATTGAACGCGGCATTGAGAACACATCCGGTCCATTGGGACAAGGACATACGTATGCCGTAGGTGCCGCCATTGCCGCCAAATTCCTGAAAGCTCGGTTTGGGGAGGTGATGAACCAAACGATTTATGCATACATCTCCGACGGTGGTGTACAGGAAGAAATCTCGCAAGGCGCAGGCCGCATTGCCGGCACGCTGGGACTGGACAATCTTATCATGTTCTACGACTCGAACGACATACAGCTTTCTACCGAGACGAAAGCCGTCACCACGGAAGATACAGCCAAGAAGTACGAGGCATGGGGTTGGAAAGTCATCAAGATAGACGGCAATGACCCGGACGCCATCCGTGCAGCCCTTATTGAGGCTAAAGCCGAACAGGAACGTCCGACGCTTATCATCGGCCATACCATTATGGGAAAAGGTGCGCGCAAGGCCGATGGCAGCAGCTACGAAGCAAATTGTGCCACCCACGGAGCACCGCTGGGAGGCGACGCATATATTAATACTATCAAGAATCTGGGTGGAGACCCTGAAAACCCGTTCGTCATCTTCCCCGAAGTACAAGAGTTATATGCCCGCCGTGCCGAGGAACTAAAAAAGATAGTAGCAGAACGCTACGCCGCCAAAGTTGCCTGGGCACAGGCAAATCCGGAACTGGCAGCCAAACTGGAGACTTTCTTTGCCGGCAAGGCTCTGGAAATAGATTGGTCTGCCATTGAGCAGAAGCCCGGCTCAGCCACACGTGCGGCATCGGCTACCGTGCTGAGCGCACTGGCTACTCAGGTGGAAAACATGATTGTGGCTTCTGCCGACCTGTCGAACTCGGACAAAACGGACGGCTTCCTGAAAAAGACACATGCCTTTACACACGGCGACTTCAGCGGCGCTTTCTTCCAGGCAGGTGTGGCCGAACTGACGATGGCATGTTGCTGCATCGGAATGGCGCTGCACGGAGGAGTGATTCCTGCTTGTGGTACCTTCTTCGTATTCTCTGACTACATGAAGCCGGCAGTCCGGATGGCAGCCTTGATGGAAGTTCCCGTAAAATTCATCTGGACACACGATGCATTCCGCGTGGGTGAAGACGGTCCTACACACGAACCTGTGGAGCAGGAGGCACAAATCCGCCTGATGGAAAGACTGAAGAACCACAAAGGGCATAACTCGATGCTGGTGCTTCGTCCGGCCGATTGTGAAGAAACGACTGTGGCATGGCGTCTGGCTATGGAGAACACGACCACTCCGACAGCACTTATCTTCTCCCGCCAGAACATTGCTAATCTGCCGGCAGGTAATGACTACTCGCAAGCAGCCAAGGGTGCTTACATCGTGGCAGGCGCTGACGAAAATCCGGATGTGGTGCTCGTGGCGTCCGGTTCCGAGGTATCTACATTGGTGGCCGGTGCAGAATTGCTGCGCAAAGACGGCATCAAGGTACGCATCGTGTCTGCTCCTTCTGAAGGATTGTTCCGCACACAGGCGCCCGGTTATCAGGAAGGTGTCATTCCGGCACATGCCAAGGTATTCGGCCTTACAGCCGGACTTCCTGTCACGTTGGAAGGACTAGTAGGTGCTCATGGTAAGGTGTGGGGACTAGAATCTTTCGGTTTCTCTGCTCCTTATAAAGTACTGGATGAGAAGTTGGGCTTTACCGCTGACAATGTTTACAAACAGGTAAAAGCTATGTTATAATCTTAAACTTATACGCTTATGAAAACAATTGGAATTTGTTGCGACCATGCCGGTTTTCCTCTGAAACTTTACGTAAAGCAATGGCTAGAGGCCAAAGGATGGGACTACAAAGATTTCGGTACTTATTCACCGGAAAGTGTGGATTATCCGGATTTTGCACATCCGCTGGCACTGGCAGTAGAATCCGGCGAATGTTATACGGGCATCGCCATCTGTGCAAGTGGCAACGGCATTGCCATGACACTAAACAAGCATCAGGGTATTCGTGCCGCTTTATGCTGGAATTCTGATATTGCCGAACTGGCACGTCAGCACAACGACGCCAACGTGCTCGTTATGCCGGGACGATTCACGACGAATAAAGAAGCTGATGCTATCATGACCAAATTCTTCTCCACCCCATTTGAAGGTGGAAGACATCAACGCAGAATAGATAAGATTCCTGTGCAAGGCTGATTGAAGTCTCAGATTAACCAAACTACCCCGGACAGCAGATGCATCGATATTCGTTTTCCCTGTCCGGGGTTTTCAAAAGCTTGTACAAGGCATTACTTCGTATCTTCTGAAGAATACATCTCAAAATAATTCACGTAAAACGATTCTTTAAACCATGAAAAAATTCGTAGGATTACTTTCTATGTTATTGTCCGTTATCAGCATCTCTGCCAACCCGATAGATTTCGACAAGGCATTTCAAGAGAGCGACAACATTGTGAAGCAAATCAAGCTGACTTCATTTCCGGGACGGACGTATCTCATCACAGATTTCGGAGCCAAGCCCAACACGCCGGATGCTCCCTGTCACGAAGCTATCAATCAGGCTATAACCTGATGCAGTTTAGAAGGAGGAGGAACGGTAGTCGTTCCCAAAGGGACTTTCTACACCGGCCCCATCACACTGAAAAGTAATGTAAACTTCCATGTAGCTGAGGGGGCGGTCTTAAAGTTCAGTACCGATCAAAGTCTTTATTTCCCGGCTGTACTGACACGCTGGGAGGGATTAGACTGCTATAATGCACATCCGTTGATTTATGCTTACGGAGAAACAAACATTGCCATTACCGGTAAAGGCGTCATAGACGGACAAGGGTCGAACGACACCTGGTGGCCGATGTGTGGCGCCGCCCACTACGGATGGAAAGAGGGAATGATATCCCAACGAAACGGAAGCCGCGAACGGCTACTGATGTATGGAGAAAGTGGAACTCCTATCTACAAACGTGTAATGACACCGGAAGATGGTCTGCGTCCACAGCTTATTAATCTATATTCGTGCAATACAATCCTGATTGAAGACGTTACTTTACTGAACTCTCCTTTCTGGGTGATTCATCCGTTATTCTGCGAAAGCCTCATCGTACGGGGAGTGCGCGTGTATAATCGGGGCCCCAATGGTGACGGTTGCGACCCGGAGTCGAGCAAAAATGTCTTAATAGAAAACTGTACTTTCGACACCAGTGATGATTGCATAGCCATAAAATCGGGGCGTAATGCCGACGGTCGTAAATGGAATATTCCCAGTGAAAACATCGTTGTACGTAACTGCTTCATGAAAAACGGACATGGGGGTGTAGTTATCGGCAGCGAAATATCCGGTGGGTATCGCAATCTATACGTAGAGAATTGTAAAATGGACAGCCCGGATTTGGACCGCGTCATCCGCATCAAGACCAGCACTTGCCGCGGCGGCCTCATTGAAAACATCTTTGTACGTAACATTACCGTAGGACAATGTCGTGAAGCTGTATTGCGCATTAACTTGCGCTACGAAGACCGTGAGCAGTGTGACCGCAGTTTTACACCCACCGTACGCAATGTACACTTGAAAAACGTTACCTGCGAAAAAAGCCAGTTAGGTGTTCTTATCATCGGTCTGGAAGACAACAAGCACGTCAACAACATCAGTCTGGAAGAGTGCCACTTTAACAATGTAGAAAAAGGTGGCAATCAAATAAACGGTGCCAGTGATGTATCTTTCAAGAACTTATATATCAATGGCAAGATTGTGAACGAATAGGGACAGCCCCGCAAAAGTTATGCAAAAGCGGATGTGACAGCCCACTGACAGCGGCTATCCATCCGCTTTTTCTATATTTTCACAGACATTTATGCCATTGTTTTCAAATAAAAACTATCTTTGCATATCTTAATAGCCAAGGATACAGACTATCATGGAACAGCTGAATGAGATAAAAGTACTTATCTACCAAGGAAATATAGAAACGGCTATTGCGTGTCTCGACAAGATGTTGCAAAACGATTTCCCGGAAAAAGACCAAGCCTACTACCTGCGCGGAAACGCTTACCGCAAGTTGGGCAATTGGCAACAGGCCTTGAATAACTATACATGGGCTATCGAATTAAATCCTGCCAGTCCTGCCACGCAAGCCCGAAAGATGGTGATAGACATATTGGAATTTTATAACAAAGACATGTACAATCAATAAAATACACGCGTAATTATGGCAAAAATAAAAGGAGCAATCGTAGTAAACACCGAACGTTGCAAAGGATGCAATTTGTGTGTGGTGGCTTGTCCGCTCCACGTAATAGCCCTTACCAAAGAGGTGAATGTGAAGGGGTATAATTATGCCCAGCAAGTCTTAGAAGATACCTGCAACGGGTGCACATCATGTGCTACAGTCTGTCCGGACGGATGCATCTCGGTATATAGAACAAAAGTAGAATAAAAACAACAAGAAATATGGCAGAAGAAGTTGTATTAATGAAGGGTAACGAGGCCATAGCCCACGCCGCCATCCGTTGTGGCGCTGACGGTTATTTCGGTTACCCTATTACTCCCCAATCGGAGGTATTGGAAACATTGGCTGAACTGAAACCATGGGAAACAACCGGCATGGTGGTGCTTCAGGCCGAAAGTGAAGTGGCAGCTATCAACATGGTATATGGTGGTGCCGGAAGTGGTAAGATGGTAATGACTTCATCATCCAGCCCTGGTGTCAGTCTGAAGCAAGAAGGTATATCATATTTAGCCGGTGCTGAGTTGCCGTGTCTTATTGTCAATGTAATGCGTGGCGGTCCCGGTCTGGGCACTATACAGCCCAGTCAGGCTGACTATTTTCAGACTGTAAAGGGAGGTGGTCACGGTGATTATCGGTTGATAGCCCTTGCTCCGGCATCCGTACAAGAAATGGCAGACTTTGTCGGTCTGGGCTTCGAACTGGCATTTAAGTATCGCAATCCAGCTATCATCCTGGCAGATGGTGTCATCGGACAGATGATGGAAAAGGTTGTATTGCCTCCTATGAAATCTCGCCGCACAGATGAAGAAGTTATAGCACAATGCCCGTGGGCCACTACCGGTAAGACCAAGAGCCGTAAACCAAATATCATCACTTCCCTTGAATTGAAACCGGAAGAAATGGAAAAGAACAATATTCGTTTCCAAGCCAAATATCGTGAAATCGAGAAAAATGAAGTGCGGTACGAAGAAATTCAATGCGAAGATGCCGAATATCTGATCATTGCGTTTGGCTCAATGGCACGTATCGGACAAAAGGCGATGGAAATGGCACGTGAAGAAGGCATTAAAGTCGGCATTCTACGCCCCATTACTCTGTGGCCCTTCCCCACAAATGCCATTGCCAATTATGCCGGTCGGGTGAAAGGGATGCTGGTAACGGAGTTAAATGCCGGTCAAATGGTGGAAGATGTCCGTTTAGCTGTAAACGGGCAAGTAAAGGTCGAGCACTTCGGCCGTTTGGGTGGTATTGTTCCCGACCCGGACGAAATAGTAGAAGCATTGAAGAAACAATTAATATAAACGTATGGATACTAATAAGCTGAGGAATATATTGAATATACTCTTCCTGATATTAGCCGTAGCTGCTGTCATTACTTATTTTGTCATAGGGAAAGAGGACTTTACGACATTTCTTTATGTATGTGGCGCAGCCATCTTTGTCAAGGTAATGGAGTTTTTTATACGTTTCACAAACCGATAAGGAGAAGTAATTATGACCAAAGAAGATATTATCAAGCCCGAAAATCTGGTTTATAAGAAACCAACTCTGATGAATGACAATCCCATGCACTACTGTCCGGGATGTAGCCATGGTGTAGTGCACAAACTCATTGCGGAAGTCATCGAGGAAATGGGTATGGAAGACAAAGCTATCGGTATATCACCTGTTGGCTGTGCCGTATTCATCTATAACTATCTGGATATAGACTGGCAAGAAGCTGCTCATGGACGCGCCCCTGCACTGGCCACTGCCATCAAGCGTTTATGGCCAAGCCGATTGGTATTTACCTATCAGGGAGATGGTGATTTGGCATGTATCGGCACTGCGGAGACTATACATGCACTGAATCGAGGTGAAAATATCACCATTATCTTCATTAATAACGCTATTTATGGCATGACAGGAGGACAGATGGCCCCCACGACATTGGTCGGCATGAAAACCTCTACCTGTCCTTATGGCCGCGACGTACACCTGCATGGTTATCCGCTGAAAATGGCAGATATTGCCGCCCAACTGGAAGGAACAGCGTATGTAACGCGCCAAAGCGTACAGTCTGTAGCAGCCATCCGTAAGGCAAAGAAAGCCATACGCAAAGCATTTGAGAACTCCATGGCAGGCAAAGGCAGCAATCTTGTAGAGATTGTATCTACCTGTAATTCCGGATGGAAAATGTCTCCGGAGAAATCAAATCAATGGATGGAAGAACACATGTTCCCCTTCTACCCGCTGGGAGATTTGAAAGACAAATAATCACATTAGCACATTGAAGTTATGAAAGAAGAAATCATTATATCCGGTTTCGGCGGACAAGGTGTATTGTCTATGGGAAAGATTTTGGCTTACTCCGGACTGATGGAAGGCAAAGAAGTGACGTGGATGCCCGCCTATGGTCCTGAACAACGTGGTGGTACTGCCAACGTAACCGTCATTGTAAGCGATGAAAAAATATCTTCACCTATCCTTAGCAAATACGATGCTGCCATCATTCTGAATCAACCGTCATTGGAGAAGTTTGAAAGCAAAGTGAAACCCGGCGGCGTACTTATTTACGATGGTTATGGCATTATCAATCCACCGACACGCAAAGACATCCATGTGTACCGTATCGATGCGATGGATGCCGCAAATGAAATGAATAATGCCAAAGCATTCAATATGATTGTATTGGGAGGATTGCTAAAAGTGAAGCCAATGGTGACGCTTGACAACGTCATTAAAGGATTGAAGAAAACACTGCCCGAGCGCCATCATCACCTCATCCCCATGAATGAAGAGGCCATACGACGGGGCATGGAGCTGATACACGAAGTGTAACGCCCCCGTACCAGCCCTGTACCAAGGCTGTTTCATTCTGTTTTTCTCGAAGTGCCAGAGGCGCAAGCCACGCAGATACAAAATATCGCGCGGCTTGCGCCTCTTACTATATATCCCTTACAAACTTAACTTAGTTATAATAGAACGTGTACGTGTCTGTCACAGTATCCGTCGTGGTGGAGACACATTGTTGATTCTTTATCTCGAACTTATAACCATACACAGGATATTCGGGATTCTCAGGATCCTCCAACTCCGGATAGAGAAGTTCAGTTCCCACATGTACCTCATAGGTATATTCCTTAATAGTGACTTTCTCCCATTCACTGATGGTATTGATGCGTTCGCCCGTAAAGGTATACGCATATCCGTCACTCCAATCGTAATCATAATCATACCCGGTTTCATAAAGGATAACACCCGGCTCACGACGAGGCTGAAACATGATTCCCGGAACGCTATGATCGTCTCCTGTATAGACATAATAGTCAGCACCACGCCCCACAAGACGCATCAATGCCAAACGATTCAGGCGACCGGGACGGTTATCATAGGCATCTTCGTTAGGCTCAAGATCCCGATCGCACAAGCTGATGAAGAGATAATTGGGGTCGATGCTCAACGCTTTATTAGCATACGTGGTATAATCGCGGTCATAGTCCTCCGAAAAGCGGTCGTTCCAACCACTCCCGCTGTAATAGTTCACAGAGTCAATCGCGTTACCACTCTCGCGGTAAGAATATCGCAGACGGTAAACATCGCTGTCACCCTTACGGTTCCACGCAATCTCCGACAATCGGTCCAGTTCGTCGTAGCTTAGGCGAAACTCGTCATCGTCCACCTCGTAGCTGCTCACGTATCCATTCTCCCCCAATTGCAGCGTATAAGCATAGTTAATGTCACCTTCAGGAGTACGTTCCGTCATCTCTATCTGCTTGCCGTCGGCAGAATAGGCCAGCACATAGTCGTAAGTATACGTATCGGTTCCACTTATCTCACTAAGCAGGAAACGGGTAATGCGCCCTTGTGTGTCGTATTGGAACTCCCAACTCATACTCTCGTCGTTGTCCGGATCATCATCTGCCCAGACAATGGATGCCACCTGCTCGGTGTATGTAAAGGCAGGCGTATCAGGTTCTTCACCTCCCGGCAATTCGCCTTCTTCGGTGCGGGCACTCTGTTCGATAGTTATCGTGATGACCGCATCACCGCAGATAATGCGGATAACCGCTTTACGGTCCTTACCCGTATCGTTCACAGCGATGGAGATGGTAATGGTATACTCACCGGCAGCGTCACCACTGGTCTGACTCAGGGTTACCCAATCCGCCGCACGAGTGGCAGCACGAAGCGTTGCCGAAGCATTTTCCTCAGCCACCTC
>CALUJK010000023.1 GCA_944320945.1 uncultured Bacteroides sp. | reverse complement strand
GGTTATTGTCTGCCTATGGACGATTGTCGTTGCCAGGTCTGTCTTGATTTCGGCGGTCGTCCGTGGCTGGTCTGGCAAGCTGCATTTCGTCGCGAGCGTATCGGTGATGTGCCCACGGAGATGTTCTTTCACTTCTTCAAGTCGCTCAGCGATGCTGCCCTCATGAATCTGCACATCGAAGCACACGGTGATAACGAACATCACAAGATAGAAGGTATCTTCAAAGCCTTGGCACGGGCATTGCGCATGGCGGTTCGTCGGGATATCTATCACTACGAGCTGCCGTCATCGAAAGGGGTGTTATAAGTATCAACACATATAACCCCAAAAGATAGTAAATTGCCCGTCTGCGACAAAGTTTACATGACGCTTCATACAATTAATGATTTTGTTTATATTCTTTTGGGGTACACCCCACCTGTTTCTTGAAGAATCGAAGAAAGTGCTGTGGATACTGAAAACCCAACATATCGGCAATCTGTTTAGTATTCAAACGAGGATTTAGAATTGCCTCTTTTGACATTTCTATAATCTTAGATTGGATACGTTCCTGTGCACTCTTTCCTGTTGCGGCCTTTATTAAATCACCGAAATAATTGGGAGAAAGACAAACTTTATCCGCAAAATATTTCACCGTAGGACGACCGTAAATTTTTGCTTCACCTGAATCCCAATATTCATTCAATAACTGTTCAAAGCGAGCAAGAACATCGTTGTTCAATTCTTCACGAGTGACGAACTGACGCTCATAAAAACGCATACAATAATTGAGCAGCACTTCGATATTCGAAACAAACAACTGACGGGAAAACTTATCGACAGGATGCTTCAATTCCTGATTTATATTATCCATATAATTTTGTATAACAGTACATTCATCCGAAGACAAATGCAGTGCCTCATTGGACGTATAGGAAAAGAATGTGAACTATTTCATCTTCTTAGCCAATGCAGTACCATGCAGAAGGTCGGGATGAAACATCAAACCAACAGCTATCGGAACAGGTCCACCCGGCATACGATGCACCCCGATTGTTTGTCCGGGAGCCAAACATATTACAGTCCCGTCATTAAAGTCATATTTGGTCTTACCATAATCCATGGTTATTCCGACTGTTTTCACTAAGTACAAAGCATAGAAACCAAATGTCATCTTATGAGTCGGCTGATTCTCCGAACGGTTAAAATGAATGATGCCAATTTGGGGATGCATGGTTTTCACTCCGAAAAACTGATTGTATTGTTGGATTGTATCTGCTGTTATTATATCCATACCTTGCCTTTTAAAAATACAAATATAGTTTTTTCCCGTTATACAGGCACCGTATTGGCTGCATATTCTTGTTTTGTTCAGAAACCGTAATCAAGGTATTTTTTACAGTTATGCAGGTATCTGAAATTACGCACTTTGCGACTACTTTTGCAGAAAATTTACAAGATAAAATTATGAGACATACAGTAATAACTATGATTGCGAGTTTGTTAGCCATGAGCACAACAGCCATTGCCCAACAAAATCCTATGCCGGGAAAAGACGGGAATAAATATGTACCGTATGAGGAACGTACAGGCAACGAATCCATTGTATATTTCACACGCAGCCTAACCCCGGAGGGCCTTATCAAAGCCTACGAGCAGGTGAGTGAAAATATAGAAGGAAACATTGGTGTAAAACTGCATACCGGCGAACAGAACGGACCGAATATCATCCCACGAGAATGGGTAAAAGCCCTGCTTCAAAAAGATTTACCCGATGCTAAGATTGTGGAAACCAATACTTACTATAAAGGAGACCGATATACTACGGAACAACATCGCAAAACATTAGAGGTAAATGGTTGGACATTCTGTCCTGTAGATATTATGGACGAAGAAGACACATTGACATTGCCTGTTTATGGTGGAAAATGGTTCAAGAAAATGTCCGTAGGCAGCCACATGACAGATTACAATTCTCTTGTTATTCTTACTCATTTCAAGGGGCATACGCAAGGAGGTTTCGGAGGTAGCAACAAGAACATCGGCATCGGTTGTGCTGACGGCCGTATCGGTAAAGCTTGGATACATACTACGCCGGGACAGAATGACCAGTGGGACATCAACAAGGAGGAATTGATGGAACGGATGACTGAATCAACGAAATCTGTCATCGACTATTTCGGCAAACACATTACATATGTGAACGTCATGCGTAACATGTCTGTTTCATGCGACTGTGAAGGCGTGAATGCCGCTCCCGTTGTAACTCCCAATGTAGGAATCTTGTCCTCCACCGATATTCTTGCTCTCGATCAAGCCTGTGTAGATTTGGTATATGCCATGACAGAAGCGGAACATCATGATTTGGTGGAACGAATCGAGACCCGTCACGGATTGCGTCAGCTTTCTTATATGAAAGAACTTGGCATGGGTAATAACCGCTATATCCTTATTGATTTGGACAATGGAGGAAAACGCATCACTGCCGCTGAAGCCGTAAAGGGACTTAAACCGTTTATACAGAATAAATAATCATAAAAGGTAAAGACGTATGAAATTCATGACAATTCTCGCTGCAGGTCTGTTAATATTTCATGCAGCAGGCTTTGCACAAAACGACCAAGCGATGAAGTTCCAGGAAGAGCAGTTGAACTTGACAACTGAGTGGGATAAAGTGTTTCCGCAAAGCGACCAAGTAACCCATAGCAAAATTACTTTCCACAACCGCTATGGCATCACACTCGCAGCCGATTTGTACATTCCTAAGAATGCGACAGGCAAACTTCCAGCCATAGCGGTCAGCGGACCGTTCGGCGCCGTAAAGGAGCAGGCATCAGGACTGTATGCACAGACGTTGGCAGAACGCGGCTTCCTGACTATCGCTTTCGACCCTTCCTATACAGGGGAAAGTGGCGGACAGCCCCGCAATGTCGCTTCACCTGACATCAACACGGAAGATTTCAGTGCGGCTGTGGATTATCTGGCAACCCGCGATGATGTGGATGCCGAACGCATTGGCATACTCGGCATCTGCGGATGGGGAGGATTTGCCATCAATGCGGCGGCTATGGACACACGAATCAAAGCAACGGTAGCTTCTACAATGTATGACATTTGCAGAGGAACAGCCAACGGCTATTTCGATGCCAACGACAATGCCGATGCCCGCTACGAAATGCGCAAGCAACTGAATGCCCAGCGCACCGAAGATTACCGCAACGGTTCGTATAAACTGACAGTCATGAATCCGAAACCAGCTGATGACGCGCCACAGTTCATGAAAGATTATTATGACTATTATAAGACTAAACGTGGTTACCATCCACGCTCTATCAATTCAGGTCTTGGATGGCATGTTACTTCATCGCTTTCCCTTATCAATATGCCGATACTGGCTTACAGTGACGAAATCCGCAGTGCCGTTTTAGTAGTGCATGGCGAAAAGGCACATTCCCGCTATTTCAGTGAGGATGCTTTCAAAAAGTTGAAAGGGAATAACAAAGAATTGTATATCGTGCCGGGTGCCAACCATACAGACCTCTATGACAATCTGGAAAAGATTCCGTTTGACAAGATAGAAACGTTCTACAACCAATACTTGAAGTAAAATGAAAAGGTCACGTACCTATTGGGGACTTGCCGTGTTTCTTCTTCTCACGGCAAGTGTCTTTGTCTCCTGTTCTACGGATGACCCGATAGATGAAATAACGGAAACGCCTGTACCGCAACCCGGCGATGAAGAAGATGACAATGAAACTGATAACGGAAATAATGAGGACACTATGGAAAGGCATCTGACGATTACGATAAACGAAATGGCTTTTACCGCCACGCTTGCAGACAACGATGCAGCCAATGCTTTCGCAGACCTGCTTCCCCTTACGCTGGATATGAACGAGATGAACGGCAATGAGAAATACCATTATCTGGATAACAGTCTGCCTACAGACAGCTACAGTCCGGGTACAATCCAGGCAGGCGACCTGATGCTTTACGGTTCTTCCTGTATTGTCTTGTTTTATGAAACCTTCTCGTCCGGTTACAGCTATACACGGCTGGGGCGGATTGACAATCCGGAAGGACTGGCTGCTGCCGTTGGAAATGGAAATGTGAGTGTAAGTTTCACCATAATGGAAAAGACGACACGCAATATAGATAGAATACATCTCGAAAACGCTTATCGGATGGGGCTTGAATTATGAATCAATATACAGAAGAACAGTGAAAACCGCTGCCGACAGATATGCTGTTATTATCGCCTATTTCCTGATTTATGTAGTGTGGGGATCCACCTATTATTTTATAGGTGTAGCATTGAAAGGATTTCCTACATTTCTGCTCGGTGCGTTACGGTTCAGCGTGGCAGGACTGATGCTGCTTATCTTTTGCCGTATACGAGGTGAGCAGATCTTCCGACCTGCATTAATCTGTCGTTCGGCTATAAGCGGGATTGTCCTGCTTTTTATTGACATGGCAGTCATCATGTTGGCACAACAATATGTCAGCAGCAGTGTGGTGGCGATTGTAGCTTCTTCTACAGCGATATGGATTATGTTGCTGGATGCACCGATGTGGAAACAGAATTTCCGCAAAGTTGCAACTGTAATCGGGATGCTCTTAGGATTTGCCGGTGTCGGATTGTTGTATGCGGAACAAGTAAAGGTGGAAAGTTCTGCTGCCCAACATGGAGTATATGGCATTCTGATTCTGATAGCCGGATGCATATCATGGGCAGTCGGCTCGCTTTATGCCAAATATCATTCGTCTGCTGTCGAAAGTGTGAATGGTTTTGCCGGTTCTGCATGGCAGATGTTGTTTGCAAGTTTGATGTTCTGGCTATGTGTCGCACTATTCAATGAATGGCCGGAAACATCTTTACGGTCAATACCTTATTCCGCTTGGTTCTCTTTACTGTATTTAATTACATTCGGCTCATTGCTTGCCTATTCTGCCTATGTGTGGTTGTTAAAAGTACGTCCGGCAACAGAGGTCGCCACTCATGCTTATGTCAATCCGGTCGTGGCAGTCATTATAGGAGGATTAGGGGGAGAAAACATTACGCTTGTCCAGTTGATTGGACTTGCCGCCATATTAGGCAGTGTAGTACTGATAAATAACCTAAAACATAAGTCTGATGTTCCATGAAATGCTGTTACACCCGCCGCCATCAATAACCAACTGAGTACGCACCGTTTCTATGCCCAGTTCCGCCAAAACAGCATCAGGATTGGTAATGTATGCTCTATCATGCTTATTCATCAGATAATCTGGCGCATACATATATCTGACATATTTGGTATCACTGACTTGTATCGGCATATAGTCCCGACACCAATAATCCTTGGTGTGATTGAGAGTACCGCATAAAACTCCATAACCTTTCATCCTTTTCTTTTTCCTTTTTGTTGTAAGGATGTTGCGGGTCGCCTGTGAGTTCATATTTAACGTGAGTTCGAAATTAAATTACGTGAGTTCGAAATTAAATTAGAAAATAGCCAGTTGTCCGTCATTGACAAAGTTAATGTCAATGGCGGGCTTCTTTTCAAAAAAGCAGTATGCTGCTATAGCC
>CALUJK010000022.1 GCA_944320945.1 uncultured Bacteroides sp. | reverse complement strand
TGGATGCACGCCGCATTCTCCGATGTGCCCCAAAACTTCTTGATTTTTGAGGTGCTGCTTAATCCACTTGAAAAACAGTTCCACGCTCCATCTGTTTCGATAAAGCAATGATATCAGTTCCGCCAATATGCGTCAAGATTGTTCGTCAGGAAGATGTATCGTGCACCATTCTTCCTCAATTGGATTTAATCCATATATTATGCAAGATAGTTAATGAATATCTCAGTTTCGTTTATATCAACATTAATGTATGCCATACGTCAATGATTATTTTTCCATTCCAATGCCCTGAATCTGTCCTGCAACTCATGCAACTGCTCCATAATCTCATCAAACGAGGGCGCATTAGCATAAATAACGTGAGTTCGAAATAAAACTAGAAAATAGCCAGTTGTCCGTCATTGACAAAGTTAACGTCAATGGCGGGCTTCTTTTCGAAAAAGCAATATGCTGCTATAGCCGACAAAGAATTGACTATAAAGTTATTGAATGAACGATGGTAGTGTTCTATAATACTTTATGTTTCTAATTATCAGAAAAATACATTTATTCTTATATCGAATTCACGTTAAATTAAATAGGGCTGTTCTTTTTGTGGGAATAGCCCTATTATTTTGTACACATGAACTATGTGCTTGTGTGGATTACCTGTTGGCAAAAGTTTATATATTGAAAAGTTTCAAATAGCAGTTCTCAAAAAAACGAGGCTGTATCAAAGACAGATGCTTGATACAACCTCGTTTTTGTAGTTATATTATAAATATAAAGTTTATAATCTCCTTATTGCTTAAATTCTGTATATGTCACTTCCAATTCCAGTTCAGGACCTTGTTCTCCACCTTTTAACTTAGCGTAGGTCGGTTGCAGGTCATGCTCGATGCCTGTCATGGTTTGAGTACCGGTACTGGTATTGGTTTCATAATTTACATTTACCGGAATAATGAGAACTTTGTTCCAATCTGGATTTTCTTTTGTCCATTCTTCTTCCCATGCACTTTCGTCCCAGTTTGCACCGTCAGCTGCTTTGGCTTCTTGACGTGCAGTTTCTTTCTCGTTGAGGCAGGTGCTTACCAGTCGGGCTATATTGGGGAATGTGTACTGGTTCGTTTCCACACTGTTATGCGTAGCGACAAATGAAGTCACATTGTCCGGCAACTCATGGTTCTCAAAGAACGAATCTTTGTTCTGCTTTCTCACTAACAATACACTAGTCGGTGCACTCATGTCAAAATCATTGCTGGTGTTGTTGGCATAGTTGTCAAGCGCTAATTTTACAGCATTGAGGGTATCACCTGCAAGCTGCAAGCGGATATTGTCAAGTGGCAAATCTACCTCGGTGAAGATACCCGCAGGCGATTTTAAGTAAGTGCATTCCGTATCTTGTGTTACCCGTTCTTCCAACAACGCTGAATTTTGGAACTGATTGGCCTGAACTACTTCCTGCGTAGATGCAAACACGGTTGCAATACTATAATATAAAGAGTCGCTTCCGGCTTCTCCATAATCGTCCGTCACTTTCTTTACCAACTTAGAACCGTCATCATCCAGATAGTGGAAACGGAACTGCATCTGTAAATCCACGCGGTACACATTCAGAATCGTACCGTCGCCATAGTCTGTCTTCAGATAAATGCCTGGTAACACATTCCGGATAAACGCATCGGCGTTAGCATATTTTTCCGGATGTGCTTTGTTATCACGGTATATCTCTGTTCCCCATTCCTTATCCAACGGGAAGACAATGTTCGGCATAAAAGTACTCTGTCCGTAGCTATCTGTAGCGTTACGTATGGAGTCGGGCACTGACGTGTCGTATGCCGTGTATGCTTTGCTGCCCAGTAGGTCATCTTCCGTGAAATATAGTGTAGGATCGATGTCTGTGTAACGGAATTCTTTGTTACCGCTCGTCGCGTTGTCCTTGGCTTCAATCCATTTGTCGTTTAACTTGTAAGCACTCATGCGGCAAGCATTCAGCGAGTCTCCAAACCAAGTTTGATAGTACACCACCAATTGGAACGAAACACAGGTGTCACCCGCCATCATTCCCGTGTGGTTTTCATCATCATATTGGTCAGGAAACTGGAAATTCTCCGTACAGTTTAATTCCGTCAGGAAGCTGGCTTCATAGTCGCCAAAGCCGTTGCTGCGGTTAGGGTCGGTGAAGCGGCCCACGTATCCGGTACTGGTGCGGGCATATACACGTCCGGCCAGTTGCGATCGTGTGCGTAGCGGAAACGTTTTGGTATTTGTTGAAATCAAGTCCGAATCAGGCAATATGCTCATGCCCAATGAATCGGTATTATCATCGCACCCGCAAAGACTGAGGAGTGCTACAAGCAGAATCCCTATATATTTTTTCATTGTTAAAGTTGTTATCAAGGGTCTGATAATATTATTAATCTTCTTGTTTATCTTCTTCTCCTGCATTCCACACGATATCGTAGAATTCATTGCAGGCATCCGCATAATTTTCGGGCGACTGATATTCCAAAAATGGTTTACCGGACTGGCGAGCATATTCCAACACTTCCTTGTTAATATGTTCACTTTGCTGTATGATGCCGTCGGAATAGTCGATGGCTAATTTGCATACAGTAACATAGTCTATATCGCCGTGCAACATCGTCAAATGTTTTTTGGCAATGCCTTTCAACATCAATTTGTTGGCAAAGTCAGGATGGAACGGCTGTTTGAAGTCGCTTTCGTAGAGCGAAAATATGACTTTGGAATCTCTGTATGATGGCTCTTCCCGATAAGCGGTTTTAACGTAGAGCGGTGCCAACGCAGACATCCATCCTTGGCAGTGAATAATGTCGGGACACCAGCGCAATTTCTTTACCGTTTCCAGCACCCCACGGTTGTAGAAGATAACACGAGCATCGTTGTCTTCGTATTCTTCTCCGTTTTCATCGCATATTTGCAACCGATTTTGGAAGTAGTCATCGTTATCGATGAAATAGACCTGCATACGTGCTGCCGGAATAGATGCCACTTTGATGATAAGTGGATGATCGGTGTCGTCGATGATGAGATTCATACCCGATAGGCGTATTACCTCGTGCAGTTGATTTCTACGTTCGTTGATGTTTCCCCATTTCGGCATGAAAGTTCTGATTTCCCTTCCTTTGTCTTGTATGGCTTGGGGCAGTTTGCGTCCCGTGATAGACATCTCCGATTCGGGGACATAAGGGGTGATTTCTTGTGTGATGAATAAAATCTTGTTAGCTTTTGCCATAATTAGTTGTTCTCAATCATGGTGCAAAGTTACAAAAAATTGAGAAAAAAGGGAAATAGCCAATGGCCTATTATTCCTTATGTTTTGTTAAGTAGTTGATATTTAAATTATTGCGCTTTTATAGGTTTGAAGGCTTATTCTTTTGTTCCTGTTTGGGATACTATGGTCCTAGATAATTAGTTGACTCCTGTAATAATAAGATTATCAATTGTTTATGATTGTTTCTAGAATGCTGCGTATACCATCCGACTGATTCCGCTCGTATTCTGCGAGGAGAAAAGTTACTTGTTTGTCAGAACATATATCCTGTTTTGTGATTGAATAGATATACCTTTATATATTTATGGGATTATCTGTCTGAGCCTTGTTTTATAAGGAGATCTTTCTCCAATGTAAACGGTTTCTTTCATCCAGTTTGTATAGATACATTACTTTGCGTAAAGAATCCTTTATTCCCACTCAGGAGGTGTTGTGGCAGGGATTTGTTCCGAAGGGCTTCGGAGCACGAACGAAAGCCCTTCGGAGCGTGCTCGAAAGGGCTTTGGAATAAGAGCCAAAGGGCTTCGGAGTAAATGGCAGCAAAGTCGTTTGTGTTTTGTATATATGTTTTATTTCTTACAAAGTAAAACTCAGAACTGCATCACTCAAACAGATATTTCCGTTGTTTTTACAAATATCGGTGTTATTATAGGAAGATATATACCATTTGCATGCGGTATGAAAGAGGGTGTATTCGTTTCTAAACGAGAAAAATCTGATATTTTTTCGTTATGTGATAAATAATGACTTATTTTGCACCCACTTTTGCAGACGACTAAGATATTTTAATCCCAATAAAGATGAAAATAGTACATACTATCAAGGATTTGCAGGCCGCACTTTCTCCGCTGAGAGCGCAAGGGGAAAGCATTGGATTGGTGCCCACGATGGGTGCTTTGCATGCCGGTCATGCTTCGTTGGTAAAACGTTGTGTAGCAGAAAATGATGTGGCGGTAGTAAGCGTATTTGTGAACCCCACACAATTCAATGACAAAAACGATTTAGAGAAGTATCCTCGGACACCGGCCGACGACAGCCGTTTGTTAGAGGAATGCGGAGCGAGCTTTGTGTTCATTCCGTCCGTAGCCGAGATGTATCCCGAACCTGATACCCGGCAATTCAGTTTTGCGCCGTTGGACACGGTGATGGAAGGGAAATACCGTCCCGGACATTTTAACGGTGTATGCCAGATAGTTAGCAAGTTGTTTGATGTGGTGAAGCCGGATCGCGCTTATTTCGGCGAGAAAGACTTCCAGCAGTTGGCCATTATCCGCGAGATGGTTCGTAAGATGAATTTCCCGCTGGAGATAGTCGGATGCCCCATCGTCCGTGAGATGGACGGATTGGCGCTGAGTAGCCGCAATGCCCGTCTGTCGGCCACCGACCGCCACCGCGCATTGAAAATCTCACAGACTTTGTTTGAAAGCCGCGACTATGCCAAGACACACACGGTGGAGGAGACCTGCCGCTTTGTGGAAGAAGCGATAGCCAATGCTCCCGGTCTGCGTTTGGAGTATTTTGAATTGGTGGACGGCAACACGTTGCAGCCGATTGCAGACTGGAAAGACACTGATTATCCAGTAGGCTGCATCACGGTATTCTGCGGAGAAGTCCGTTTGATAGACAACATTAAATACAATCAGGAATAAGACTCTTAATTATGTTGATAGAAGTATTGAAGTCCAAGATTCATTGTGCCCGTGTGACCGAAGCCAATCTGAATTATATGGGCAGTATCACCATCGACGAAGATTTGTTGGATGCAGCAAATATGATAGCCGGTGAGAAAGTCGCTATTGTGGATAATAATAATGGTGAACGTTTCGAGACCTATATTATTAAAGGTGAGCGTGGTTCCGGTAAAATCTGCTTGAACGGTGCTGCGGCGCGTAAGGTGCAGCCGGATGACATTGTTATCATCATGTCTTATGCACTGATGGATTTTGAGGAGGCAAAGTCCTTTAAGCCGACTGTGGTCTTTCCTGACCCGATGACGAATAAATTGGTGTGATTGATTCTTGAAGAAAAGATAGGGAAAGTCCCGTCAGCGTGTTTGCTGATGGGACTTTTTTATGAGGTGATAAAATAAAGAGGTACATCAAGATGAAAGCAGAACTTCATTTGAGTGCACCTCTTGTCTTATTGAATTTGTTTATAAGTGTTTTTATCCGCGTAGTTGCTTATCCATTGCGGCAGCTGCCCGACGTCCGTCGCCCATGGCAAGGATGACCGTGGCGCCTCCGCGTACAATGTCACCACCGGCGTAGATGGTAGGGATGGAGGACTGCATGTCGTCATTGACGGCAATGGTTCCTTTGCGGCCTAACTCTAATCCGGGGATGGAGTGGGGCACAATGGGGTTGGGACTGACACCTACACTGACAATGGCCAGGTCAATGTCTATCGTTTCCGTTGCACCGGGGATGGGTACCGGACTGCGGCGACCGCTGGCATCCGGTTCGCCGAGTTCCATCTTTTGCAGGACTACTTGCTTAACTTTACCCTGTTCATCGGCAATGTATTCGATAGGGTTGTGCAGCGTCAAGAATTCTACTCCTTCTTCTTTGGCGTGTTTTACTTCTTCGATACGGGCCGGCATCTCTGCTTCCGAACGGCGGTAGATGATGATGGCACGTTCGGCACCCAGACGGCGGGCAGTTCGTACAGAGTCCATTGCCGTATTACCACCGCCGATGACGGCTACACGCTTGCCGAAAGGCACCGGAGTATCGCTGTCTTCGCTGGCTGCATCCATCAGGTTGACACGGGTCAGGTATTCATTGGACGAAAGGATGTTGATTGAATTTTCACCGGGGATGTTCATGAAGTTGGGCAGACCGGCACCACTGGCTACAAAGATGCCTTGGTAACCTTCTTCTTCCAACTCTTTCACGTTGATAGTCTTGCCGATGATGCAATCTTTCTCGAAGCGGACTCCCATCTTGGCGAGATTGTCTATTTCGACATCGACAATCTTGTTGGGCAGACGGAATTCCGGAATACCGTATTTCAACACGCCGCCAATCTCGTGCAACGCTTCAAAGACGGTCACATCGTATCCCATCTTCGCCATGTCACCTGCAAATGAAAGGCCGGCGGGACCGGAACCTACTACCGCTACCTTGATGCCATTCTTTTCTTTGACTTCGGGTATAGAGATTTGTCCGCTTTCCCGTTCGTAGTCGGCGGCAAAGCGCTCCAGATAGCCGATGGCTACAGGCTGCTCGCCCATCTTCAGGTGGATGCACTTCGATTCGCACTGCTTCTCTTGCGGACATACGCGGCCGCAGACGGCGGGCAGGGCGCTGGTCTCTTTCAGGGTACGTGCGGCATCGAGGAACTCGCCTTTTTCAATGTGCTTGATGAATCGGGGAATATCTATGCCGACCGGACAGCCTTCCATACAACCGGGATTGGCACAGTCGAGGCAACGCTTGGCTTCGGTCAGTGCCTGTTCTTCGTTGAGGCCGAGATTCACCTCTTCGCGACGGCTGTGCGAACGGTATTCCGGGTCGAGTTCGGGCATAACGACGCGTGGAATGGCGGTACGTTCTTTGGGCTTCATCGATTTACGGAGTTCCACACGCCACGGGGCATTGCGGGTCTTGTCTTCGTCAATGGGTTCTTGGGTAGCTTGGCAGACATCGGGATGTTCCAGTTTGTGCATCTCTTCGCGCTCGATGTTGCGGAAAGCGCCCATGCGTTTCAGCATTTCGTCGAAGTCCACCTGATGACCGTCGAACTCCGGACCATCTACGCATACGAAGCGGGTCTTACCGCCTACGGTGATGCGGCAGGCTCCGCACATACCTGTACCGTCCACCATAATCGTGTTGAGTGATACATCGGTAGGAATGTCATATTTCTTGGTCAACAGACAGACAAACTTCATCATGATGGCAGGGCCGATGGCAAAACATTTGTTCACCTTTTCGCGTTTGATGACTTGCTCAACGCCTTCGGTCACTAATCCTTTTTGGCCGTATGAGCCGTCATCGGTCATAATGATGACTTCGTCTGAGCTGGCGCGCATCTCTTTCTCCAGGATGATGAGTTCTTTGGTACGTCCGGCCAATACGGTGATGACGCGGTTGCCGGCGGCTTTCAATGCTTGCACAATGGGGAGCATGGGGGCGACACCTACTCCTCCACCGGCGCAGACTACGGTGCCAAAGCGTTCGATGTGAGTGGCTTGTCCCAACGGCCCTACAACGTCAGTAATGTAGTCGCCGGGTTCCAGTTCGCAGAGGCGGGTAGAGGAGAGACCCACTTCTTGAACGACGAGCGTGATGGTTCCGGCTACGGGATCGGCTTCGGCGATGGTAAGCGGCATGCGTTCACCTTTCTCGCCTACGCGGACGATGACGAAGTGGCCGGCCTTGCGCGACCGGGCGATAAGGGGAGCTTCAACGACTAATTTGAACACTTTTTCTGAGAAGTGTTCTTTGCTGATGATTTTATTCATTTTACTCTTCTTTTATTAGTATAATTACGTTCTTGCTATCAAAAAGATGTGTACTGCAAAGATAAAGGTTATTTGATAATCTTATAACTGTTCTTCTGACAAAATGATGATTTAGAGCCTGTTCTTTCAGGAGAAGTGTTCCATTAAGGATGTCTCTCGATATTGAAGGTATGAAAATGTGGGCGTGATACGAAAAAAAAAGAGCTGTACCTGAATAGGCACGGCTCTTTTGTAAGATTATATAGGTTATGATGATTAGTCAATCATGTCGAATCCGCAGTAGGGAACCAATGCTTTAGGAATGCGGATGCCTTCCGGCGTCTGGTTGTTCTCCAGCAACGCAGCTACGATACGTGGCAGAGCCAGTGCAGAGCCGTTAAGGGTGTGACACAACTCGATTTTCTTATCGGCATTACGATACCGGCATTTCAGGCGGTTAGCTTGGTAAGTATCAAAATTGGACACGGAGCTGACTTCTAACCAGCGTTTCTGAGCCTCGCTGTAAACTTCAAAGTCGTAGCAGATGGCTGCTGTGAAGCTCATGTCGCCTCCGCAGAGACGCAAAATGCGGTAAGGAAGTTCCAGCTTACGGAGCAGTCCCTCTACATGATCAAGCATCTCTTGGTGTGATTGGCGGCTGTGTTCAGGTTTGTCGATACGCACTAATTCAACTTTCGAGAATTCATGTAGGCGGTTCAGTCCTCGTACGTCTTTTCCATACGAACCGGCTTCGCGGCGGAAACATTCGGTGTAAGCGCAGTTCTTGATAGGTAACTGTTTCTCGTCGAGGATGACATCACGGTAGATGTTTGTTACCGGAACTTCAGCAGTAGGAATTAGGTAGAGGTCGTCTACTTCACAATGATACATCTGTCCCTCTTTGTCTGGCAATTGGCCGGTACCATATCCGGATGCGGCATTGACAACTGTAGGAGGCATTATTTCCGTGTAACCGGATGCTCTTGCTTCATCTAGGAAGAAATTGATGAGAGCACGTTGCAGCCTTGCTCCCTTGCCTTTATAGACAGGGAATCCGGCACCGGTGATTTTTACTCCCAAGTCGAAGTCTATGATGTCGTATTTTTTAGCTAATTCCCAGTGGGGAAGGGCATCTTTGGGCAGTTCTGTTTCTATGCCTCCCATTTTCACCACAAGGTTGTCTTCGGCTGTAGCGCCTTCGGGCACTTCTTCGTAAGGTACGTTAGGGATGGTATATAGCAGTTGTTGTAAGTCCTCGGCAGCCTTCTCCATTTCGGCTTGAAGTGTCTTGTTGACTTCTTTCAGTTGGGCTACACAATTCTTGACTTCTTCAGCTTCCTCCTTTTTATTCTCTTTCATTAATTGGCCGATGGCTTTGGAAGTGGTGTTAACTTCGGCCAAGTTCGTGTCTAATTGGGCTTGTGCAGTCTTACGCTTGTTATTTAGAGTAATAACTTGTTCTATGGCTTCCTTAGCATTGCTGAAATGCTTTTTCTCCAATCCGCGGATAACCGCGTCGGTGTTTTCGGTAATTTGTTTGATGGTAAGCATAGTCTTTTTACATTATATGTTTATTATACATTATTTCTATAGATGGTAACCTGTTGTAGATTCCGTGAGTAACTTTTTCTACGTAACGGTGAGGCAAAGATACGCAAAAATCAAATAGATGATAAAAACGATTGGTAAAATAACGAAACCTGTAATGACTCCGATGGTGTTATTGCCTGTAATAGGCGATGGAGAGCGAAAAGTGAATGGAAGTTTGATTGAAAAAAGTCTGTGTCAAAATGATATACGAATTCCATTTTGACACAGACTCTTTTGGGGGAATAATGTATTACTATTTCTCTCCTAAGACGATAACTGCTTTGCCTAATCCGCGTGCTAATACTTTAGAAGGGATGTTGTAAGGTTCTTTCTTGAAGAAGCGGGCAAAGTCGCGTGCAAAGGCATAAGCATCCATAGGCATGCCGTAAGAGTCGACAACGGGAATTCTTACGTCTCTGAATTGCAGCATATTGGCTGTGGACGGACCGCGGCTAAATCGGTGGTTGACGCTGTTTTGTGCTATCCACCGGGTGATGATTTCAGCCAGTTCATAGTCGTCGTACTCCGTCTCGAAGTCGATGCCGGCAGTGTCAAACAGACGGATATCCAACGTGATTTCCCGACCATTTTGCTGAATGTCGGTGAAATGTTCCATCAATCGGTTGCAGAAGCTGTCCATATGGTCTATCACTGCTTCTTCCAGCAATACGGGAATTTCGGCAGAGAATGACGGTGTACCTGTACCCTGTGCACCGGCCACTTGCTTGGCGGTGTACGAATCTAGTGCTTGCAGGTTAAACGTAACGGAACGTCTAGGACCCATAGTGTTGACATTCCATGTCAGTTGCAGAATGATGTCAGCCTGTGCTTGGCGGTAAAGCATGTCCAAAACATCTTCTTGCAGCATGGCGCCACTTTCCTTGCTTTGAATCATTTCATTTTCTGTCTCCGAGGTGGATAAATTCTTCAAAGCCGTTTCCAGATTCTGCAATGGGAATCCGCGGTCGCTCATCAAGATGTTGATTTTAGAGATGACATTCACCAGTTCCATGCTGGAATTCAGGGCAGTTTGATAGTCGGGATAGGTTGTACCACCGTTTGTCTTCATATACCCGTTGGCTTGACACCATGCGTTGCTGGGTACTACCATGACGCTTGGTTTCATCATCTGTTGTGCAAACATTGTGCCTGTGGCCAGGCAAATGGCTAATAGTAATACGTAAACTTTGACTTTCATAAATCGTTATTTAATTTCTCGAATCAGCATTCCCGGATAAATGTTTTTGCCACGTGTGATTTCGAAGGTAGTGGCTTGCAGGTTGGCGCCTTCTGCCTCTTCTTCGACAGCCATGTAGCGGTTATCCCAGATTTTACCGTCAACAGGCTTGGCCGTACCGACCCGTTTGTAGCGGGTACGTCCTTCATCATCGATGGAGACTTCTAGAATTTCAAACTTAGACTTTTCGCTGACGCCCTCTTTCATGCCAATGGGGCTAGTAAATGTATCACCTTCCAGTGCAACGATGGGTGATTTTACTTTGAAAATATCGAATTTTTTGGATAGTTCTACAAAATTTCTGTCCAGTGCGCGAGCACACACTTTGCGGATAACCTCTTCGTTGGAGTTTACACCACGTGCTACAATTTTATTGCTCTTTGAAGAGAACTCACCAATGTATTTCATTTTAAATGTACGGTCTTTCTCGTAAGCAGCCTTCTTTGCAGGATCTATATTGGATTGGTCGTAATAGTAATCCTTATAGAAAGAAAGTTCCTTTTCATCGTCCCATTCCAATTGATAGAGATAGGAGGTGATATTGACGCGGAAACCGGCTATCATGTCAGATATACTGGCACCCATATCGGCCAAGTCGGCAATGGCCTTTCCCGTGTTATACTCATCAGAGTTTCCACCACTGCTGATGGAACCGGCCGCGTCTGCTGCTATGCTGGCAAGTTCGAGGAACAGTTTGACCTTTTGGGCACGTGCTTCCTTGTCAATATAACGAATGTCGTTCACTACAATAAAGGTGTTTTGTATCAGTTCTTCACCGGCATCGGCCAGCATAGCCCTACCACGGGCAGACAGGTCTGCAAGTTTCACGTCCAATATGTTGGCGTCGTAATAACCGCGGTCAGTGATGAGGGACATATCAAATGCACCTGATTCTTTTTCACGGTTAAACCATTTCGAAACCATCCGTTTGGCAACATCGCCGCGGGTTAAGAAAGATTCGATAAGTTCACGTTCATCGTCATCACGGCTTCCCATAAAGGAACGGACAGATAAATTGTGGTTGTTATACTTGTCCGGTAATGGGATGTTTAGAAATTCGGTCTTGATTTCTTCACCGAATTTATATCCGGGATGTTCCAGCAAGATGGTGTAGATGGAACTGCGGTGATATTTCAGAGTGTCGGTTGTTTCGTCTGCATAGCTGTAAGTTGTGGCGACTGTCAGCATAAGGGCAGCAACAAGGGGCTTATAGGAAAAGCTGATTTTCATGATTTATGGTATATAGTTTGTTTAGAAATCCCAATTGGCATCGTCTTGTATGGCTTCAGATTTATTAGCCTCAAATATCTTTTTCAGTTCTTTCTCTTTTACTTTCTCTCCGGTTTGGAAATAGATGGCCCGCATGGCTACGCCGTTAGACCTTTTGTCCGAGGATTCCGCATTAAATGATTTCCCGTTAGCGAAAGTGATGCCAACAGACATAAGCTGTTTCTTTGTGAACAGGTCTATTTGTTCTTCAGTGATCTTGGCACGCATGGCATGGGCAGATTGTTTGCCCTGTGGGTAGGTTATGGCAATGAAATTGTAAGCACAAGGAAGATCCAGCTTAGTACCGTCTCTAAAGACAAAATTCATTTCTTTGATGACAGCTTCATCCAGTTCCGAAGCATTGAAGATTGCGTAGTGCATGTAGATGTACTTTTCGTTTTCAATCTTTTGGAAAGAGATATATGCACCGGGCTTATACATGCCGGGGTTGGTGGCAAAGTATTGCGGTGTGTAGGTAATTGTCTTTCCGTCATCTTCCGGCAGACATGCAGTACTTCTGTTAGGCTTTGTCGGACTAAACTTCTTATTGGCATCCATTTTCTCCGTTTCCACTTTGTACTGTGCACTTGCGGTTGTCATTCCCAGCAGTAGAGCGCCTGCTGCAATCAGTAAAAACTTCTTCATTGTTTTATAGTATTAAATGTGAATAATAAGGTCAGAATAAATTGGAGAACCCTTTGATGATATCGGCCTGTTCCAAGTCTTTCCGCAGTCTGTCTTTCTGCACAGTCACAATGGCTGAAACCCGATACTGCTTTCTACTTAGCTTTACAACTTGCGTAGTACCTTCTACGAGAGTCGCATAATTCAGGTAGCTACCGTTCTCTGCAAAAAATGGTTGGAAATAGTTCGCTTTTTCTTGTTCCAGTGACGGATTTTTGGCCAATGCCGGTTGTGCACTTACCCCTTTGTCTGCCCCTACACCTCGGAAAATGATGCCATGTACAGCAGCCTTCTTTATAAAAGCTGGAGTAGCCTCCTTTACCTTAGATACGTAGACTGTTATTTTGACCAGTGCTGTACCTTCTATACCTGTGCCGGCAGTTTCAATGTCATAAGTCAGTACCGGTTCCTTAGATTTACCTGTCATGACCGTATTTATGCAAAAAAGTAAAGTCAATAACAGAAAAAAACGTTGTGTCTGTAGTCTTTTCATTTTGAGTAAGTTTTGATATGTGGCAAATGTACAATGTAATTTCTTTTTTTCAAAGCATTCTTTCCCTTTTGTCTTGTTGTTTGAGTGAAAAAACTGCTTTGAATAACTGTTATCAATTGCCTGTAAAAGCAAACGCCTCAACAAGTCAATCTTGCTGAGGCGTGTAAATGTTTGCTATTTCCTACTTATGCTTCTGCACTTTCAGCAGGAACTACAGAGACATAGCGTCTTTCGTTGCGTCCTACCTTAAACTGTACAGTACCATCTACCAAGGCGTAGAGAGTATGGTCGCTTCCCATACCGATGTTGTTACCCGGATGAAACTCCGTACCTCTTTGACGTACGATGATGTTACCGGCTTTGCAAACCTCACCACCGAATAACTTAACGCCTAATCTCTTACTTGCTGATTCGCGGCCGTTCTTAGAACTACCGACACCTTTTTTATGTGCCATTTCTTCTTACTGTTTTTAATTGATTAAGCTACTACTTCTTTGATAGTTAACTCTGTGAATTGTTGACGGTGACCGTTCAATTTACGATAACCTTTTCTTCTCTTCTTGTGGAACACGAGCACTTTGTCGCCCTTTACCAGCGGAGAAACCACTTCGCAAACCACCTTTGCACCTTCTACGGTAGGCAGACCTACAGTGATGTTTCCGTCTTTGTCCACTAAAAGAACTTTCTCAAACTCTACTGTTGCACCTGCTTCTGCATTCTGCATGTGGTGAACAAACAGTTTCTTTCCGGCCTCTGCTTTGAATTGTTGGCCTTGAATTTCTACAATTGCGTACATCTTATATATAATGTATAAGTTAGCTCCGTTGGGTGGCCTCTAATCACTTAGAAACGCTTTGTCGAACCCGTTTCGGAATAATCGGGCACAAAGGTACTCCTTTTATTTGGAAAGAACAAACCTATCTTCCTTTTTTTGAGCGGATTTATGGCAGATTTCTTCTAAAGTTTCCATGATGCGGACGTGCGGATAGGCTTGCAGCTCCTGTCGGGTGGTCATGCCGTGCAGTATTCCGGCAAAGTCCACTCCGGCAGCCTCCGCTGTTTCGGCATCGACGGTGCTGTCTCCCACATAGAGCGTTTCGCCTTTGGTGGTGGACAGGTGTTGAATGGCAAACAGCACTCCTTCCGGTGACGGTTTGGCCTTTTTCACGTCTTCACCGCCTACAATGATGTCAAAAAAGTCTGGTGAAAAATGCCGGTCCATCATTTCGCGGATGCGGTAGCGGAATTTGGTGGAGATGATTCCGATTTGTGCGCCAGACTCTTTCAATGCGGTCAATACGGAGTGGGTCTCGGGGAATAGCCTGGTGTTGACAGTCATGTGCGTGTCCGCCTCCTTTACGTATTCTTTCTTGAATTCCAGTAGCGTATTTTCGTCAGTGACGCCTGTCAGTATGGAGAATGAATCTTCCAGTGTCTTGCCGATGGTGCGTTTGATGGCTTCGTCGGTCACTTCCGTGTATCCGTGACGCTCCAGCACAAGACGAAAACAGGTGACTATGCCGCGCGATGAATCGGCCAGTGTGTAGTCGAAGTCAAACAGATAGGTGTTATAGTTCTTCATTACGATAGCTTTTTGCCGCAAAGGTAAAAAGTTTTAGGCGCGGTCCACACGGATTGCGCGAAATTCTTCGGTCAAAGTCATTCGCAGCATCTCCGCGCATCCGCGCCCTTGAAGTAAGAGAGAATTAAATAAAGTGAACTGATATTTCTTATTTCATAGGCTCTACCGTGTAGCCTTTTTCTTGCAACAGTTTGATGACTCCCTCTTTGCCCGGCAGATGTCCCGCTCCTACGACAAATAGGGTAGGGGCTTCCGTCATGATGGAGGGCATCTGTTTCACCCAGTTCATGTTACGGTCGTATATCAATTGAGCCATTTCTTCGGGACTTGGGTCGCACGAGGTTCCTTCACGTTCTTCCAGCAGTTGCAAAATCTTGTTTAAGTCTTGAGTGGCGTAGGCTGTAACCAGCTCTTTTGTCTGCCGGTCGGCTTTGTCCGGATTGCTGACGAAGCAGTACAAATCTTCGGCCTGGCGGCTGAGTGACTTGTTGAGAAGAATGTCTATCTGTGACTGTGCCGTTTCTAGTCCGCCCACTTTTTTACCCTGATTGATGGCTTCCTGTTGAAAATAGGCGTCCAACTGTTCCTGTGGGTTGTAACCCGGCGTATGCTTGATGTTGAACAGCAAGGTCAGCTGCTGCAAGATGGCTGCGGGCTTCAGTTGCGCCAGCATGGACAGGTCGACATTCATGTATTCTTTCACCACTTTGCTTATTTGCTCATACCGGGCAGGAGTAAAGAGGCTTTGCAGGGTTGTGTCTGCGGGCAATATCATTTGTTGCTGCATCTGTTGCATGAAGTCCGGTTTCATCATGTCTGCCATGATGATTTCTCCGTACACTTGTGCCGTTTCGTTCATGGCTTGTGGCAGGGTGGCAATACTGTCCTTGATGCTGAGCGGCGACAAATGGTAGGTTCCGAACAGATATGATGGTTTTGACAGCCCGTTACCAGATATTTTCCACAGAAGTTGGGCATGGGCACCAAGTGTGATGCACGCCAACAGAAGGATTCCTATTAATCTTTTCATCGTTTTTTTGTCTTTAATAGTGTTTTCTGCTTTATCAGTCGGGCAGAAGAACAGAAAGTCACACCACGCCTTGTATATTTTCAAAGAATTTGCCCAAAGCTTGACGGGCATCGGCTAATTTGTCCTCCCAATGCTTCACGGAATTCTGTCCGATGATGTCTGTCACGTATTTCACGGCAATGAATGGCACCTGCTTGGCGCGGCACACCAATGCCTGTGCGTATGCCTCCATGTCGAATACGTCGCCTTGCACCTGCCCGATTTCGGTCAGGAATGTATCACCGGTATTGCAGACACCCCCTTCCGGCCAATGCTGGCAGAAACCGCGGGCGGAAAGCAGTTCGGACGAGTCGATTTCCCACTCCACGCCGAACGCCTCCAGTTTCTGCATGTCGCGGTCGATAAACCGGCGGCACACGAATATGTCACCCACTTGGTGGTGTACTGCGCCAGCCGTACCCATATTAATAACTAAATCGGGTTGTCCGTGCGTGATGGCATCTGCCATATAAAATGCCGATTTGGCTTTTCCGATGCCCGTGCGCAGATAGCCCACATATACTTCTTCTGTTCCCACAATGCCGGGAAACTTCACTTCGGTAAATTCGTCTTGACAGGCGTAAGTCACAAGAATTCTCATAAATGTTCTGTGTAAAGTTGCTTATTTAATAATGTATGTTTTTAGTGCTTCTACATATTCTTCAAAGGCGACCCTTTCGGGCTCTGTTACAAATATGGGAAGTTTATTTTGTAAACCAAATTGTTTTGCAAAGTGTTTTTGGCGAATTTTGGGTTTGTCTGCTAAATTATCCTCAATGGTGTCCATCTTAGTTTTTTCTGTGTCGTTTTATGAATAGTAAAATATGAGTACAAAAAACGTACGCTATACAAGCCGTTTGTTCCGAAGCCTTTCGGCTCTTGCTCCGAAGCCTTTCGGAACGCGCTCGAAAGGGCTTTCGTTCGTGCTCCGAAAGGCTTCGGAACAAACCCCTGCCACAATACCCTCTGAGGCGGTATTGGGAAGTTTTCCCCTAAAGTAATGTATATATACAAATTGTGTTTATTGAGTAGGTGAATTACTTATTTTAAAAGTTTTTCTGTTGAATAAAAACAGCGTGAATGATATAAAAGTATGCTTCTTTCTTTGATATAGGGTCTTTATAAATAGAATTCACTATATTTGTATTTGTTAGATTAAAGAGCGTGAATGCGAATTGAATAAAGAAATACTGAAAGCTAAAAGATATTAGTCAAAGAGGATTGGATGACCGATTTTTAAGATAAAAATATGACTCTTGGTGCTATTTGAAAAAGTTACATAAACTATTGGGAGACTAATAATAAATAGATATAACAACGGTATAATAATATAGAAATGCAAAAACATTCTGCATATCGCCTTACCTATGCTTTGAATGAAACAGGACAACTTGTTGAAATAGATGACGTGCCTGTAGGAAATAAATGTGGTTGCTTCTGCCCAGCTTGTAAAGAACCTTTGATAGCTAAAAATCAAGGGGTAAAACGTATGCATCATTTTGCCCATCAATCAGGAACGGAATGCGATTATGCGGTAGAATCAATGCTTCATATCCTTGCAAAAGAAAAAATACGTAGAGCATTTTTGTCAAAATCAGAGTTCTGGATAGAATTTGAGTATAAATCTTTTTGTGCGAGATATGAAGAATGTAAATACTGTAGATATAGTGAATGCTATAAAAGCGAAAGGCGATCATTTAATATCAAGTCATATTATGATTCCTGTGAACAAGAAATACCATACGATAATGTAAATCGTCGTTCTGACTTGAAGATATTTTCTTCAACAAAGCCTGAAAGAAAGCCAATTTATTTGGAGCTTTTCGTAACTCACGAAAGTAGTTTGGAAAAACTACATAGTGGTAATAGGATAATAGAAATCTGTATAGAATCAGAAGACGATATTTTGCAATTGGTAAAAAATGGAATTATTGAATCTGACAACTATAATGGTAATGATTACAAAGGGTTAGAAAGGAAAGTGCGGAAAATAGTCTTTTATGGATTTAAGCAAAGTGACTATGATAATGATCATATCAGCAATAAGATAGATTTTGTCAGATATATCTTATATAAGTCTGGAAAAACGCAATGTTTTCAAGATGCGTGTGATTGCAAAAGAATAGTAAAATCTAAGTCTTCGTCTTTGCTTGAAATCTGTGTTCATACTTCTGTTGCGTTTGGTTTGTATGAACAAATTAAATATTTTGGATATCAAAGGTTTAAGATACCTAATTGCGTATTGTGTAAAAATTACGTTGACAGCTATAGTGACATAAAAATCTGTCGCTTGTATAAGCGTTTACAGATACCACGATATGGGAAATTTGATACGGCTCGTGCGAGGACATGTCGCTATTTTGAGATAGACCAAGAGGAAATGCTGTCTGCATTGAAAAATGGATTAAAAGAATACTATACGATATTTTGCGATAAACAGAGTATGGATGATATGTTTTCTTTACATCACGTACCTTGTAGTTCTAATGATTAATTTAAAAACATTCAAATTTGTTTGAGGATGTTGTGAAAGAGATGATTTGTGCTGGATTTACGCAACGTGGGTACTGTCGTTTTTCCTTGTGCATCGGTATAATTTGTTTATGTCACAACATTTAGAATTGGTGGTTTGGATCGTATTTCTTAAATATATGGCAATCCGTGTCATTTTTTCAACAAAAAGTTTTTGTAATATGTAAGTAAATTGTATTTTTGTGTACAATTTTGGTGTAGTAATGACAGACGAAGAAAAGAAACGGCTTGATGTCTTTGAAACAAAATTACGGCATTTGATTTTTCTGCACGATGAACTGAAACGGGAAAATGCTGAACTGAAACGGCTTCTTGAAGTCAAAAGTGAAGAAAACGAAAAGATGCAGACCGATTATCAGAATTTGGAGCAACGCTACACAGACCTAAAAACAGCTATGACAATCAGCCTTAACGGCAGCGACGTAAAGGAGACGAAGCTGCGATTGTCAAAATTAGTGCGTGAAATCGATAAATGCATCGCTTTGTTGAACGAATAAACATGTAGAAAGGAAACGGTGTATGGACGATAAGATAAGGATAAACCTGCAAATGGCGGGTTCCAACTATCCGCTCACCATCAGACGGGAAGATGAGCAGATGGTGAGGGAAGCTGCTAAACAGATAAATAACCGGTTTTATGAGTTTCGCGAACGCTATAGAGATTTGTCTACGGAGAGTATTATGACGATGGTGGCATATCTTTTTGCATTGGAAGCTCTCCGGCAAAAAGCTCGTAATGACACGATGCCTTATGCCGATAGGATTGCGGAGTTGACAACCTTGTTGGATGATTATTTCCGCGAGCAGTAACAGGCAGAAAGCATTGTTTCGAGGGGAAAAGAATTTTTCGCGCACTGTGCAAAAGTCGTGTTTCGGTAAGAAACATGCCTTTTATGCAGTGCTTTTTGTTTATATATATTTAAATATCAATTAAGATGACAGTAGTTACAATAGTTATGTCCGTTGTCTGCTTCTTCGTAGGAGGACTTGCCGCCTATCTGCTTTTCAAGTATGGGCTGAAGTCCAAGTACGACGCCATTCTGAAAGATGCCGAGACAGAAGCAGAAGTGATTAAGAAAAACAAGTTGCTCGAAGTAAAAGAGAAGTTCCTCAACAAGAAAGCCGATTTGGAGAAAGAGGTGGCTGCCCGCAACCAGAAAATCCAACAGGCTGAAAACAAACTGAAGCAGCGCGAACTGGTGCTGAATCAGCGTCAGGAGGAAATCCAACGTAAGAAACAGGAAGCTGAAGCCGTCAGAGAAAATCTGGAAAACCAATTGGTATTGGTGGACAAGAAGAAAGAGGAATTGGAACATCTGCAACGTCAGGAAATCGAGAAACTGGAAGCCATATCCGGACTTTCTGCTGAGGAGGCAAAGGAACGCATGGTGGAATCGCTGAAAGAGGAGGCAAAGACAGAGGCACAGTCTTATATCAACGACATTATGGACGATGCCAAGATGACGGCCAACAAAGAGGCGAAACGTATCGTTATCCAGACTATTCAGCGGGTAGCAACGGAAACAGCTATTGAAAACTCTGTGACAGTGTTCCACATAGATTCGGACGAGATTAAAGGACGCATCATCGGTCGTGAAGGACGTAATATCCGCGCGCTGGAGGCTGCCACCGGTGTGGAGATTGTGGTGGACGATACACCGGAAGCTATTGTGCTGTCGGCATTCGACCCTGTGCGCCGTGAGATTGCCCGGTTGGCGCTGCATCAGCTGGTGACGGATGGTCGTATCCACCCTGCCCGTATTGAAGAGGTAGTAGCCAAGGTGCGCAAGCAGGTAGAGGAAGAAATCATTGAGACCGGCAAGCGTACTACCATCGATTTGGGTATTCACGGTCTGCATCCTGAACTGATTCGTATTATCGGTAAGATGAAATACCGTTCTTCGTATGGTCAGAACTTGTTGCAGCATGCCCGTGAGACGGCCAACCTCTGTGCTGTGATGGCTTCTGAATTAGGACTGAATCCCAAGAAAGCGAAACGTGCTGGACTGTTGCATGATATAGGTAAGGTGCCCGATGAGGAGCCGGAATTGCCGCACGCTCTTTACGGCATGAAGCTGGCTGAGAAATATAAGGAGAAACCGGACATTTGCAACGCCATTGGTGCCCACCACGATGAAGTGGAAATGACCAGTCTGCTGGCTCCCATCGTGCAGGTGTGTGACGCCATATCCGGTGCCCGTCCTGGTGCTCGCCGTGAGATTGTAGAGGCATATATCAAACGCTTGAATGACCTTGAACAGTTGGCGATGTCTTATCCGGGCGTGACCAAGACGTATGCTATTCAGGCCGGACGCGAATTGCGCGTGATTGTCGGTGCTGACAAGATTGATGACAAGCAGACAGAAAGTTTGTCGGGCGAAATAGCCAAGAAGATTCAGGATGAGATGACATATCCGGGTCAGGTGAAGATTACCGTTATCCGTGAGACACGTGCAGTGAGCTATGCCAAGTAACAGCGGCGCGAGGTCGTCTTATCGTTTTGAAATATGTGCCAACTCCGTGGAGAGTTGTCTTGCCGCGCAGGCAGGTGGCGCCGATCGTGTAGAGTTGTGTGCAGGCATACCAGAGGGGGGGACAACCCCCTCTTTTGGTGATGTGGCGGTGGCACGTCGGTTGCTGACCCGTACCCGTCTGCATGTCATTATCCGTCCGCGCGGCGGTGATTTCTTGTATTCACCGTTGGAACAGGAAATTATGCTGGCAGACATAGAGAATGCCCGTCGGCACGGTGCGGATGGAGTTGTGCTGGGCTGCCTGACGGAAGAGGGTGAGGTAGATGTCCCTTTGATGCAGCGCTTTATGGAGGCGGCGCAGGGCATGTCCGTCACTTTCCATCGGGCTTTTGATGTCTGTCGCAATCCGCAACGGGCGCTGGAGGAGGTTATCGGGCTGGGATGTCACCGCATACTGACGTCGGGACAGCAGCCTGATGCTGTGCAGGGGATTCCTTTGCTGAAAGAACTTCAGGAGCAGGCTGCCGGACGTATCATCTTGCTGGCTGGTTGCGGGGTGAATGAAAACAATATTGCCCGCATCGCACAGGAAACCGGTATCCATGAATTTCATTTCTCGGCACGTGAGCCGATAGAGAGTGGCATGCGTTACCGCAATGAAAAGGTGTCTATGGGCGGTACTGTACACATCGAAGAGTATAGTCGCGTTATAACAACAGCCCGAAGGGTGGAGGAGACCATTCGGGCTGTTGTGCAAGGCGCAGAATTATGATAAGAAACGGTTTATAGACCGTTTACAGTCCGTACCAACTGTTCGCCCAAACCGATGGTATAGCCTTGCGAGACAAAGACCACGCGGTTGAATGTATCAGCAAGAATAAACAGGGGCAGGGAACTGTGCTTGAGTTCCATTCCTGTGACTATCTGTGGGGCTATGCCGTGACTGTCTATTCCATATATAATTGTATTGGGAAGTCCGGGGAACTCTTCCGGACGGTATTTCCGGTATTGTGCTTCGTCCGTGAAAAGCAGTATGAGGCGGTGTCCCCATTTCTCTAGTTCCTTACCCACTTTGGCAATATCTTTTAAGGCATGGTTGGTCGGTTCCTGATTGGCACCGAGAACACCCACTGCAAAATATCCTCGTCCGCAAGCCTTCAATAGCGAGGTCGGGGCATCTGCTACTTTCCCGTCTGCTGTGATGGGCGTGAAGAGGGATTCGGAGTTGAAATTACCGATGACCTGTATCTGGTCTTTGCTTTCGCGCATCAGTAAGTCAGTCTTTGTGATTTGTGACTCTTCCACATTCAACGCATTCAGATGTGCCAGTACACTGCCGCTGGCCAGTCGGGTGCCGCTCACCATGAGATAGTAACCTGCCGGCATTTGCAAGGGCAAACGAAGTAGGTTGCTCCACGAAGCTTCGCTTTCATCGTAGTTCTGTAATCGGAGTACGCCATCCTTGCAGCGTGACAAGGTGAAGTGACTGTAATACTTTGGATTATTCAGGTATTTGGACGGTTGGTAGGAGGCAATCAATTGTCCTGTGGGTGTTATGGCTTTCGCCTTGTCTCCATTGCCAAAATCTATTTCGAATGTTTTCCCATCTCTTCCTGCTGAAGGGGTTGTCAGATCCTGATAGCACACGGCGCCTGTTACTTCGTTTATCCATGCAGGTATGCCCAGACTGCGTGCTACGGCCACGAAGAAGATATTGCGCGAGTGGGTATCAGCCACACGTGATTTCCATACACCTATGGGAGAAATGGAAATGCTTTGTGCATTCAGAGTGTCGTTCAGCGTGATGTTATTCCGACACCATGTGGCCAGTTTCTGCGGGTGCTGGCGGTAATCGGCTGCCGTAACGGTATCTATGACTTGTTGAAAGAATGACTTGTAGGGAGTCAGTTCTTCGGTGGAAATACGCGGATTGAGTAAGGCACGTCTCAGTATATAGGCATTGAAAGCCGTGGCGTTCTCTAGTTGTGGAGTGTTGTTTAAGTGGTCAGCCAGTACTTCCGGACGGATGTCGCGCAAGTCTTTGTCGGAGATGGCCTGTAATAGGTCAATAGCGTTTGCCTCTTCGTATGAGATGTGGCGGTCTCCTTTCTCTTGTTGTTTTCCTCTTATTCGTAATTCGGACAAGAAAGCGGTCAGTACGGGGTGGTTGCCGCGCGAGTTTGCCAAGAGAGTCGCTACTTTCTTTTTCAGCACGGGATGTAAGGCATCTCCGTAGAGACTGTTTACCCATGCTTGTGCCTTTTCCGTTGTCATCATGGTGGAAACGTACAAGTTGCGTATGGAGTCCTCTTGAAGTATGCGACGGTCGTTTTCAGCCTGTTGGGCGGGAGTGACGACGGGCAATGTGGCCGATTCGGCGGGTGGCGTGATGTCTATATCCAGTGCAAATGTATCTCCGTCTTGGCGTTCCAGTTTTACGGTAAGGGCATCTTGTTTGCCGAAAGAGAGTTTGGCAAAACCGAACTGCCCTTCTTTGGAAGCCCATACCAGCATATCGCCTTTACCGGCTGTCAGGTGGCAGTTTCCATTATTATCTGTTTGTTTGGTGGCGATGGTGTAGAATTCCGCATAATTGTAGAGTTTGAATTCGACTTTGGCACCGGCTACGGGCTTGTTGTCGGAGTTTACGACAGTGACTTGTGCTCGGGCAGTGGGTGCATAATTGTCTGTGACGTTTATCTCTGTGTAGCCGGGAGCAGTGGCGACAATCTCTTCCGTTCCTTGATAGCGGCCAAATACTTTGGTGTGCATCAGCATACCGCGGCTAGCAGGAGCGTTAAACCATCCTAAGTCCAGTACCGGTTCCGGTTCGCAAGCACCCAGAAAGTGCCATCCGTCTCCGGCCCATGCTTCTACCCAAGCGTGATTGTCGTCTGTATGTGCCCAACGGGGCGTGTAAACCTGTCGGGCGGGAATACCTACTGCTCGCAGAGCGGCTACCAACAACGTGGACTCTTCGCCACAGCGGCCATAAGCGGTACGCAGGGTGGCAAGGGGAGAACTGGTGCGTGCGTCACTGGGCTGATAGATGGCTTTCTCGTGGCACCAATGGTTTACTTCGAGAATGGCGTCGGGGAGGGAAAGAGTACCGACACGTGTTTTCAGTTCATCGTAATAAGTCATGCGGAAGCTGTCTAAGGGTTCGTTGTTGACCCGTACAGGCAGTACGAAGTGGCGAAACAGTTCTTCGGGAATTATTTCGCCCCACGGCATTTCGCGGGCGGCTCGTTGTGAGGCACGGATATTCATTAGGTGGAATGTGCCGGGATAGTCGGCGATATCTGCCGTTGGCATGTAGGCATAGAGAAATTGCAAGGCTTCTCGTTCGTAAGTAGTGAGCGTAGCATCGCGGAAGATGCTGAATAGGTCGCCATGAGGCAGTAATGTCTGTTTCAGCTGGAAGTCCTGCTCTACTTGATGGCGATATGCTTCATCGGTAAGAAAATGCGGATTACTACAGGCGGTGAATAGACAGAGCAGGCTTCCGATGAGCAAGATGGCGAAGCCGGAGGTGTGTTGTTTCATGATATTGATATTTTGGGTGTGGGTCAGTCGGTGATGGTTGGCTCTTCGGTTTTACTTTCCGGTTCTTTTTCTTTTTCCTCTTCAGCCTCTTCCGTCCGAATTTCTTCTTCTACGCTGACGTTGAAGTAGTCTTCGAGTTCTTTCTCTGCCGAATTGTTTTCGTTACGGATGTCGCGGATGATTACACCGTTTTCCAACAAAGCGATTCGGGAACAGATGTCCACTGTGTGGTTCAGGTTATGGCTGGAGATGATGACGGTGGCACCGTGTTCTTCGTTATAGCGTTTCAATAGGTGTTTGATGACGGCTTGTGAAGAGGGGTCAAGAAAGTTGAACGGTTCGTCTAATATCAGCAACCGCGGATGGTGTAACATGGCGGAAATAATGCCAATCTTCTGCTTGTTACCCATGGAGTAGTTACGGATGAACTTTCGTTGTCCTAATACCTCACCGTTCATGAAGCGTTCGAAAGGGTGAAGTCGGTCGTCTACCTCCTCTTTGCTGAGACCGTACATGCGGCCGATGAAATAGAAATACTCTTCGGGCGTAAGGTAATCGATGAGGAAACCGTCGTCAATATAGGCGCCTGTGAATGTTTTCCAATCTTCGCTATGACTGACGTCGATTTCGTCAATGGTGACTTGTCCCCGGTCGGCTTGCAACAGGTCGAGGATAAGGCGGAACAGGGTTGTCTTGCCTGCACCGTTGTTTCCCACCAATCCAAGCATGTCGCCGAGAGCGATGGTATAGTTGTCGATAGAAACGGCGCGTTTTTGGCCGAAGTTCTTTTCGAGGTCTGTGATTTGTATCATATTGGTTTATTTGTTGTTGGTTTTACTTCCGGTTTTTTGAAGGATGCTGGCATTAAATTGAAGTTACTTTTGTCGGCTGTCCCGGAATCCTTCAAGGTTCTTATATCGCCGTTGCATGAAGCGCCGATAAATGTTCTTCAGCCACAGAGGTGAGAGTAATATGCCCACGATTCCGATACCCATCAGTATCCACGGTGTAACATCGGGACCCCACAGGGCATCAAATGTGAATTGCAGTACCATCGGCACGAAGAAAGCCACACCGGTGATAAGGTATTGTAAACTTGTGCCCACGTTCTTCCTTGCAGAAAGTTGGGTGTTCAGGTCAATGGTCTTGTTGTTGTACACCGCCAGTTGGAACATACAGGCGTACACGCCACCCGGAATAAAGAGCAGCCAAGCCAGGCAGATGGCTACAGTCGTTTTACCTGTTACCATGGCGGGAATCATTAGTATTGTGGGAATGAGAAGCACCAGACTATAAAGTATGTACTTGGCGCGCATCAATGCGTAGATAGACTCTTTACGGCTCATCAGTCCGTCGATGTAGTTGCCTTCGT
Source organism: uncultured Bacteroides sp. (assembly GCA_944320945.1). Taxonomy (GTDB): domain Bacteria; phylum Bacteroidota; class Bacteroidia; order Bacteroidales; family Bacteroidaceae; genus Bacteroides. The sequence continues at coordinate 27,330 of CALUJK010000022.1, read as the reverse complement.
ATCCCATCAGGTTGCCTGCGAAGAGAATGCCGAACAATACATAATTATATAAGATGAGGAAGTCTTTCATTCCTCCTTCATATACGTCGGAGAAACTGATGATAAGCGTAAACATTAGCACCACGGCGATGCACGAGTAGAGGGACTTGCGGCATATCTTGTTGCGCAACATCATCTTCAACTCCAGCCGCATGTATTCGCCTGTCTGGCCATAACGGTCCAGAAAACGGTACTCGGAGATACTCTTTACCTGTACTGTTGTGTCTTCCGTACGGTTCATTTCCTTGTACACCAGCCTTGACATGACGCTTCGGTCTATCAGCCACATGGCAGCTATTGCAACAAGTGTACCTAAGAATGTCAACGGATTACCTTGGATGAATCCTTCTCCGTAACTGGTGGAAAGATCAAACAGGATGCTCTCCTCCGGTATGAACAGTCCGGCAGCGATGGCTCCATATACTCCCAGAGGCAATGCTGCCCACCAGATACGGTCGTCTATCAATGTCCGGCATAGCAGATACCAGTAATTGTTCAATACCATCAGCAGCCAGATTCCAATGCAATACGTCACTACCCCCATCACCCCGTAAAAGCGGGAAATGGAGATAATAGCAAACGGAATGAAGAAGCATAACCACATCAGGTTGAACCCATCCATGCCGGAGCGTATCAGCAGGAAGTCGATAAGCCTACTCCGTTTGATGGGAAGCAGCAGGTAAGGCTTCATTTCTTGCGACGGCGTTTTCTGAAACGGAAGTCGTATCAGGAAGTCCAGTGCGAGGAAGAATATCAGTCCGGCATTGATGTCGTGATATATCTCGCGTGAACCGCCGTCCAGAAAGCCAAACATCGTTCCAAAGAACATCAGATACCCCACCCATAGTACGACAGACACATATATCCAGAATTTACCGAACTTGCTCTTTTCGTACATGGGGTGGCGCTTTTCTGCCAGCTTGCCGTGACGGCGTAGTTCTAAAAACAGATTCATGGCGAAATGTTTTTATGTTGTTTAGGATTACTCGGCAGCCGGGCTTATCATGGAAACTTCCACTTCATTGCCTTGGCCGAACAAATCAGCTGCAAATTTGCGGATGTCATCAGGAGTAATGCCTTTTACCGTTTCTTCATAACCTTCCAGTGTATTCAAACCGCTGTACACCAGTTCATCAAGGCTGTTCAGCCAGTAACTGTTTTCTTTCAGCATTTCGGCATGTTTCTTCAGCATGAACTCTTTTACTTTGTCTACATTTTCCTGTGAAGGACCGTTTTTAGCCAGATTGTCAATTTCGGCAAAGATAATTTCCATCATCTTTTCGCGCTTTTCGGGAGCTGTGTCGAATACAATTTGTGTGCCGGCTACTTCTTTCGGATACTTGGAGAGATTACCACCCACATAGATGCTGTATGCACCTCCCTCGTCTTCGCGGACTTTCTCCGTATAAATAATGTCGAGTATTTGATTCATCATACTCATCAGAATGTTATTCTTCAAAGTGTAAGGCATTTCACCGGTGTAGCAGACAAAGTTGCTGGCTTTCGGATTCTCCTGCTTGCGGATAAAGATATTTTTGTACTCTCCCTTCCGTGTATCCATGTGATTGTCTTTGAATGTCTCTTTCCGACCAATGGCAGGAAGTCCGCCTAAGTAGGTCGCAATGAGCGGTTTCATATTCTCGATGTCAATGTTACCCACAAAGATAAAGGTAAAGTCACCGGCATCTTTGAAGCGGTCGTTGTACATGGACAGAATCTTGTCGTAACTCATCTGATCTACCATATCGGCCTTTAATCGCTGGATGCGCGGATGGTTGCCGTAAAGACCAAACTGTACACTGTCTTGGAGTGCCACCATCGGTTCCAGTTCCATATTCTGCAAGGCAGCCTTGCTACGGTTCTTGTAAGAAGTAAAGGCTTCATCGTCACGTCGTGGAGCTGTGAAAGTCAGGTAGGTTAGTTGCAACATTGTCTCGAAGTCTTTGGGTGAGCAACTTCCATTGACGGTCTCAGTCTTGTCGCCGATGCCATAGCTGATGGATGCTTTCTTACCGGCCAATACCTTTTCAAGGTCGGTAGCGCTGAAATTGCCAAGTCCTCCTACGCTGACAGCATCCAGTCTTTGAATATTAATGATTTCAGAGTCGGGGAAGAGCGAACTGCCACCTAAGCTGACACCCTTCATCAGAATCTGGTCAGCCTTGAAGTCCGTCTTTTTGATGATGACCTTTATACCGTTGGAAAGGGTAAGCTCTGTTGTCCCTAAAGCCGCATTTTGTGTTTCAGACATGATTGTACCGCCTTTGGGGGCTTCTTTAAGGAGCGGTTCATCAGATACCTTGTCTACATACGGTTCTAATGTTTCGGCGTTTACTTCTTTCATCCATGCTTTGAGGTCGTCCGCAGAAGGCAGAGCCAATCCTTCCTTTTCAGGTGCAAAGAGGCTGATTATCCGATTGTCTTCTGCAATCAATTGCTTCATGATGTCATTAATGGCAGCCACCGGAATAGCGGGAGCCAGTTGGTTGAATGTAGCATATTCGAATTGGATGCCCGGTATCGGCTCATTGTCGAGGAAATGACGGACATATTCATTGACGTACTGTTCATTGCGTCGTTTGTCGCGCTCGTTGTAGGCTGATTCTAGTTGACGGAGGTATTCGGCACGTGCACGTGCATATTCACTCTCTGTGAAGCCAAAGCGACGTGCGCGTTCTATCTCGCGCAATACGGTAGTGAAACCGCCTTTAATATTATTCTCTTGGCAGATGGCAATGCCGTTAAAGGCACTTTTCGTCTTGGTGACACCCAGTATGGCGCCATCATAAGCACCGGCAGCAATGTAAGGAGGATTGGCCGATTGCGCCAACTCATTGAGACGGGCATTTAGCATGCTGGCGATGAGGTTTTTGGCGTATAGCTCCACCAGATACATGGTGTTGTTCTTTTGTGCGTCGGGAGTAACATCATGTTTGCACATTACTACAGCCTGAATGTAGGGCTGTTCTTTATCGGTACCAATAAATACGATGGGCTCTTTATTGTCTGCTATGGGATAATATTCACGTTTGGCAGCATTGGGCTGGGCGGGAATATCGGCAAAAACAGTCTTGATTTTAGCTTCTATGGCATCCACGTCAATATCGCCGACAATAACAATCCCCTGTAAGTCGGGACGATACCACTTTTCGTAATAGTCGCGTAACGCTTGATGCGGGAAGTTCATCACGACATCCATTGTGCCGATGGGGAAACAAGTCGCATATTTGGTTCCTTTGAACAACACGGGAAGCGATTTTTCCAACAGACGTTGGCTGGCGCTCATGCTCATGCGCCATTCTTCGTTAATGACGCCACGCTCTTTATCTATCTCTTTGGGGTCGAGTGTCAGGTCGTTGCTCCAGTCGTGTAGAATGAGGAGACAGGAGTCGATAGCGCCGGGAGTATTGACAGGTACATTGGATATGTTGTAGACAGTCTCCTCTACCGATGTGTATGCATTCAGATTCTCACCGAATTTTACACCGATGCGTTCCAGATATTGTTTCAGGGCATCTCCCGGAAAGTGCGTGGTACCGTTGAAACACATGTGTTCAAGGAAATGGGCCAAACCTAACTGATTCTGCTCTTCTTGAATGGAGCCTACCTTTTGTGCAATGTAGAAATCTGCACGTTCGGCCGGCAGATTGTTTTTGCGCAGATAGTAAGTCAGACCGTTGTCAAGTTTACCGATACGTACATCCGGGTCAGTGGGAAGAGGCGACACTTGCTGCTGGGCAAATACTTGCGATAAGTAGCTACACAGTATAAATGCTGCAACAAATAATTTTTTAAGTAAGTGTTTCATGTCGTATAAAGTTGAATAGTTTTTTTGTTTCGTTTAATCAGTCGTAAAAGAGGGGCTATAGTCACAAAAGTTTTCGTTTTTCTGCACGATAATTTGTGATTTGTTATTTTAGAATCACTTTTTAGCTTGTTAAAAGCCTTTGGAAAAGGAGTATATCAAGTTAATTCGGTATAATCAGCGTGATTGCTTCATGCTCGATACCGATTTCCAAAGGGAAGTGCCGGTCTAAAATGCGTCCGTCCAAGTCCACCGCTGCATTTCGTGCACGCAGCACTTTGACGTGTTGTGTCCGGTATGCGCGTACCACTTTGTGGTTAAGAATGCGCCCCTGTATCAGCATCCACAATCCGGAAAGCAGTTGAAGCAATTCGGGACGATAGATGACCGAAACGTCCAGCCATCCGTTGTAAGGTACTGCACTCGGTGCCTGCCCGTACCCCCAGGCACTGCCGATGCAAACGGTCATGATGCGTCCCCGTATGTGCTCTCCGTTAATCTTGAGATGCATGCGGTGCAGCTTGCGTTCGAAGATAAGCGAAAGCAGCGCCATGAAGTAAGACAGGAATTTCACGCCCCAAAAGCGTTTGCACTGATCAGTGATTTTCACGATACGTGCTCCCAGTCCGATGTTGATTGCATTGAGAAAGTAGCGTGTGATGTGTTGTTTCCCGTCGTAGTAGTAGCAGGTGCCCACATCTATCTTGCGGCGGCGTCCTTGAATGATGCAATCTACCGCCTCTTTATACTCCTGACTCATTTCCCAATAGTTGGCAAAGTCGTTTCCGATGCCGTTGGGAATGATACCGATGGCAATCTCCTCTTTCTGTTCGGCACTTGAGTGCATAATGCCGTTGATGGCATCGTTCAGTGCGCCGTCACCCCCCACAATGACAATGGTACGGTATCCGTTGTTGGCAAGGATGCCAGTCAGTCGTTCTACTGACCCGAAACCTTCGGACTGCACGTAGTCGTAAGCCACGCCCCGGCTGTCCATATATTCTTTGATTTCTTTCCACCGTTTTTGCACCTTCCGTTTGCCGGCCTTGGGGTTGTATATCACCCCCCATTTTTCGGGTTTTACGCTCATAGCCTTGTTGTTATTTTGAGCCAAAGTTACAAATTCTCTTTGAGTTTCTTCCTGATGATGGTAATCTTTTCTTCGGTAGGCAGTTGTGCGTCGAGCCAGTGTATGGTGAATCCGCGCCGTTCCATGCCCCGGAACCAAGTCATCTGCCGTTTGGCAAACTGGTGGATGGCAATTTCCAGTTGGCGCACCATTTCATCATAATTCAGTTGCCCGATGAGGTGCAGCGTCAGGTATTTGTATTCCAGTCCGTAGTAGATGAGGTCCTCCGGAGGGATGCCCCGTTGCAGCAACCGGCGCACCTCGTCCAGCATCCCTTCGTCCAAGCGTTGGCGCAACCGTCGGGAAATCTTGTGCCGGCGCAGTTCCCGGTCAATGTCGATGCCGATGATGAGGCTCTTCAGCCTGGGAAATGTCCGTTCGTCCACCGGTGTGTGGGTATAGTACTCCTCTATTTCGATGGCGCGTATGGCACGTTTGGCTGTATCCACATCGGTGGTGTTGTGCAGTTCCTTATAGGTGCGCAGAATGTCCGTCAGTTCCTCCAGTGTTTTTCCGGCCAGTCTGGCGCGCAGAGCCGGGTTCTCGGGGACAGGCAATAACTTGTATCCTTTCAGCACCGATTCAAGATACATGCCGGTGCCGCCACACAAGATGGGGCATAATCCACGGCTACGGATGTCTTCATACGCTTTCAGGAAGTCGCGCTGATATTCGAATACATTATATTTATATCCCGGTTCTGCAATGTCTATCAGGTGGTAAGGCACCGGATGACCGTTCACGGTATATTCGCTCAGGTCTTTTCCTGTGCCTAGATTCATTTCCCGGTAAATCTGTCGTGAATCAGCACTGATGATTTCTGCTCCCAGTTCAGCAGCCAGTGCGGTGGCCAGTGTCGTTTTGCCCGAGGCTGTCGGACCCAATATGGTGATTAAGTCATAGTTTGGCATAATTCTTAAATTATATGGATATGCGGCAAAGTTATGAAAATGGACGTGAAAAACGGATATGTTTTACTTAAACGATGTTATAAAACATACTTTTCTTACCCCATTCTATTGCAAGTTTCAGGGAAGTCCGTATCTTTGCAATGTGTTTTTCATAGTATTAGATTTAAGGTTAACAAAGGTTGGGCTCAGCGGAGCCCTTTTTTTATGTCTATACGTTTCGTCTGTCAACTTCCTTTCTCTTTTTTTGCTCCTTTTTATTGATTCCGGCTATTTTTTTGTGGAACGTTCGTACTTCCCTTTGTATATTCGCTATCTTTGTCCGTCAATTAATTAAGTACAGAAGAATATAACAAGCAGAAGATTATGATATTGGTAATAGATGATGATAGTGCTGTGCGCTCCTCCTTGAGCTTTATGTTGAAACGCGCCGGTTATGAGGTAAAGACTGCTTCCGGTCCGCGGGAAGCGATGGAAGTGGTGCGTAGCGAGTCTCCCGAACTGATGCTGATGGATATGAACTTCACACTCTCTACTACGGGAGAAGAAGGGCTGATACTGCTCAAACAGGTAAAACTGTTCCGCCCCGACGTACCGGTTATTCTGATGACAGCATGGGGAAGTATTCAGCTAGCCGTACAAGGAATGCAGGCCGGTGCATTCGACTTTATAACCAAGCCGTGGAACAATGCCGCTTTATTACAGCGCATAGAGACTGCCCTTCAACTGACCTCTGTGGCCAGAGAGGCGGTAGTGAATGAATCGGTGGGGACGTTGAACCGAAGTCACATCATTGGCAAGTCGCGCGAACTGACGGAAGTCCTGAATACCATTGCGCGCATTGCTCCTACCAATGCTTCTGTACTTATTACCGGTGAAAGTGGTACCGGCAAGGAACTGATAGCCGAAGCGGTACACATCAACAGTAAGCGTGCTAAGCAGCCGTTTGTCAAGGTGAATTTAGGAGGTATCTCCCAAAGCCTGTTCGAGAGCGAGATGTTTGGCCATAAGAAAGGTGCCTTTACCGATGCTACAGCCGACCGTGTAGGACGTTTTGAACTGGCCAATAAGGGTACCATTTTTCTGGATGAAATAGGTGACCTAGACTTTTCCTGCCAGGTTAAGCTGTTGCGCGTGCTGCAAGACCAGACCTTCGAAGTCTTGGGCGACAGCAGACCGCGAAAGGTCGACGTACGTGTCGTTTCTGCCACGAATGCCGATTTGCGTAAGATGGTGGATGAACGTACCTTCCGTGAAGATTTGTTTTACCGCATTAATCTGATAACCGTTAAATTGCCCCCTCTGCGTGAGCGTCGGGATGATATTCCCCTCTTGGCGCGCCACTTTGCCGACCGACAGGCTGAAGTAAACGGCCTGCCACATACCGAATTTTCGGCAGAGGCTTTGAATTTCCTTTCCCGTTTGCCCTATCCCGGAAACATACGCGAACTGAAGAATCTGGTGGAACGTACTATTCTGGTTTGCGGAAAAACGGTGTTGGATGCGTCGGACTTTGAGGCGCAGTACCAGCATTCGGGTGAGACGGTACGTGCTTCGGAGAAAACTTCTTTTGCGGGAATGACACTGGACGAAATCGAAAAACAGACCATTCTCCGCGCATTGCAGCAATACAAAGGAAACCTTAGTCAAGTGGCCGTGGCATTGGGCATCAGCCGGGCAGCACTCTACCGTCGGTTGGAAAAACATGGAATAACATTCAATAACAATTAAGGCATACAACGTCGTGCGCATTAAGACCTTCTTTTTTATTTTAGTATTATTCCTCCTGGGGTTGGGCGGTGTATTACTTTGGTTGGTAACCACTGATATACGGTCACTGTACTATTATTATGTAGTAATCGGTGCCATTGTCTTTATCTTGATATATCTCTGCATCTTTTATCAAAAGATGGTGAAGCCGCTCAACACCATCGGCAACGGTATGGAACTGTTGCGCGAGCAAGACTTCAGCAGCCGGTTGAGTCCCGTGGGGCAATATGAGGCAGACCGTCTGGTGAATATCTTTAACCGCATGATGGACCAGTTGCGCAACGAACGTTTACGGCTGCGAGAGCAGAACCTTTTTCTTGATTTGTTGATACAGGCATCGCCCATGGGGGTTATCATCCTGACGCTGGACCGCGAAATGTCGCAGGTCAATCCGATGGCGCTCAAAATGATGGGGGTGACGGTTCAGGATGTGTCTGGCCGGTATCTCAACCAGGTCGATTCTCCGCTGGCTGCAGCCTTGGCCGATATACCGCTGGACGAGACCGCTGTGGTAAGACTGAATGATGCCAATATATATAAATGTACTCATTCGGCTTTTATTGACCACGGTTTTAAGCACCCGTTCTACTTGATTGAACGGATGACGGACGAAGTGATGCGGGCGGAAAAGCGTGCGTATGAGAAGGTGATACGCATGATCGCCCATGAAGTGAATAACACGACGGCCGGTATTACTTCTACACTGGACACCGTAGAGCAAACCATCGCAGACGAACCGGGCATGGACGATTTGTGTGAGGTGATGCGGGTGTGCATCGAGCGTTGTTACTCCATGAGCCGTTTCATTACCCGTTTTGCTGATGTAGTGAAGATTCCGGAACCGTCGCTGTCACCGATGTCGTTAAATGAACTGGCTGTTACCTGTACGCGTTTTATGGAGGGAATGTGTCGGGATAAAGGCATTTTGTTACAACTGGAGTGCTGTGACGAGCTGAAAACAGTACGCATGGACGGCGCGCTGATGGAACAGGTCTTGGTGAACATTATAAAGAATGCCGTGGAGAGCATTGAAACTTGTCCGAAAGATGCTGAAGATACTCCACAGGGGAGGATTCGTGTATGTACGCAAGCCCCTACTACCATAGAAGTGGAAGACAACGGAGCAGGTATCACGCCGGAGGTAGAGGCGCGTCTTTTCAGTCCGTTCTTTTCAACTAAACCCCACGGACAAGGCATCGGGCTGGTATTTATCCGTGAAGTGCTGACCCGTCATAATTGTACTTTCTCACTCCGCACCTATGCAGACGGGCTGACTCGTTTCAGAATCACTTTTCCTTCGGTCTGATACAGTCTCTCTTTTTGTCTTTTAAAAAAAAACTTTGTTTTAAAAAGTTACTTTCTGCTCATATACCGGTATCCCCCTCCAGAAGGCATTCTGAGAGGGCTTTGTTCCGAATATACTCGGAGCGCGCTCGCAAGCCTTTCGGAGCAGATTCGGAAGCCTTTCGGAACACGCTCCATATATACTTGGAGCAAACGGGATAAGAAAGGGAAGAAATTTGTAAGTATCTTTCTACTACGGTGTCGTGTAGAAGATGTATAATGCCATCGTCATTTTGTTGTCGTTACAGCGTTGAGAATCTTATCCACATCTCTTTGAAGTTTAATGTGGCGTTGTCATACTTGGTAAATGAAGATAGTCCGAATGTGCAATCAGATTCAGAAAAAGAATTTTCTTCTTTTTCTACATTCATAATGATAGGTCCTTTCATGAAATGGACATCGTCCAAACTGTTTTCCAAAAAAGTGGAAACAGACCCTGATAGTGAAAAAAATTCTTTTGGATGGTTTTATAAAAAACGGCATTAACGAATCTTTACAACTACGTAGGCGGCAAAGTTGGTGCGTATGTAGCGAGTCGTTTCTTAATCTTTAGTAACAAACGATAAAATGAGCGTAATGAATCATTCGGTTTTTGTAAAAACGTAGTAATATTGCACGCTTTTTAGGCAATTTAGGATGTCTGTTTTTATGCTGAATACACTAATTTTGCATCACTTTTAAAAACGAGTAGAATAATGATAATAAACAAAAGCATTAAACCGGCTCAAGGACGCCTTGGCGTGTTGGTCGTTGGAGTAGGAGGGGCTGTTTCCACTACATTAATTACTGGAGTTTTAACTATTCGCAAAGGGTTTAAAAAGCCTGTCGGATCGATAACGCAAATGGCTACTATGCGGATGCAGGATGGAGAAGAGAAACGGATAAAAGATATTGTGCCTTTGGCTGAACTTGACGACATCGTATTCGGCGGATGGGATTTGTTTCCTGAAAATGCGTATGACGCAGCTCTCTATGCTGAGGTGCTGAAGGAAAAAGACCTGAATCTGGTGAAAGACGAGCTTCAATCCATTTCCCCCATGACGGCGGCTTTTGATCACAACTTTGCCAAACGCCTGAACGGTACGCACGTAAAGCAATGCGCTACCCGTTGGGACATGGTGGAACAGTTGCGTGAGGACATCCGCAGCTTCAAGGTGGCTAATCACTGCGACCGCGTTGTGGTGTTGTGGGCAGCCAGTACCGAAATCTATCTCCCGATGAGCGAAGAACACATGACGCTTGCCGCGCTGGAAAAGGCCATGAAGGAGAACAACACGGCAGTTATCGCTCCCAGTATGTGCTATGCGTATGCGGCCATTGCCGAAGGTGCACCTTTCGTGATGGGTGCTCCGAACCTGTGCGTGGACATTCCTGCCATGTGGGAGTTTGCCAAGCAAATGAATGTGCCTATTGCCGGTAAGGACTTCAAGAGCGGACAGACGCTGATGAAAACCGTACTGGCTCCGATGTTCAAGACACGTATGTTGGGCGTCAGCGGATGGTTCTCTACCAATATCTTGGGAAATCGTGACGGCGAAGTGCTGGATCAGCCGGAGAATTTCAAGACGAAAGAGGTCAGCAAACTGTCTGTGATTGACAATATTCTGGAACCGGAAAAGTTCCCGGACCTGTATGGTGACGTATATCACAAAGTACGCATCAATTATTATCCCCCACGTAAGGATAACAAGGAGGCATGGGACAACATCGACATCTTTGGATGGATGGGCTATCCGATGGAGATAAAGGTAAACTTCCTGTGCCGCGACTCCATATTAGCTGCTCCTATTGCCCTCGACCTGGTGCTGTTCAGTGACTTGGCACATCGTGCGGGTATGTGTGGCATACAGACTTGGCTCTCTTTCTTCTGCAAGAGCCCGATGCACGACTTGGAACACCAGCCGGTACACGACCTGTTTACCCAATGGCGTATGGTGAAGGAAACCATCCGCAACATGGTGGGCGAAACGGCTCCGAGTTATTTGGATTGATGAAAGAAGCGAAAAGAGTAAGCGCATGAAGTATGCATTGATTGCTGCAGGACAAGGTTCGCGGTTAGTATCAGAGGGGGTTCGGGTGCCCAAACCTCTGGTAAAGGTTGGGGGGGTGCCTTTGTTGGCACGTCTGTTTGATGCTTTTATCCGCAATGATGCGGAATCTGTCTGCATTATTATTAATGAGGAGATGCAGGAGGTGCGTGAGTTCCTGCACCGGACATCACTGCCTATACCACTGGAGATGGTGGTGAAAAGTACGCCTGACTCTTTCCGCAGTTTCTGCGAACTGGTTCCTTATCTGCAAGGGGCAGAGAAGTTTTGCCTGACCACGGTGGATCCGATATGTGTCCCAGCAGAATTTGATGCATACATTCATGCCTTTGTCAACGATGATGCCTGTGATGCCCTGATGGCGGTGACGGATTACATTGATGATGAACGGCCGCTTTACGTCAGGACGGACGGACAGCTGCGGGTGACCGGATATGCGAATGAAGCATATCCGGGTGCCCGGTATGTGTCCGGCGGCATTTATTGCATGAACAGGCAGGTGCTTGCGCTGTTGCAGGATGCCATTAAAGCCGGTGTATGCCGTATGCGTGGTTTTCAACAATATCTGGTGGATGCGGGATTGCGGGTACAGGCGTATCCTTTTTCCAAAATCATTGATATAGATCATGCTGAGGATATTCGGAAGGCAGAACTATTCATAACAGAGCGTGGTGAAGCATGAGCGTACGTAGTATTGCAGGCATCCGGCGTGATGCACAGTTCTCTCCGAATCAGGTGGGAAATGATGAGGCTATATTTTCTGCCGTGGCGCAGTGGCTGGCAGAGGCGGGGCACGAAGTGCATCTGTATGCCGAGTCAGAGTTTTTAGTCAATCAGTTGAGAGGAGAACGTTGTATCTTCACCATGTTGAGAAGCAAACCGGCACTTGCCAAGCTACAGGAGTGGGAGAGGCAAGGCGGTTGTGCGATCAATTCCGGTTTTGGCATTGAAAATTGTATGCGTGAGCGTATGACTTCTTTGCTGACGGCTCATCACATCTCTTATCCGCCAAGCCTGATATGTCAGACGGCTGACGGAGTACCGGAAAATCTGTTGGCAGCGAAGTTTGAACCTTGTTGGGTGAAGCGGGCCGATGCACATGCCGTCCATAGAGAGGATGTCGCATTTGCAGGAACGGAATCAGAACTGGCGGCTTTGCTGGAAAGGTGTGCTTCTCGCGGCATCTCCCGGGTGGTGATAAATAAGCACACGGAGAGGGACTTGCTGAAGTTTTATGGCGTATCCGGCAGTGACTTTTTTTATTGGTTCTATCCGCAGGTAAACGGGCACAGCAAGTTTGGCTGGGAGGCAGTGAATGGTGCTCCTCGCGGCATTCCTTTTGAGGAGGAGGCTTTGCGGCATTTGTGCCACCGGGCGGCAAGTGTGTTGCAGGTACAGGTGTATGGAGGAGACTGCATCGTGGCGACTGACGGGCAGATTTATCTCATTGACTTGAATGATTGGCCCAGTTTTGCCCCCTGTCGGCAGGAGGCTGCCGTTGCCATCGGACAACTGATTCAAAAAAGTCTAGCGAATGATTAAAACGGTTTTTAATGCCGTAAGAAATAATCAAGTAAATTCGATTTATTGGTAACCATGAGTAAGAATGAAACAAAAGCATGGAAGAATTCGATAAAGTCCATGGATACGGAGGAGTGGATAGATTTGCTTTTCTATCGTCCTGTCGGCTATCGCTGGGCTTTGTTGTTCAGCCGGTTGGGAGTTCATCCCAATACGGTGACGGTTATCTCCATCTTTTTAGGAGTAACGGCGGCGGTGCTGTTCTACTTTGACAGTGTTTGGCTGAATATGGCAGGTATGTGCTTGTTGGTATGGGCCAATATGTATGACAGTGCTGACGGGCAGTTGGCACGTATGACGGGACAGAAGTCTGAACTAGGACGTATTCTGGATGGTACGTCGGGCATATTGTGGTTTGCGTGTATTTATGCAGCTATCGCTCTGCGGCTGACGCCGGAATGGGGCATCTGGATATGGGTGGTGGCGCTGATCAATGGCTTTATACACAGCAAAGAGGCTGCTATGGCGGATTATTACCGCAATATTCATCTGTTTTTCCTGAAAGGAAGAGCCGGAAGTGAGTTGGCTGATGCGAAACGCGAGCAGGAACGTTTTAAGTCTATGCGGTGGGAAAATGGTATAGTCAGGAAAGTGTTTCAATGGTTTTATGCCAATTATACTGATTCGCAGGAGCAATGGAGTCCGGCGTTTCAGAAATTGTTTGCCGCACTGCGTGCCCGTTATGGCGAGGACATTCCGGCAGAGATACGCGAACGTTTCCGCAAAGGAAGTCTGCCTTTGATGAAATATACGAATATCTTGTCATTCAATACCCGTGCTTTTGCACTATTTGTGTCGTTGTTGATAGGCATGCCATGGGTTTACTTTGCATTTGAACTGTCGGTGCTGACTGCTTTATTTATTTATATGGTAGCTCGTCATGAGGCTCTCTGCCGTTCCATATTGCGTAGTCTTTAAATGTATGTGACCATGATAGATAAGAACGGAATAAAGGCGATTGCTTTTGACTTTGGAGGAACACTTGACGCTCCTTTCCTGCATTGGAGTGACATCTACCTGAAACTTTATGCCTATGAATTGGGTCTGCCGTTGACTAAGGAAACATTTTGGGATTCGTATGTCTATGCCGAGCGGCAAATGGAATCCGTTAGGCCTGTGAGTGCTGATAGTACATTGTATGATACGCAATGTTTTAAGATACGCTATCAGTTTGAAAATCTGTCGGAGCGCAGTTTGCTGGCGGTGGAGCATTTGGAGTCGTTTTCAATGAATGCGGCTCGTGTGGTGGTGCAATATGTGGAAAATAATATATCGTTGGCGCGACCGGTATTGGCTGCATTGTCTGCCCGTTATTCTTTGTTGTTGGTTTCTAATTATTATGGAAATCTTCGTCGGATAGTGACGGATTTAGGTATAGCGGATTATTTTTGTTCGGTGACAGACTCTACTATAGAAGGTATTCGTAAGCCTGATTCTGCTTTGTGGCGTTTACCGATGGGACGCGCGGGTTTGTCTCCTCACGAGGTCGTAGTGGTAGGGGATTCGCTGAAGAATGATATTTTGCCGGCTCGGGAACTGGGTTGTCAGGCAGTGATGGGATGTCCTACGCAACAGGCGTTTGTGGAATGTGTACCCTGTATCACAAGTTTGGGTGAGTTATTGGCTTGGTTATAATCGCTTAAGAAAAAATAGAAAAAGAAGAGCGGGTATGCATGACATTTGTCTGCGTACCCGCTCTTTCTATACGGTTAAATTATGGACTTATCGGCGATAAGATGCCAATTCCTCGCTTTGGAAGTTCTGTATGAAAGTTGCATGCTTTTCTACTTCTGCTTCGGCATAATTTACGTAGATGGTAGCCGAACGGGTGAACAATTCCGGTGCACGGGTAGCGTCCTGGATAATGAGGTGTGACATTACGCACACAGCAGCCATCTCGTATAAACGGCGTGCAAGGAAATCGTGCAGTTCTTGGTCGCCGGCTTCTTTTACGCGGTTGGTGGCAGCCTCAAACTTGGCTGTCATGGCCTTTACACGCTCCATTAGCGGTTGCATTTCTGCACTGCAAGGAACTTGCTCATATTCGTGCAGCGTAGCAGCGTATGCGCCGTTTGTCACATAGCGGATGGCGGCAACTGTTTGGAGCTGTGTCGTTCCTTCGTAGATGCTTGTGATGCGGGCATCGCGGTAGATACGTTGACAAGCGTATTCTAACATGAAGCCCGAACCTCCATGTACTTGGATGCAATCATATGCATTCTGATTGGCATACTCGGAGTTCATACCTTTAGCCAGGGGAGTGAAAGCATCGGCCAGTTTAGCGTACTTTTTCTGCTCTTGACGCTCTTCGGGTGTGAGCTTGCGTTCGCGGGCAATGTCATCTAATGCTTTGTAGATATCTACGTAGCGGGCAGTCTGGTAGAGCAGGGCGCGTCCGGCATCCAGTTTGGCCTTGATTGTGGCAAGCATGTCATAAACAGCGGGGAATTCAATGATAGCTTTACCGAATTGTTTGCGGTCTTTAGCGTATGCCAGTGCTTCATTGTAGGCTGCTTGTGACAGACCTACGGATTGTGCTGCAATACCCAAGCGTGCTCCGTTCATCAGTGCCATAACATATTTAATCAGACCTAATTTGCGCTCTCCGCAGAGTTCGGCACGGGCATTTTTGTAAACTAATTCACATGTGGGTGAACCGTGGATACCGAGTTTGTTTTCGATGCGGCGTACATTTACACCTCCATCACGCTTGTCATAGATAAACATGGAGAGACCGCGTCCGTCTTTTGTGCCTTCTTCACTACGAGCCAGTACAAGGTGCAGGTCGGCGTCTCCATTCGTGATGAATCGCTTCACGCCATTAAGACGCCAGCATTGGTTTGCTTCATCGTAAGTTGCCTTTAGCATAACACTTTGCAGGTCGCTGCCGGCATCTGGTTCGGTCAGGTCCATAGTCATTGTTTCACCTCGGCGGATGCGGGGGATGAAGCGGCTGTGCTGGTCTTCATTACCGAATTCATATAAGGTTTCTATACAATCTTGTAATGACCAAATGTTACCGAATCCGGCATCGGCTGCTGCCACAATTTCGGCGCACATGGTGTAAGGAGTGATAGGAAAGTTCAATCCACCGAAGCGACGTGGCATGGTCATGCCGTTCAGTCCGGCTTTCACCATGGCATCGAGGTTTTGCTTCGTACCGCTTGCGTATTCTACACGTCCGTTGGCGCAGTGAGGACCTTCTTCATCTACGCCTTCGGCATTTTGTGCGATGACATCAGCGGTGATTTCACCGGTAATTTCCAGCACTTTATTGTATGAGTCAATAGCATCTGCGTAATCTTGCGGAGCATAGTCGTACTCATCTTTGTCCTTGTATCCGCGTTCCTTCAATTCGCAGATACGTTCCATCATCGGATTCTCCAAATGATATTTGAGTTCCGGTATATCTGTATAAAAGTTAGCCATAGTGTTTACTTGCTGTGTGATTTATAGTACTTAATCATTTTAGGGATGACCTCTTCCACTGTACCGTTAATGACGTAATCGGCAATCGTGTTGATGGGTGCATTTTCGTCATTGTTGATAGAGATGATAATGCCGCTTTCCTGCATGCCGGCAATGTGCTGTATCTGTCCGGAGATACCGCAGGCGATGTAGAGTTTCGGACGAACGGTGACACCGGTTTGGCCAATCTGGCGGTCATGGTCTGCAAAGCCGGCATCTACGGCAGCACGACTGGCGCCAACTTCGGCGTGCAATTCCTTGGCAAGGTCGAACAGCATGTCAAAACCTTCTTTTGATCCCATGCCATAACCACCTGCTACTACGATGGAAGCACCTTTCAGGTTGTGTTTAGCCTTTTCTACGTGTCGATCGATAATTTTTACTACATAGTCTGTAGTAGGCACATATTTAGCTACATCGTGGCGGATGACTTTTCCTTGATAGTTTTCGTCTAGTATCTCTTTCTTCATGACACCTTCACGGACAGTAGCCATCTGTGGGCGATGTTCCGGATTGACGATAGTAGCTACGATATTGCCGCCAAATGCGGGACGAATCTGGTAAAGCAGATTCTCGTAAACTTTTCCTTCTTTCTTATCTTCATGATTGCCAATTTCCAGTGCGGTACAGTCAGCTGTCAGTCCGCTAGTGAGGGCAGAAGAAACACGCGGGCCGAGGTCACGTCCGATGACTGTGGCACCCATCAAGCAGATTTGTGGTTTCTCTTCCTTGAACAGATTGATAAGTATGGAAGAGTGGGGAAGCGAGGTATAAGGGAACAGACCGGGTGCGTCAAATACATGCAGACAGTCTACACCATAAGGCAATACTTGTTTTTCAATGCCGTCCAGATTGTTTCCTGCGGCAACGGCTTCCAGTTGGCAACCCAGTTGGTTGGCCAGTTTGCGGCCTTTGGTCAGCAGTTCCAGGCTGACGTCTGCCACGGTTGTGCCTTCTATTTCGAGATATACGAATACGTTGTTCATGTGTTTATCATTTTTATCTATTATCCTATGGTATGATTGTCTAACAGTTCTACAATCAAAGCTTCTACGTCTTTGTCGCTACCGGTCAGCGTCTTGCTTTCTTTGGCTTGGAAAGAGATGTTCTGGATGGCTTTCACTTTGGTCGGTGAGCCGCTGAGACCACATTGTGCAAGGTCGCCGTTTACATCTGCTACGCTCCATTCAATGATGTTTAAGTAGGGACGTGTATTGTATAATTCGGCATAAGGTACGGTTGCACCTTCTTTTTCGATAGCTGCTTTTTCCTGAGCACCGAGAGCACGCTTATATTTCTGTACCAATTTGGCATTACGCGGACGGCAAGGGGCAGCACTACCATTAACAGTGATAACAAGCGGTAATGGCGCTTCAACTATTTCTACGCCACCATCTATATGACGTTTGATGGTGATGTGACGTCCGGCTTCATCCACGTTCAGAATCTCTTCGGCATAAGTAACTTGAGTCAGTCCGAGCTTTTCAGCCACCTGAGGACCTACTTGAGCTGTATCACCGTCGATAGCTTGCCGGCCACCGATGATAATAT
This sequence comes from uncultured Bacteroides sp., assembly GCA_944320945.1. GTDB lineage: Bacteria > Bacteroidota > Bacteroidia > Bacteroidales > Bacteroidaceae > Bacteroides. Next base: position 9,687 of record CALUJK010000022.1, on the reverse strand, counting down.
CCGGTTGTCCCATCTTGCGTATAGCAGTGGCTAAAGCGTAAGAAGTGGCCAAGGTGTCTGCGCCGGCAAAAGCACGGTCTGTAAGCAAGTAGCCGCCATCGGCACCGCGGTATAATCCTTCACGAATAATCTCAGCTGCGCGGCCTGGTCCCATAGTCAATATGGTGACGGTAGAACCCGGATGTGTGTCTTTCAGACGGAGTGCCTGCTCAAGAGCATTGAGGTCTTCAGGATTGAAGATGGCAGGCAACGCCGCACGGTTGATGGTACCGTCGGCTTTCATGGCGTCTTTCCCCACGTTGCGTGTGTCGGGTACTTGTTTCGCCAATACTACGATTTTCAAACTCATGATTTTAATATATTAATTAGGTATTAGTTAATATCTTATAGGGTGCAAATTTACACAAACCGTTGGGGTTGACAAATATTCGGCGGGGAAAATGCACAGAAATATCGATTCTGAGCAGTGGTGGTTAGCGAGGAATTGGAAACAAAAAGTCCTGCCTGTGTATGCACACAAGCAGGACTTTTCATGAATATATGAGCGGTATTATTTGATACCCAATTTCTGTTTGATGTTTTTGGGAAGTGCATCCTTGTGAACAAGAATATTCATCGTTTTGTAAGCAACAAAAGCCTTCGATGCATACCAGATGCCTTTATATTTGCCGCTTAATCCCCATGAGTTTTTCACCATGAAATACTCTTTCCCGTTTTGGTCTTTGGCTATACCGTAGATAACCATTCCGTGGTCATCAGTCGTTTCCCAGTTGTCAAATGCCTCTTGACGCATTTCCTGTGTGATTTCCATTTCCGGAAGCGGTTTCGATGTCAATTCTTTGCGTTTGTCGGCAGCAGTCATACCGGTCCAGCGAGCCATATCGCTACCGGTGAGTTCGGCGCCGCGTGCAGCATCCGGCATCACTGCAATACCGTCGCGTGTAAATCCTTGCTCACTTACATCGCTACCCCATGCAAAAGTATAACCTGTGCGGATGGCGTTATCCATTACTTGCATTAGTTCATCAATAGGCAAGTTGTAAGATAAACCATTGCGCCAGTTATCTTGTATCTCAATCGCAAATTGCGTATAGAATGGGTGATGTGTATATGATGTCAAAGATACATAGTCATCAGGATTAATGCCGAGGCTTTCAGCAAAAGTCTTCGGGGTGTATTCTTTCCCTTGATAAGTAAATGTTTCGGGACATTTTCCCAAATAAGTATCATAAATGGCGCTGAGTCCTTGTTTCCACACCGGTGTCAGTTTGCTGTACCGCCCTTTGCCGATAGCCTTTACATATGCTTCAGCTACAGCGTCCAGTTCGTTGTGTACAGGCAGTGTGTCGCCATACATAATGCCCGGCATCGCCTCTTGTGGTACCAGCCCATAGTTTTTCATACAGTACATAATGTCGTAGAAACTTCCGCCCGGCGAGAAAGAAGCGTCGCCGTGATAACGCACATAGTTGACAGCACGATCCACCATAGTGTGGTGTACGACGAACATTTCAGAGAAATCGTATGTCCCCTTGCCTATACGCAGCAATTCGCTTTCAAGAAATCCCAAACTGGAGAAACTCCAACACGTTGACGACCGGTTCTGGTTCTTGATGGATGTGATAGGGTTCTCCTTGACAGTAGTAAAGACAAAGCCTTCTTCCTCTTTGGCATTGTCTTGTGCTGCCATATTTAAGCTCAGCAAGGCTGCGGCAGCAAACATCATCGTTTTTTTCATATACATTATATATTATGTGGTAAGTGTTATTTATCCGCAAAGATAGACAGAATCTCAGAAACTTGGCGTATCTTTGAAGAAGAAATCCTTACCTTATTTATATTTCTAATCGGAACATGGATGTAAAGATGGCAAATAAACCGATACATATCACCGACCACACGGCTTTAGTGCTTGAAGGTGGCGGTATGCGCGGCGTTTTTACTTGCGGTGTGTTAGACAATTTTATGGATAGGGGCATTCATTTCCCTTACGTTATTGGAGTCAGTGCAGGGGCTTGCAATGGATTATCCTATATGTCCGGTCAACGCGGACGTGCCAAGTACAGCAATATCGATCTGTTGGAGCAATATCACTACATCGGTTTGAGACATTTGTTGAAGAAACGTAATATTCTGGATTTCGATCTTTTGTTCCATGAGTTTCCGGAACACATCTTGCCTTATGATTATGCAGCCTGTTTTGCCAATCCTGCCCGTTATGTCATGGTGACTACCAATTGCTTGACGGGTGAAGCAAACTATTTGGAGGAACGACACGATAAGAAACGGTTGGTCGACATAGCCCGTGCATCCAGTAGTTTGCCTTTCGTCTGTCCCATTGCTTATGTAGATGGCATTCCCATGTTGGATGGAGGCATCGTAGATTCTATCCCCGTTCTTCATGCCCGTGCCGACGGTTTTACACATTGTGTAGTCGTATTGACACGCAATCTGGGCTATCGTAAAGAAATTCACGGTACACGCGTGCCACCTTTCATTTATCGCCGTTATCCTCAGTTGCGCGAAGCCATCGACCGCCGTAGCATTGTCTATAACAACCAGTTGGAACAGGTCGAGCAGCTGGAAGCAGCAGGCGAAATCTCTGTCATCCGTCCTTCCCATCCCGTGGAGGTGGACCGCATAGAACGCGATGTCCGTAAACTACGTACTCTTTATAACGAGGGCTATGCCTGTGCGGCCGCCATTCATTTCAAGTGCGGCTGATATAAAGCAGCCATTTCTTGGATCGCTTTTGCCATTTCCTCCCGAAATGAAGAAGGGGACAGCACCTCGATGTCCTTCCCTTTGGACAGCAGTTCCTGCTTCAAGTCAAACGTCTGTTTCATACGATATTCAAATATGGAGAACTCATCCGTAGTTTCTACCTCTTGTTGTGAATGATGTAAAGGCAAAGCACGCATATATAAACGATGCATCCCATACACTTTAATGCGGATAGTTTCCACTTCTCCCTCTTCTACAATGATTCCGAAACTGTCGGTAAAGAACGCTGCCGGGTCAAAGCCTTTCGGATATGTAAATTTGCTTTCTAACGTTATCAGTTGGTGAATCCGGTCCAGTGAGAACGTCCGTATGGCATCGCGTTCTTTGCAAAAGCCCACTACATACCACCGCTGTTTGAACACTTTTACGCAATAAGGCTGCACCGTGTACGTCATCGGTTCGTCATACCAATAACTTTGGTGGCACAATTCTATCTCCAGCCCGTCGCGCATAGCTTCGATAATTGGGGTAAGAAACTGTTGTCCCGACGGTATTTCTTCGAACAATATTCTCCGTTTCAGGTGATGGCTTTCATTAATCAGATTATTCACGGCAAACGTGTTGAGCAGCCAGTTGCGGATGCCTCCTTTTTCGATGTCGTCCACATTTTCTATGTAGTAATAATATCCTCCTCTGCGGTTACATTCTATGTTGATGTCAAACACTTGCTCAATGGCGATACGCCAGTTATGGAATGTCCTTAGCGGGATATCTTTCCCGTCACTCAGCTTGGAGCGAAGCCACCGCTCATTAATCTCTTCAAATGTGATTTTTCCTGCCCGGTAGATAGTGTCCACCAGCCAGATATATTTGTCAAATAAATCTTTAGTCATAGTCCTTTATTTCTTACTGATGTCGTTTAGCTTAATCTGAGTTTAAAACATCCGATGTCTTGCTATCCAATGTGCAGTCTTTTCTTTCTCAAACTCTCTGCGGTCAATGTCGGAATAGTCGTCCAAAGTGTGCAACACGGTGTAATTTCCCTGTTCGCGGTGTTGCGACCAGGGCAGTTCGGCAAGAGGCGAATCGGTCCATTGCCCGATGTGGTGCAGTTCGTAAGGGTCTCCGTTCTCGTCGTGCGGGGGATAGCCTTCGCCCATCAAGTCGTTATTGCTCCACCCGCGCCAGCTCTCCCCGTGCTCACGTATCCACCATTCCGGCATCAGATAGTCCGGGTCTATCCGGGGTTGTATCAGGGCAGGCTTTCCGTTCACCTTGGCCTCTTTTAGTCCGGCATCCATGTAGATGCGCGCTTCTTCTTCACTTTGAATGGCGTTGACGATGGCGTCCGACCATCCGGTTGTTTGCTGGATTTTCTTTCTGAAATCTTTCATGTGTCATCTTCTTTAAATGATTTTGCTTGTGCAAACATAGTCGGTTGTTACGCCAAAATGCAGCACAAGCAAAATAAAAATCTTAATCTAACTTCTTAAACTCGAAGTCATTCACCGAGCAGCACGCCTTCTTGTAGTCGAAGTTGTACAGCCGCATGTAGGCTTCCTGCACTTCCTTCGCGCCGTTGTAGAACGGAGTGGACGTGTGCATCTGGGTAGTAACGGTGACAACCATCTCCGGGGTAAGGACGGTGCCATTCACGCGCTTGATGCGCTTGGGGATGATTTGGAATACTTTGGACATAATCTGAAAATGATTGGTTACACACTACATAAGAGCTGTCCCTATCTTTTACCCGACTTTCCACTCTGTGTCAAATAAGAAGCTCTTATTTTGTTCTTTCACTTTCTTCTCTATTTCTTATTCTTATTCTTATTCATGGTGTCCAATATCAGTTCACCAGTTTTAATAATGAGGGTTGCCACCGTAGCTACTTTTCCTGCTGTTTTAACGGTTTTCTCTGTTCCCGTTTTAAACTTTTCCATTTTCTTTCCCATAACATTTTAAATTAAGCGTTATACATAAAATCAAACCACGACGTCAGATTTCCACTTCATCGTTGGTCAAAAAGTTTCGTTTCACTTGAGCCAGATCCACCAAGGCTTTGAACGGCGATTGGGCAGCCAGCGTGTTGACGCTTTGCACCATCAGGGCCAGGGCCTCCATGTTGTTGTTGGCGATGGCTGTATCAATGGCCTCAAAGTCCTTTTTGAAGATGGATGCCCTTTCATCGAAGCTCCGGTTCAGATAGTTCATTAGCACGGCTTTGGTCGCTTCTATCTGCGCCAAAGCTTTTTCCTTTTCGGCTTGGATGCGTTCACGTTCCGTACGGTTGGCTTCCCTCACTTCCTCCAACGTCGCATACATATTATATAAATTATTCAGCGTATTGAGCGTCTGTTGCGGATCTAGTTTTTTCTCACCTCCCGCGTTTTCCGGATTCTTATTCTTTTCCATGATTGTTACAATGATTCGGTTAATAACTTCCGTGATTTCACGATGTATTGCTGGTCAAGCAGCGAAAGTTGGTTGTTGGAGTCCAAGATTTCCACTTTCGACAGTTCGCTGATGCCTTTTATCAAGATGCTTGCGGACTGGTAATAGCCTAAATGCGTGCGATTTTCCACATCGAACGCTTCCATCACGCTTTCCAGCTTCTCCAGTTCCGCCACGCAATGCTTCTCTAGTTCATCTGAAACGAAAATGAGTTCTTTCAACCGACTGGAGATGGAGTTGCAAAAAACAATCTGCGCATCCACCTTTTTGCACAAGACGCCCGTCTCGGCCTCGTACTGTTGCACTGCGGTTTCTTCTTGTGCTTTTTTCTCGGCCACGGCAGCAGCGATTCCCAATCCGGCCTGCAACAGATCCAGCCACCAGATGCCGGAGTTCCCGCCTCCCGTATTCTTACTTGGGGTGAAATTCCACCCTTTGCGCCGCGACATCATCTCCAGCACCTTGTTCGTGCCGATGAGCGCTGCCTTGCCCACGCCGTCCGCAATGCGCCACTTCTGGTCGGAGGTGAAGTTGATTTCTTGGAAAGACAGTGCTGCCACGTCCGGCATTTCGATGCCTTCGGGTATGGCATACGCACCTCCCTTCAACTTCTTGCCCAATACGTCCAAGTCCTTCTTGAACCTGCCCACGGTGTTCTTCAGTACATTCCGACGGTAAGTTCCAAATCTTTCTATATCCCTGTTTAACGCAGTAGACACTACTAATAATGTCTCCTTAGCCCTTGCCAGCTTCGCGTCCGCTTGTTCGATTCGGGCTTTCAATTCGTTATTCATACTATAAAAATATTACTTATTCCTTCTGTTCTTTCTCCATTCTTTCCCAAATCCCCCGATAAACCCCTTCCGTCAACTTTCCAAACAGGCTGACCGGTCTTGTCCTTATGCTTCCGCACTTCGGGCATTTCTGTGGCATAGAATATATAGTGGCACAATATTCGATGTCAGGAGCTCTGAATTTTTCGCCACATTGACTACACTTGAATAAAGCAATGCCTTTAAACATATATAATTAGGTATAATAGGGTAGTTACAGCGCCGGCGCATGCCTTCCCTTATTCATTCCGTTCGGATGATTCACACACTGTCCGCCTACCATCACCATGATGGAAGGGAACTTCTTCCCGCAATACTTGCAGGTGTATTCTTTCTTTTCCGTTCCTTCATACAGTTTGTGGCGGCCTTTGTTACTGCCATCCGGATGGTATGTGCAGGTGGCGGAGGTTAAAGTACGCACGTCGGGAAACTTTTTCCCGCAATACTCACAGTAATAATTTTTCTTTTCCATAGTAATAATTTTTGGTCTGTTTGCTTTCGTTATTCCGAAAAGTATGAACAGACAGGCGATGATACTTGTTTTCATAAGCCGGGTTGTTAAAATTCAAAGTTACCCTGATGACAAACATGCATCAAGTTCATAATGGTTCATATTGGTTTATTTAACACTCGCAAGAGGAAAAGCGGAAAAGAGAAAAGGACACGTCCTTACACTTTTCTTATTTACTTGGTTCGGTTCTGGAAAACCTTGGAGTCTGAATAAGGAAAAGCGGTCCATGTCCTTCGAGAAGGATACAGAACATGCTATGACCAAATTATTATAGACTCCTATGCCGAATGTTCCAGATTTAACCAAGGTCTAATAATCTGCCAGTAAGTAATGTTATATGTCTTTGAGAACGAATGTCTGTCTCTTATGATTCTTTTTAAGTTCCTTACAAAAACTACGGAAAGAATCTGAAACAAACAAGCGGATCGCCGATATATCATAGAACGCTTTTCCTGCGGCAAAGATGAGGTGGGGTTGTGCTAAAATGGTTCACAAGTAAAGGATTTTTTTGCTCTCAAAACTCTCGCTTTATGTTGCTTGTGTAGATATATTACTTAGCGAAGAAGTATGTAAATGATGCCTCAGAAGGTGTTCTGACGGGGTGCAGCTCCGAAGCCCTTCGGAGCACGGACGGAAGGGCTTCGGAGCGTGGACGAAACGTGTTCGGAGTACGGCCCGAAGGGCTTTGAAGCAAACGACCTTACTATGTGGTTCTCTTTTGTATACATATTTCATTGTTGCAATACGAAATTGCAAGATTAAAAACAGATATTTCCATTTTTAATATATGGTGAATATCATTGATGATCAATATTCCAAGTATTATAATGGCATTCATGATGCTAATTATTATTTGGGGAACATGTTAGGATTGGATTTTAAAGATTGGGAATATGGTGATGATTATGAGTTTTGGATGAAGGATTGATTAATTGAATTATGCAGAAGCAATGGTAAACGCATATGATAATATTAATGCTACTACAGAAAAATGTAAGCTTTCTGCCTTGCAAGCTTTATCTTGAAACATAGTGTAGGTAGCATACCTCATGGTAACAAGGTTGATGTGCCTTTGGTGTATGCTGATTATTACTATTTAGAAGCCTTATCGCGATATATGCGTAAATAAAAAGGGTTATATTTGCATCTGGTTTAGGTATTATTTGATACAAGAAACTGAAAGCCTATTTAAAGCTAGAATTGTTGATTTGTATAAGTCAAAGAATCGTTTTTTTATGGGAAGAGTACTCTTGTTATTTGTATGTATATTGGTGGGCATATGCGGATATGCTGATGATGTTCATTTTTCAACAGCTGGCTTTTATGAGCTGCCAAATATGGGACGTGAAGTCTATTCTTTGAATCAGGCTTGGAGGTTCTGGAAAGGTGAGGCGGAAGGAATGCCATATGCTGTGGAATATGATGATACTAAATGGGAAGTGGTTTCCATTCCACATGGCTTAGAATATTTGCCTGTTGAGGCTAGTGGCTGTGTAAATTATCAGGGGGTGGCTTGGTATAGAAAACATTTTATTCCGGCTGATAGCTTGAGAGGTAAGAAACTGTTTATACACTTTGAGGGTATTATGGGGAAAAGTGAAGTGTATGTGAACGGTAATGTTGTAAAAAAACATTATGGAGGCTATTTACCGGTCATTGTAGATATAAGCACTCTGTTGAGGTTTGGTGTTGATAATGTGATAGCTGTGAAAGCTGACAACAGTGACGATCCTACCTATCCGGTAGGTAAGGAACAGAGCATGTTAGACTTTACTTATTTCGGAGGTATTTATAGAGATTGTTGGTTGGTGGCTCATAATGATATATTTATAACAAATGCCAATTATGAAGATGAGGTGGCAGGAGGTGGAGTATTTGTTTCATATGATAAGGTGTCTGAGGTACAGGCTACTGTTAACCTGAAGGCTCATGTGCGTAATACTTCGGGAAAAAATTGTCGTGTGACGGTAGGCTTTTCTTTGAAGAATAACCAAGGACAGATAGTAAAGGAGACTGAAAAGAAAATATTTGTGAAGAATGGGAAGGCAGAATATGCTGTAGCAGCTATGGCTGTAGATTCACCACATTTGTGGTCTCCTGAGTCTCCTTATTTATATTATTTGGATGTTTGTATCAAAGATGCTTCGAATCATGTAATAGATGGATACAGACAACGGATAGGTATCCGAAGCATTGAATTCAAGAAAACGAAAGGACTGTGGTTGAACGGAAAACCTTATAAAGGTAAGATTATGGGTACTAACCGCCACCAAGACTATGCAGTATTGGGTAATGCAATGCCCAACTCGTTACAGTGGCGGGATGCCAAAAAATTGCGTGAAGCGGGCTTGAAAGTTATCCGTACCCATTATGTGATAGATCCTGCTTTTATGGATGCCTGTGATGAACTGGGATTATTTGCTTTGGTAGAGGTACCAGGATGGCAGTTTTGGAATAAAGAACCGATATTTGCCGAACGCATTTATTCAGATATACGTAATATGATACGTATCCACCGTAATCATGCATCCTTGTTTTTCTGGGAACCTATTTTGAACGAAACTCATTACCCTGAAACGTTTGCCAAAAGGGCGTTGGAGATTTGTGGTGAAGAATATCCTTATCCTTACAGTATAGCTGCTTGTGATCATGGGGCCGCCGGTGATCATTATTATGATTTACTGCTGCGGCCAATAGAGTCAAAACTTCGTAATGATAAGACTTATTTTATTCGTGAGTGGGGGGATAATGTGGATGATTGGAATGCGCAGAACTCCGACAGTCGTGTGGCGCGTGGTTGGGGTGAAGTACCGATGTTGCTTCAGGCCGAACATTATGCGAATCCTTCTTATATAAAGGATTTTCCTACTTTGTGCTATGAGACTATCTGTCAGAAACCTGTCCAGATTGTAGGGGCCTGTTTTTGGCATTCATTCGACCATCAGCGAGGATACCATGCCGATCCTTTTTATGGTGGTATTATGGATGCTTTCCGTCAGCCTAAGACCTCCTACTATATGTTTATGGCGCAGCGTGAATCGGAAAAGAAAGAACTGCTGGTTGATAATGGTCCGATGGTCTATATCGCTCATGAGTTGACTCCTTTTTCGCCGTCAGATATTACGGTTTATTCCAATTGTGATGAAGTACGTTTGACTGTGTTCAAGG
>CALUJK010000021.1 GCA_944320945.1 uncultured Bacteroides sp. | reverse complement strand
TTCGCGCGATAAAATGTTGCGCACGGTATCTGTGGGCTGTGCTCCGTTCATGACCCATTTAAGGGCACGGTCGAACTTCAAATCTACAGTGGCAGGGTTAGTGTTCGGATTATAAGTTCCGATTTTTTCGATAAATCTACCATCACGTGGTGCTCTTACGTCTGCAATTACAATGGAATAAAAAGCATAGCTCTTACGACCATTTCTTTGCAATCTGATTTTTGTTGCCATAAATGAATTTAAATTATTAATTGATTTGAATTATGCCGCTATCTCGTAACGGCGGTGCAAAGGTAGGGTTTTTATATTGATTTACAAAAGTTTTTCATGAATATCTTCGCGGATAACGTAAGAGTATAGCCAATAAAGCGCATAGTCCCATACTGAATGGATAATAGAGATGGCCAATGATACTTAGTGGAGAGATAGAAGCCAGTCCGGCCGCAATCAGCATTTGTGCTCCATAGGGTATAATACCTTGTACGAAACATGAGAAAGTGTCGAGAATGCTGGCTACTTTCCGTTTGTCTAATCCAAAGCGTTCTGCAATATCCTTGGCAATAGAACCTGTAGTGATGATAGCTATGGTATTGTTGGCAGTACATAAGTTGGCAATACTTACTAATGCTGCAATACTTAGTTCGGCTCCTTGTTTGGAACGGACGTGACGTGTCAGCCGTTGGATGATGAAGTCAATGCCTCCATTGTAGCGGATGATTTCTAACATACCTCCGGCCAAAAGAGTAATAATGATAAGTTCTCCCATATTGATAATGCCTGTACCCATGGCTCCAAACCAATCGAAAACGTCATTTCCTAAATATAAGCCAATAATCCCGGTTGAAAAAATACCTAGTAGTAAAACCAGCATAACATTGACTCCAGCCACAGCTGTGCCTAATACGATAAGATATGGAATTACTTTGAGCCATTCAATCTCCTGCACTTGTGCAGGTGTTGATACATGTATTCCTTGTATGACATATATAATCAGAACAATGAATGCGGCGGGAACAACAATAAGCGAATTAACCCGGAATTTGTCCTGCATCCTGCATTCTTGTGTACGGGTGGAAGCAATCGTAGTGTCTGAAATGAATGAAAGATTATCTCCGAAGAATGAACCACCGACAACAATACTCACCATATAAGCTAAGTCTATACCCATTTTTTGTGCTAATCCTACAGCTACGGGAGTTAAAGCTACGATAGTGCCAACGCTTGTCCCGATGGATAACGAAATGAAACAAGAGGCGATAAAAATACCTGCCAACAACAGATTGTCTGGTAAAATATGCAATGTCAGATTAACGGTAGCATCAATGGCACCCATTTGTTTGGCACCTTGTGCAAAAGCACCTGCTAAGATGAATATCCATACCATCATAAGCAAGTTCTTGTTGCCAGCTCCTATGGAAAATTGAGCAATGCGTTGATCTAATGTCAATCCGCGGGTAATGGCAATAGAATAGCAGGCTGATAGTACGAATGCTACAGTAATAGGCACCTTGTAGAAATCGTTCATCAGGAGCGATGTCACTAAATACAGACATAAGAATACGGCCAGCGGACTTAAAGCCAGCCATCCGCCGATGGTTTTATGTGTCATATCAGGCATATTTTGCGATTGCGAGCGGCAAAGATACAGAAGAAATTAGAGAAATCTGTAAAAACGGTATAATCATCTGTAATTCGTTTAAATCTTTCCGAAGTCTTAAGCGTATATTTGCAAACAGAAAAGTAAGATGAAATTTTGACGGGCCATATGCATTTAATCTTTTAATATAATAGAATTCAAAAATGGAAACTGTAAAATTGTATCTGTTGCCGTATAGCAACATAAAGACTTATTTGATAGCATTATTATTTATTGGTGGAAATATTGCGTTGCCGCAACTCTTTCATCTTGTTCCGCAAGGAGGAATAACTTGGCTACCCATCTATTTTTTTACGCTTATAGGGGCTTATAAATACGGTTGGAAAGTCGGTGTGTTGACAGCCGTGGCTTCACCGATAGTCAATTCTTTATTCTTTGGAATGCCAGAGGCTCAGATGTTGCCGGCTATCTTACTTAAATCTTTATTATTAGCGGTTTTTGCCGGATATGTTTCTCATAAATATCAGAAAGTGTCATTTTTGCTTTTGTTTGCTGTAGTTCTTTCTTATCAGATTATTGGTACAGCCGGCGAATGGATAATGAAAGGTGATTTCTTCCTTGCCGTACAAGATTTTCGGATAGGCATACCGGGAATATTACTGCAAATATTCGGCGGCTATTTATTTATCAAATATTTGATACGTAGATAAAGTAGATACACATTTTATCATATAATAAGGTACAGATGAAAAATAAGAATGTGTGTGCTTTGTTGGCATGTGGCTTGATGTCAACCGGTGTATTGATGGCTCAAAATGATACCGCTCAGGTAATGCGTAATTATTCTATCGACGAAGTCGTTGTTACGGGTACACGTAATGAAACAGATGTTCGTCACCTCCCGATGACCGTTTCTGTGATAGGGAGAAAGCAGATAGAACATACCTACGCTCCTTCGTTGATACCGACTTTAAGCGAACAAATTCCGGGCCTGTTTACCACGGCAAGGGGTGTTATGGGGTTTGGAGTATCTGACGGAGCTGCCGGAAGTATCTCTTTGCGGGGCATGAACGGAGGTTCCGGAAGACTGATGGTCTTGATAGATGGACATCCGCAGTATATGGGATTGTTTGGGCATCCGATAGCCGATGCTTATCAGTCGTTCATGGCCGAGAAGGTAGAAGTGTTGCGTGGCCCGGCATCCGTCCTTTACGGTTCAAACGCTATGGGAGGCGTGGTAAATATCGTTACGCGAAAGATGCAGGAAGATGGTGTGAACACACATGCCAATGTAGGTTATGGTTCATATAATACTCTACAGACGGAAGTGACTAATCGTGTAAAGAAAGGACGCTTCAGCAGCGTGGTCAGTGGTTCGTATAACCGTACCGACGGGCATCGTGATAATATGAAGTTTGAACAATATGGCGGTTACGCTAAATTGGGATATGAGCTGTCTGATGCGTGGAATCTTCATGCGGATGTAAATGTGACCCACTTTAATGCGGCCAATCCGGGAAGTGTATCTACGCCATTGCTTGAAGCGTATCAGCGTATTACGCGTGGTATGACTTCTGTTGCTATCGAAAACCATTATGGAAAGACATCAGGAGCATTGAGCTTCTTCTATAATTGGGGACGGCATAAGATAGATGACGGCTATAGTCCGACGGAAGACGAAAGCCCGCTGGATTACCGTTTCAATTCAAAAGATGATATGATGGGCTTGTCATGGTACCAAAGTGCCCAGTTCTTTACGGGTAATCGTCTGACTGTAGGTGTAGATTGGTATCGGTTTGGTGGAGATGCCTGGAATCAATACATATCTGGCGAGCGCGAAGGTGAACGTGAGGGCATTAGCGGATTGCCGCGTACGGAACACGAAGTGGCAGGATATATTGATTTTCGTCAGGCTATAGATTCTTGGCTGACATTTGATGCCGGTGTACGTGTGGACCATCATTCACATGTAGGTACCGAATGGATTCCACAAGTCGGATTATCATTCCATTTACCAAAGTCGGCAGAAATTAAGTTGTCTGCAAGTAAAGGTTTTCGTTATCCCCTCATTCGGGAAATGTTTATGTGGGGAGTGGCCAATCCGGATTTGGAAGCTGAACGGATGTGGAATTATGAACTTTCCTATTCTCAGAAATTAATGAATGGACGTTTGTCTTATGGTATTAATCTTTTTTATATAGATGCCGACAATCTGATTACGGTAGATATGGTAGATGGTCGTCGGATGAACGTAAATACCGGTAAGGCTGAGAATACGGGAGTGGAAGGGCTGGTAGCCTATCGTTTTAACCGTGCATGGTCGGCGGACGCCAATTACAGTTATCTGCATATGGAAGAACCTATTGTTGCCGCTCCGGAACATAAATTTTATGTAGGAGCCGTTTATGACAAAGAACGTTGGAATGTTTCCAGCGGTGTGCAATACGTAGGGGGCTTATATACATCAGTAGGAGATAATCCGCAGACAGAAGATTTCGTTCTATGGAATATTCGTGGGTCTTATCGTATTACTGATTGGTTCTCTGTTTGGGCAAAAGGAGAGAATCTGTTGGTACAACGTTATGAAATAAATGCCGGATTCCCTATGCCAAAGGCTACTTTTATGGGAGGAGTTAGTCTCAATTTTTGAGTCGGAAGAGTTTCATATAAGTAAAACTATATAACACTGTTTTTCCCGCCGACCGCCATGTATATATGGAGCCGGCACGAAATACGTTCGGAGCATGGACGAAAAGGCTTTCGTCCATGCTCCGAACGTATTTCGTGGTTACCCCTGTCAGAAGGTGTCGTGAGAGGGGTATTATCGCTACTTTGCTAATACATTTAATTCAACATTTGTTTTATTGCATAGTAATAAAAATAAATTTTATCTTTGCATGTGATTATTGCATCCCAAAACTAAGAACTATATGGTAAAGTTTATAGAATCAGAACTAGTCTTGCTAAAAAAAGAGATAGACGAAATGTGGACATTGGTGTACAATCAGTTAGATCGTGCAGGAGAAGCTGTACTGACACTTGACCGTGAACTGGCGCAACAAGTTTTGGTACACGAAAGGCGTGTGAATGCCTTTGAATTAAAGATAGACAGCGATGTAGAGGACATCATTGCTCTGTACAATCCAGTAGGCATCGATTTGCGTTTTGTACTGGCCATGCTTAAAATAAACTCCAACTTGGAACGTCTGGGTGATTTTGCGGAAAGTATTGCACGCTTTGCCATCAATTGTAAGGAGCCGGCATTAGATGCGGAACTTATCCGGAAGTTGCGTCTGAATGATATGATTGCGCAGGTACTTTCCATGCTTGAACTGGCCAAACGGGCGCTTCAAGAAGAGAGTCAGGACTTGGCAACTTCTATTTTTGCCAAAGACCATTTATTGGATGAAATCAATACGGATGTTGCCGGAATTTTGGCTGATTACATTAGCGAACATCCGGAAAGTACACTCGTTTGCCTGAATCTGGTAAGTGTATTCCGTAAATTGGAACGTTCAGGTGATCATATTACGAATATTGCAGAAGAAATAGTGTTCTTTATTGATGCCAAAGTGTTAAAACATAGTGGGCATACTGATGAACATTACTTAAATGATAGCAAATAAAAGTTTTTTTGCTAAAAAGATGTTATAAGACATATTTTTTTATTTGGCTTAAACAGCCAAAAGCGCCTATATTTGCATCGTTATCCTGAAAACAATCTTTTTACCTTAAAAAAAACTAATACCTATTGAAAACTGGGAAAGGAGGCTTTGTGAAAAGCTTCCTTTTTTGTTGTATATGAGTATTTGTTTTTCGTACCTTTGTCGTGGCTTCTTGGAGCCGGGCAACGATTGTTCCGAAAGGCTGAATAACTATTTCAAGGAAGGAAGTTTGAACAGGCTCTTTAGGTGAAGCATGTATATACATATATTGAGTAATAACATCTAAACAAACAGAATTATGTTTTCCGGAATCGTAGAAGAATGTGCTACGCTGGTAGCTATGGTGAAAGAGCAAGAGAATGTGCATTTCACTTTCAAGTGTTCATTCGTTGATGAGTTGAAGATTGACCAAAGTGTTTCTCATAACGGTGTATGTCTGACTGTTGTTAAGCTGACAGATGACACTTATACCGTAACAGCTATGAAAGAAACTTTAGACCGTTCTAATTTAGGCTTGTTGAAAGTGGGGGATGAAGTAAATGTAGAACGTAGTATGATGATGAACGGTCGCTTGGATGGTCACATTGTGCAGGGGCATGTGGATCAGACAGCAGTATGTACCGATATACAAGATGCGGATGGTAGTTATTACTTTACCTTTAAATACAAGAGTGATGCGGATATGGCCAAACGGGGATATATCACGGTGGATAAAGGATCGGTGACAGTGAATGGAGTCAGCCTGACCGTATGTAATCCTACAAATGACAGTTTCCAAGTCGCCATTATCCCTTATACATTTGAGCATACCAACTTCCATGCCATTAAGGTGGGAGGTGTCGTAAATATCGAGTTTGATATTATTGGCAAATACATTAGTAGAATGATACAATATAAATAAAACAAGGTATGGATGACTTTTTACAATTGGTAGCCTCTCGCCAAAGTGACCGGAAGTATGATACAAGTCGTGCCGTAGAACCGGAGAAGTTAGAGCGTATCTTAGAGGCTGCCCGTTTAGCTCCGTCTGCCTGCAATGCCCAACCTTGGAAGTTCGTTGTGGTGACGGAACCGGAACTCGCCCGAAAAGTAGGGAAGGCAACAGCCGGTCTGGGTATGAATAAGTTTGCTAAGGATGCCCCTGTGCATATCTTGATAGTGGAAGAGTCGATGAACATCACTTCCTTCTTGGGGGCTAAGATTAAGGACAAGTATTTTCCCCTCATTGACATAGGTATTGCTACCGCTCATCTGACTTTGGCGGCAGAAAGCGAAGGGCTGGGCTCGTGCATCTTGGGATGGTTTGATGAGAAGGAGATAAAGAAACTGGTGGGCATTCCCATGAATAAGCGTTTGCTGTTGGATGTAGTGATAGGCTATCCCGCCAAAGAGAAACATCCCAAGCACCGGAAACCGGCCGAGAAAGTAATTGCTTACAATCATTATTGATAGTAGGGTTATTATCTCCTAAAGAGGATAGTGCCCGGTTGGAAGATGCACCCATATAAAAAGGACATATATAACCTGTCTGAAATATGCAAGACAGTAAAGACACCGTCCAAAATTTTGTGTAAATGGAAACAGGATTCAGTTATAAGTGTAATAGTCAAGACTTGTTCTGACATTTTCTATACTATCGGACAAAAAGAGTATCCGATGCCATCTGCGAAGATACGCGATTATTCTCACTCTCACAACCTGATGAGCCAATCACTTGCTCATCA
>CALUJK010000020.1 GCA_944320945.1 uncultured Bacteroides sp. | reverse complement strand
CTTTAGACTCTGGAAACATAGTGGTAATCGTTTAAATGTTATAATTGGGTACTATAAATTTAATACTTTTATCGCTATGTTCCTAATTATCAGAAAAATATATTTATTCTTATTTCGAACTCACGTTGTCTTATGGCCGATGATGGCATCAGAACCGGTGAGCGGTTTCGCTAAACGGTCCTTTCCCGTTTCGCAGGTAGTAAGTGCTTGCCAGATGAAACGATGATAACTGTCTGCAAAGAGTTTCTTATTCAAGAATGTTTCGAGTAGCCGGGCGGCTTCAAGAGGAGTGCTCCAGTTACGGTAGCACGTACTGAGATCCTTGTGCATTTTGTCTTCATTCACTTCAATGGAGAAATTCTCCATGCCGAGCGAACGAATGTAACGGTCGGTCCAAGCGGTACCCCCAATGTAGTCAAACAGAATGTCACAGGCATTGTTATCACTAAGCTGGAGTGTATAGGTCAGTAGCTTGCTGATAGGTAGAGCTATATTCCCATTGGGAAACTGGTCGCGTAGTGGGCTATATGTATTCGTTTTCAGTTGTTTCTTGGTAATGTATATGGGAGTGCTGAGAGGCAATCCCTTTTGGTTCAGATAGTGTGCCACAGCTAATGCCTGGTGAAACTTGAATACACTCATCATAGGATATTGTGCATTATTGTTTACCGTTATGGTGTCTTGACCGTTCAGGATAACGGCTACTCCCACTTGTGCCTTCTTTCCGCGGATACTGTCTTCAATTTTCTTTTTCAGTTCTTCTTGAGCCGGTGATAATATAGAAATGCTCAGAAGAAGAAATATTGTCCATAGTTTCTGTAACATACAGCTAAATAATCAGGTGAATAGGGAATGAGTCCGAAACATCATGAATACTCATTCCTTGATGCGTATCAATACATTGGTCAAGATAGCCGTTAAGCCGCCCGTCGTGATGCCCGATGAAAAAATGTTTCGTAGGGTAGTGGGCAGCTGGCAAAGAATATCCGGTACCAATTCAACGCTCAGCCCTAGGGAAAAACTGATGGCGATAACCAATGTCGCTTTCCGGTTCATTTCCTGTGCAGCGATAATGCGGATTCCGGCAGCGGCTACCGTGCCGAACATCAATAGCGTAGCCCCTCCCAATACCGGTTCAGGCATCAGGGAAAATACCAATCCTACCGCAGGAAACAATCCTAACAACACCAACAGTGCGGCAATATAATATCCTACGTACCGGCTTGCTACTCCTGTCAACTGTATCATGCCATTATTCTGTGCGAATACGGAATTCGGAAATGCGCAAAGCATGCCTGACAGCATCGAGTTGAAACCATCCGCTAAAATACCGCCGGAAGCACGCCGGATAAATTTGTCTCCTTCTACTGGTTCGCCGGATATCATCGAGTTGGCTGTAATATCTCCATACGCTTCAATGGCTGTAATGATGAATATCAGCGCTAAAGATATAACGGCAGACAGACTGATGTCCAGTCCGAAGCGGAACGGATGAGGCAGTGTGATTCCTCCATAGCTTTGGATGGAGGTAAAATCCACCATTCCCATCAGCCAGGCAACTACGTATCCCGTCGCCAGGCCGATAACAATGGAACTCATGCGGAGATAGCGGTTACTGCTGCGATTGAAAAAGATAATCAGTATTAGTACCAATGCAGATAACCCCACATACTTGAGACTGCCGAACGTGCCGTCAGCTTGCGCTGCCGCTCCTCCTCCGCAGGCAGTGATACCCACTTTGATAAGGCTCATGCCGATGAGTGTCACTACCACACCTGATACCAGTGGCGTAATCACTTTCCGGGTATATTTTAACAGGCGGCTGATAAGCATTTCTACCGTGGAAGCAGCCATACAGGAGCCGAATATCAGCGGCAGTCCGCCCGTCATGCCGGCAGCAATGATAGGGCCGATGAATGAAAAACTGGTTCCTTGTATGCAAAGCAATCCTGTTCCCAGACAGCCGAACCGCCTGCATTGCACAAATGTAGCAATGCCCGACGCAATCAGTGCCATTGACACCAAGTATCCTGTAGTCTCTGCATCCAACTTCAACGCGCCGGCAATGATAAGCGGGGGTGTAATGATTGCCACAAAGATGGCCAACAAGTGTTGTAAGGCAGCGAAAAAAGCCTCGCGGAAAGGCGGGCGGTCTTCCAGTCCGTAGATTAGTCCGTTCTTTTGTTTTTCTTCCGCTTCCATTTATCTGATTTTTATTTCGCAATTATCCAGACTTTCAATGATGGCAAGACTTTCCACGTGTATGCCTGTGGCACGTAATTCATCGCCTCCGTGCTGGAAAGCCTTTTCGATGATGAATCCCATACCTACCAATTCGGCACCAGCTTGATGTACCAAGTCAATGATACCTTTGGCTGCATTGCCATTGGCCAAAAAATCGTCAATGAATAGCACTTTGTCTCCCGGACATAAGAAATCTTGGCTGACACACACTTCATAACTTCGGTTTTTGGTAAATGAAAAAACCGAAGTTGTCAACATATTCTCCATCGTGCTGGGTTTCTTCTTTTTGGCAAAAACAACCGGCAATTCCAACAGATACCCCACCATAATGGCCGGAGCAATGCCGCTGGCTTCTACTGTAATTACTTTATTGATGTCGGTTGATGCAAAACGGCGCACAAATTCCACACCAATACTTTTCATTAAGATGGGATCCATTTGGTGGTTAATGAAGTTATCCACTTTCAATATGCCTCCGGGGAAGCAGCGTCCGTCTCTCAGTATGCGTTCCTTTAATATTTTCATTGTGATATGGTTGCTTTATGTTTCTTCGTTTTCTGTTTGTTCATTTGTAGGCAGCAGGCGGGCAGAAATACGTTTTTTGGGTGTAAGGCTCATGCTGCGTAACTGTTCGGCCTGGCGGACGAGATTTCCCGGTCCTTCCGATAGTTGCCCCAATGCCTTGTCATAGTCTTTCTGGAGGCCGCTCATGCGGTCGCCGATGGCAAGGAAAGTGTCCGTAAAGCCGACAATCTTTTCGTAAAGTGCCGTACCACGTTGAATGATGGCCTGTACATTCTTCACTTGATTTTCACGCTTCCATAAATCCAGTGACAGACGTAGAGCACTGATAAGGTTGGTCGGACTCATCAATACCACCTTTTTATTATAGGCATATTCCCATAGATTTGCATCACTTTGTACGGCCAGCAAATAGGCGCCTTCAGTCGGAATAAACATCATGACAAAATCAGGTGCCTTGAGGTCGTAGTGCGAATAGTCTTTACGGCTTAGTTCGTCTATGTGTGTTCGTACAGATTGCAGATGGGCTTTCAGCCAACGTGCCTGTTCATCCTTATCGGTAGTGGCAGTATAGGAGGCATAAGCGGTAAGCGATACTTTGGAGTCAATAATCATTTCGCGGTCGTCCGGATAACGGATGATGATGTCGGGCTGCATTCGCTGTCCATTTTCCTCATTGACAATAACTTCGCCCCGCTCGTCCTTTAGAAACTCCTGTCGGAAGTAATGTTCTCCTTCGATTAATCCCGATGCTTGCAGTAAGCGTTCCAATATCATCTCTCCCCAGTTTCCTTGCATCTTGGAATCTCCTTTCAGAGCGCGGGTCAGGTTATTGGCATCCTCGCTCAGACGGTTATTCAGTTCTACCAGTTCTTTGATGCGTTCGCTCAGGGAAAAACGTTCTTTGGCTTCCGTGTTATATACCTGTTCTACCTTTTCACGGAAATCTTTTAAGTTTTCATCCAACGGGCGCAACAGATTATTCAGATGTTCAGCGTTCAGGCGTTTAAAGTCGTCCGCTTTTGATTGGAAAATGCGGTTTGACAGCGCTTCAAATTCTACATTCATCCGTTTATGCAGCGTGTTGGCTTCTTCCCGTTGTTCGGCCAGCCGTTGCTCTAACTGTTCTCGCTGTTCCATTAAGCGTTGATTGAATAGCTTTTCCCGTTGTTCCGCTTGCTTGTTGAACAGGCGTTCTTGTTCGGCCAATCGTTCGTTAAACTGTTTTTCTTGGGCTGTCAGCCGTTCCGCACTCTGTCTCTCTGTATTTTTCAGCCATTCATTGGCTGCTTCTTTTTCACGGGCTATGCGCTCTTCGGTGGTCTGATTCAATAATGTTTCCCGTTCACGTGCGGCTTCCAGTTGCGAGCGCAAGGCTGCGTTCTTTCGTCCTCCTATAAGAAATCCTATCGCAACACCTGCACCGATGCCAATAACCAATATCAGAAGTTCCATAAATCGTGGATTATTCGGTCAGAATTTCATTCCCGTTTTCGGTAATCAGAATCATGCTTTCCCATTGTGCGGAGGGTAGCCCGTCATCTGTCAGCACGGTCCATCCGTCGGCTTCGTCAATGAATACTTCATATGTCCCCATGTTAATCATAGGCTCGATGGTGAATGTCATACCCGGCACGATGAGCATTCCTGTGCCTCGTCGTCCGAAGTGCTCCACATCCGGTTCTTCATGAAATTTCACGCCACATCCGTGTCCGCACAGGTCGCGTACTACGCTGTACCCGTTTTTCTCGGCTTGTT
>CALUJK010000019.1 GCA_944320945.1 uncultured Bacteroides sp. | reverse complement strand
GTGTTTGTTCCCGAAAAAGCCGTTGTAGGCGGAGAGGGGAGAGGGATGGGCAGAGGCCAGTACCAGATGCTTGTTCCGGTCGATGAACGCCCCTTTCTTCTGTGCGTATGCTCCCCATAAGATGAATACCAGATGTCCTCGTTCTTCCGCTAAGGTGCGGATGACGGCATCAGTGAATGTTTCCCAACCGCGATTCTGGTGCGAACCTGCTTGGTGGGCACGTACGGTCAGTGTGGCGTTGAGCAGCAGGACGCCCTGTTCTGCCCAGCGAGTCAGGTTACCTGTGGCGGGCACCTCCGTACCTACGTCTGCCTTTATTTCCTTGAAGATGTTCACCAGAGACGGCGGAAAGGGAATGCCATCGTTGACGGAGAAACAAAGTCCGTGCGCCTGTCCGGGACCGTGGTAGGGGTCCTGACCGATAATCACCACTTTCACCTTGTCAAACGGGCATAGGTTGAATGCATTGAATATCAACTTTCCCGGCGGATATACAGGGCCGTGTTTGTACTCTTCTCGGACAAAGTCCGTCAGCGTTTTGAAGTAAGGTTTGTCAAACTCTGTTTGAAGCCGTGTCTTCCAACTTTCCTCTATCTGAACATTCATGGTGGTAAATTATTAATTTGACGGTGCTAAGATATAAAAGTTCGGCATAGAATCTTGCAAATTTGCGATGAAATTTGCAGTTCTATGCCGATTCTTTATAAAGCTATGGTTATGTTTTTAAATCAGGTGTATGTTGCAGTTCCGGCATTCGCGGCGCATTTCCTCCGGCCAGATACTTGCCTGTATCTCGCCGATGTGTGCTTTCCGCAAGTAGAACATGCAGAGGCGTGATTGGCCGATACCTCCTCCGATGGAGAGCGGCAGCGTATCCTCCATCAGTCGTTTGTGGAAGTATAGCTGTAACCGTTTTTCTTCGCCCGCCTCTTTCAGTTGCCTGGTCAGAGCGGCTTTGTCTACACGGATACCCATGGATGACAGCTCTATGCTGCGTTGCAATACGTCGTCCCACACCAGCAAGTCTCCGTTCAGTCCCGGTAGACCGTTCAGTCCGGGCGATGTATAATCGTCATAGTCCGGTGCACGCCCATCGTGCTTTTCTCCGTCGCCCAGTTGGCACCCGATACCGATGATGAACACGGCACCGAATTTCCGTGTAATGGTGTGTTCCCGTTCCTTGGGCGTGAGGTGCGGATAGAGTTGTCGCAGTTCCTCGGCATGGATAAAGTGCAGCTTGTTGGGGCACGGCAGACAGGGCTTGATTTGCGGATACATTTCATACACCATATATTCTGTACGCACCATGGCGGCATAGATGCGTGTTACGATTTCTTTCAGGAAGTCGATAGTACGATCCTCGGCGGTGATGACGCGTTCCCAGTCCCACTGGTCCACGTATAGCGAGTGAAGGTTACCCAGTTCCTCATCGGCACGGATAGCGTTCATGTCTGTATAGATGCCATATCCCGGTTCTATGTGATATTCTGCCAATGTCAATCGTTTCCATTTAGCCAGTGAGTGCACCACTTCGGCTTGTGCGTCGCCCAAGTCCTTGATGGGGAAGCTGACAGGACGCTCTACGCCGTTCAGGTCGTCATTGATGCCCATTCCTTTCAGCACAAACAGGGGGGCAGTGACACGTCTGAGTCGCAACTCCGATGATAAGTTCATCTGGAAAAAATCTTTAATTTGTTTGATTCCCAGTTCTGTTTGTTTCAGGTCTAGCAAAGGCGTGTAGCCATCAGGCTTTATTAGGTAGCTCATAGGTTTATAATTATCGTTTTATTGAAAAAATGTTCGGCAAATATACGTATAATATTAATATGTGCTATTACTTCGTTAATAAAAATATCAAAATGATTAATCTATTCCGAAGTTTATTTCATTTTAATAATGAAGAAATATGTGGCACTGATGAATAAAAAAGTCTAATTATATTAGGAATATGAAGAGTTTTTTTTACTTTTGCACCCACAATATGGAATTGGCCCCGTAGCTTAGTGAATAGAGCGTCAGATTCCGGTTCTGAAGGTCGTGCGTTTGAATCGCACCGGGGTCACGAAATCAAAGAGGAATGTCAGCGATGATGTCCCTTTTTTTGTATATCAGTGCTTTATGTCGGATATGGCAGAAATATGTCGAGAGGAACTGTTCTACAAGTAAAGTTTAAAACCTACAAGTAAACTATATTTGTTTACCCATTGTTTTAGCAGAAATCGTTATGGTAACTTCATCTGCAATTCCTTTTGGGCGGGTATAGGGGATGTCTTTCTACAAAGTAAAGTATGTGTGCAAATTGTACTTCTTTGTTATCATTCTGTTGGTCATGATGATTGTTGTCATCTTTTTGTTGTTTGTAGATGTTATGAAAAGTGTTTTTTGTTAATAATCAGGATTATAACTAAACTTTTTTTACATCTAAATAGAACTTTAAAAAATTATTTTTATAGATTCGTTTTTGAAAGTGTTGTACCATGACTGGTTGCTGTGTTTACGCAATTGTTTGTTGTTTACTTGTGCTGTTAGCTACCGGTTATGTATTTATTGCAGCCTGTTTGATAACAATTAAATATTGGAAAAATGAGAACTGTAGTTACTTTTATGTTATTGATGGCAATGACCTTGAGCGTGTCTGCTCAGAATTTTACAATTAAAGGGCGCTTTACTGATGTTGTGAACGATACGGTGTTGATAAACTATGTTAAGCGTGAACCTGAAAAGCAGATAGTGGATGTGAGTGTCCCTATAGGTGCAGACGGATGCTTTAATTATAGTTGTGATATTAAGTATGCTTATCAGGCGTCATTGACCATTCAGACAAGTGGTAATGAATCGTCTTTCTTTTTTGTACCCGATGAGAGTGTAGAGATAGAGGGACCATCGGTTTCGCAGGACGATTGGGATATTAATGGCACTACATTTTACCAAAGGCAGGACAGCCTTAATCAGTTGCTATTGCCGTTTTATAAGGAGTTTGCTGCCGCAAAAGCCAAGTATGACAAGGGTGTAGCCAATGGATTTGACAAAGAAATGCTGGACAGCGAAAGGAAAGCTGCCAATGTTGATATAAATAAAAGGTTTTGGAAGGTTACTCATCAATACATCATGAGTCATCTGAATGATGAGCTTTCTGCCACCATCCTGCTTAGGCAAAACTATACCGACATATTGCCTGCCATCAGAATGTTGTCTCCGGAAGTGCGGAATGGGCGCTTTAAAGACTACATCAATATGATAGAGAAAATGTTTTCACGGGTTGATAAAGAAATAAAGGCAAAAAAGGCTGCGACTTTGGAGCTGGAGGAAGGAAAGTCTGCGCCCGACTTTACGTTGAAGGACATAAACGGTGATGATTTCAGTCTTCGTTCCCTTTTCGGTAAAGGTAAATATGTGGTTGTTGACTTTTGGGGTTCGTGGTGTTCTTGGTGTATCAAGGGGTTTCCAAAAATGACAGAATATTATAATAAGTATAAGGATAAGTTAGAGATAGTTGGTGTGGCTTGTTATGACAAGGAAGATAAGTGGAAGGCTGCTGTAAGCAAACACAATGTTCCGTGGTTGCATGTGTTTTCGCCAGACGGAACCATTGAAGTTCGCTTCGGTGTGATTGCCTATCCTTACAAGGTTGTTATCTCTCCGAAAGGGAAGGTCATTAAATGTTTCAAGGGTGAGACCGCAGATTTTTACAAAATGCTTGATGAGGTGTTGAAGTGACATTCATAGTATGTTGTTTATCATCTTATAAAAGATAAAATCCTGTAATTTATTGAATTACAGGATTTTTATTGTTTTTATCAAACTTTTGTGGACCTGGAGGGAATCGAACCCTC
>CALUJK010000018.1 GCA_944320945.1 uncultured Bacteroides sp. | reverse complement strand
TAATCCAATATCTGTGTGGGCAGTACAATACTGGCCAACATGCTCAAATAATCGTTTTCCATACTGTAAAGTAAAGAACTATTCGATTAGATTACAAATTTATCCCCACTAAATTTCTACTGAGCCTATATATAGGCTTGTTGAAGAATCTTTTCTGTAGTGTACTTGTCTGCTTTATTTTGTGGCTCGTTTTTTTATGCTATTTTTGCTATTTGAATATAAAGGTTTAACACAAACCTTGTAATAGCGTGAATTATGAAGATAAAGATGGATATAGTATTGTTTCTTTGGATTTTAGTGCTTGGGCTGTCGTGTTGTGGAAATAAGTCAAAAGAGGCGCAAGTGAAAACTAAAGAGACTGCCACTTCTGTGCAACAAACGGACACTGCCGTGACTGATCAGGTTCAGTTCCCTTTTCCCGAACTACCGCAGGTGATGACTGATCCAAATGAACGGCGCAGCTATTTGGTGCTGCATTATTGGGATGAGTATAATTTTGCCGATACGGCGCTACTGCATCGGGCGGAGGTGACAGAACAGGGGGTGGTGAACTACATCGCTTTGCTGGCCGAGCATCCTTCTGACGAGGAAGTGAAACGGGCTTTGACTGCTTTTTGCCGCCAGATGACGCCGCATGACGAGGCGCGTAGTGTGCTGTCCGGACTGATGGAGAAGTATCTTTACGACCCGCAATCGCCTTTGCGGAATGATGTTCTTTATGTCCGCTTCTTGGATGAATTGTTGCAGTGTGTGCCTGCCGGCAGTGATGCCCGCCGGGAACGCTGGATGTTCAACCGACGGCTGGCTGCCCGTAATAATCCCGGAGAGGCTGCCATAGACTTTACTTATCGGTTGGTGGACAGTCGTCGGGGGACGCTGCGTGCTACGCCGACGGGTGGTAGCCCGCTGATACTGTTCTTCTATGACCCCGGGTGTGAGAATTGCCACGCTACGTTGCTTTCCCTAAAGGCGGATAACCGGCTGGCTGAGGCGGTAGCAGTGGGTCGGGTGACAGTGCTGGCGGTTTATACCGAAGGGGATGATGCGGTGTGGCGCAGCGGGCTGGACGAGATGCCCGACGGGTGGATAGTGGCTAATGATGATGAACGGGTGAAACAGGAGTCGTTGTATGACTTGCGCGCCATGCTTTCACTCTATTTGCTGGATGCCGATAAACGTGTACTACTGAAAGATGCTTCTCCTGAACGTATTTTGCAGGAAATTGCTCAGTAAGTAGGGTCTACCGTGTCACTTTATCATTTTTAAACAGAAAGAATGTGAATCAGCCCGAAAAAAAGGAGTAACTTTGCGCCTCGATAATTATCAATCTATAAAATACGACGACGTATGAAACTGGATTTACTCACCGCAATCTCTCCGATTGACGGTCGTTACCGGGGCAAGACTGAGCCTCTGGATACCTATTTCTCCGAATTTGCACTGATGAGATATCGTGTGCGGGTAGAGGTGGAATACTTCATTACGTTGTGTGAATTGCCTTTGCCTCAATTGGCAAGTGTAGACCACAGCGTGTTCGAGACTTTACGCAATATTTACCGCAACTTTTCTGAGGCTGATGCGCAACGCATCAAGGATATTGAGGGAGTGACTAATCACGACGTAAAAGCCGTGGAATATTTCCTGAAAGAACAGTTTGATAAAATGGGCGGCATGGAGCCGTATAAAGAATTTATCCATTTTGGACTGACCTCACAAGATATAAACAATACATCTGTGCCTTTGTCAGTGAAAGAGGCGTTGGAACAGGTGTATTATCCGCAACTGGAAGAACTTATCGCTCAACTGCGTACGTATGCAGAAGAGTGGGCTGATATTCCGATGCTGGCCAAAACGCACGGGCAACCGGCATCACCTACACGTCTGGGTAAGGAGATTCAGGTGTATGTGTATCGTCTGGAGCGTCAACTGGCCCAGTTGAAGGCTTGTCCTATGACAGCTAAGTTTGGCGGTGCGACGGGTAATTATAATGCGCATCATGTGGCTTATCCGGCTTATGATTGGAAAGCATTTGGCGACCGTTTTGTAGCCGAGAAATTGGGGTTGGAACGTGAAACTTATACTACGCAGATTTCCAACTACGATAATCTGTCTGCTGTGTTTGATGCCATGAAGCGCATTAATACCATAATGATAGATATGAACCGCGACTTCTGGATGTATATCTCCATGGAGTATTTCAAACAGAAAATCAAGTCGGGTGAAGTAGGTTCTAGCGCTATGCCGCATAAAGTGAATCCGATAGATTTTGAAAATGCGGAAGGTAACTTGGGACTGGCAAATGCTTTGCTGGAGCATTTGTCGGGCAAATTGCCGGTATCTCGTCTGCAACGCGATTTGACAGACTCGACAGTGTTGCGCAATATCGGTGTGCCGTTTGGACATGTCATCATCGCTATGCAAAGTTCGCTCAAGGGACTGCGTAAACTGTTGTTGAACGAGCCGGCTATTTATCGTGATTTGGATAATTGCTGGAGTGTGGTGGCTGAGGCTATTCAGACCATTTTGCGCCGTGAGGCTTATCCGCATCCCTACGAAGCACTGAAGGCTTTGACACGCACTAATCAGGCCATCACGGAAGCATCCATCAAGGAATTTATCGAGGGGTTGAACGTGAGCGAGGAAATCAAGCAGGAGCTTCGGACAATTACACCGCATAATTATACAGGAATGTGATAAATGAAGAACGAAGAATTAAGAATTAAGTTGACGCTTTCACCATTGAAATTCTTCATTCTTAATTCTTCGTTCTTCATTAAAATAAGTAAGGCCGTGAGGCCGATAAGTTTAATTTTATTCGAATAAAAAAAGCAATGAACACAGAAAAGGAAAACTGGCAGGAGACATCGGCGGGCGGTGAGCGTCCGCGTCGTCCACGCTTTAATCCGAATGGTGGTAACCGGGGAGAACGTGTGTCTCGTACCTCTTCTTATGGGAACAACAATGGAGAGCGCTCTTTCCGTCCCAGATTTAACAACAGTGATAATGGAGAACGCCCGCAGCGTTCGTATGGGAATGACCGCCCGCAACGTTCTTACGGTGAGCGCTCTTCCCGTCCTCGTACCAACAATCACAGCGATGAACGCTCTTATGGCGCCGAACGTCCGTATAATAACGACCGTTCTTACGGTAATAGCCGTTCTTATGGTGGTGGCGACCGTCCTTATCGCCCTCGTTTTAACAGTGAAAACGGCGACCGTCCCCAACGTCCTTATCGTCCGGGAGGTAACCGGTTTAATAATAACCGTGACAATAATGGCGGTTTCCGTCCTCGTACGGCGGATTATAACCCGAATGCAAAGTACAGCAAGAAGAAACAGGTAGAATATAAAGAGCAGTTTATAGACCCGAATGAACCGATTCGTCTGAATAAATTCTTGGCTAATGCCGGTGTATGTTCCCGTCGTGAAGCGGATGAATTTATTACGGCCGGTGTGGTGTCGGTGAACGGGGTAGTGGTAACGGAACTGGGTACCAAGATTAAACGGGGTGATGAAGTGAAGTTCCACGACCAACCGGTAAGCATTGAACGTAAGATGTATGTGTTGCTGAATAAGCCGAAAGATACAGTGACGACTTCGGATGATCCGCAGGCACGTCGTACGGTGATGGACTTAGTGAAAGATGCTTGCAGTGAGCGTATCTATCCGGTAGGACGTCTGGACCGCAATACCACAGGTGTATTGCTGCTGACGAACGATGGTGACCTGGCGTCGAAATTGACTCATCCGAAGTTCTTGAAAAAGAAAATCTATCACGTGCATTTGGACAAGAATTTGACACGTGCAGATATGGACCGTATTGCTGCCGGCATCGAACTGGATGACGGTGAGATACATGCCGATGCAATCAGCTATACCGATGAGACTAAAAAGGATGATGTCGGTATTGAAATCCATTCGGGTAAGAACCGGATTGTGCGCCGTATATTCGAATCATTGGGATATAAGGTGGTGAAGCTGGATCGTGTCTATTTTGCCGGTCTTACCAAAAAAGGACTTCGCCGTGGTGAATGGCGTTATCTGACTGAGCAGGAAGTGAATTTCTTGCGGATGGGGTCGTTTGAGTAAGCAATTAACCATTCAAATACGTATATAATGGAAAAAATAAGTAGAACAAAGATTGTTGACCTGTTGAAGCGTGCTGATTTTGGCGCTACGGTCAACGTGAAAGGTTGGGTACGTACCCGCAGAGGTAGTAAACAGGTGAACTTTATCGCCTTGAATGACGGTTCTACAATAAATAATGTACAGATTGTAGTTGATTTGGCCAACTTCGATGAAGCATTGCTGAAGGAGATTACCACCGGTGCCTGCCTGAGTGTGAACGGAGTATTGACTGAGTCGGTTGGTTCCGGGCAGAAAGTGGAACTGCAAGCTCGCGAAATAGAGGTATTGGGCACGTGTGATAATACCTATCCGTTGCAAAAGAAAGGTCACTCGATGGAATTCCTGCGTGAGATTGCCCATTTGCGTCCGCGTACGAATACATTCGGTGCGGTGTTCCGCATTCGTCATAATATGGCGATTGCCATTCATAAATTCTTCCACGAGCGGGGATTTTTCTATTTCCATACACCCATCATTACGGCGTCGGATTGCGAAGGAGCCGGACAGATGTTCCAGGTGACGACGATGAACCTGTATGACCTGAAGAAGGATGAAAACGGTTCTATCATATATGACGATGATTTCTTTGGTAAGCAAGCCAGTCTGACGGTGTCCGGACAGTTGGAAGGTGAATTGGCGGCAACGGCACTGGGTGCTATCTATACGTTTGGACCTACATTCCGTGCGGAAAATTCGAATACGCCTCGCCATTTGGCAGAGTTTTGGATGATTGAGCCGGAAGTGGCATTTAATGACATTACGGACAATATGGACTTGGCAGAAGAGTTCATTAAATATTGTGTGCAGTGGGCGCTGGATAATTGCTATGACGATGTAAAGTTCCTGAACGACATGTTTGACAAGGGCTTGATAGAACGTCTGCAAGGTGTGTTGAAAGATACGTTTGTCCGTCTGCCTTATACGGAAGGAATCAAGATACTGGAAGATGCAGTAGCAAAAGGACATAAGTTTGAGTTCCCGGTATATTGGGGAGTTGACTTGGCTTCGGAGCATGAACGCTTCTTGGTGGAAGAGCACTTTAAACGTCCCGTTATCTTGACGGATTATCCGAAAGAAATCAAGGCTTTCTATATGAAGCAGAACGAGGATGGAAAGACTGTGCGTGCCATGGATGTATTGTTCCCGAAAATTGGTGAGATTATCGGTGGCTCTGAACGTGAAGCCGATTATAATAAGTTGCTGACCCGCATACAGGAGCTGAACATTCCGATGAAGGATATGTGGTGGTACCTTGATACTCGTAAGTTCGGTAGCTGTCCGCATTCCGGTTTTGGCCTCGGCTTTGAACGTTTGCTGCTGTTTGTGACCGGTATGGCAAATATCCGCGATGTAATACCATTCCCGCGGACGCCGCGTAATGCAGAGTTTTAAGAGGATTGCCTGATTTTTTGTATAGAGAGGAACGTTTTAGTGTACGTTCCTCTTTTTTTATGTCTCAAGATGCTTGTTTTTAGAAATAAAGTCTTATATTTGTACTGTTAGTTAACCAAAAATCAAATAGATATGAAACGAGTTTATTTCTATGGCATGTTGGTGACAGCATTGTTTGCCGTTACAACGGTTTTTGCAAAATCTCCAAAGAAGTCGGCTGCGGGTGAATTGCGGGGTATCTGGCAACTGTGTCATTATGTTTCTGAAGATCCGGAAGTGCCGGGTACGCTGAAGCCCAGTAACACATTTAAGGTGTTGAGCGATGACGGTCGTATCGTGAATTTTACGATTCGTCCAGGCGCTGCTGCCATTATTACCGGTTATGGTACGTATAAGCAGTTGACCAATGATTCTTACAAAGAAAGTATTGAGAAAAATATCCACTTGCCCATGTTGGACAATAAGGACAACATTCTCTATTACGAAATGGGAGAGGAAGAGGGTATCATGCATCTGAAGTATTATATCGAAAAAGATTTGAATGGAAATGAATTGAATACATGGTATCACGAGACTTGGAGACGAGTGACTATGCCGGATAAGTTTCCGGAGGATGTAGTGAGGTGAGGCCATAGCTTTTTTATAGGGGTTGGAGCGGGCAATGCAGCGATGGTAACGTGCTGTATTGCCCGCGTTTGTCTAAAAAAAAAGGAAAAAGATTTGCCAGTTATCAGAAAATCAGTACCTTTGCAAGCCGATTATTATCTAAATAAGATAAATGTTTAATTCATAGCAAGTTAATCCGCCTTTGTCCGGGTTGGTGGCTTGTGGTGAGAAATTAGTAGTAACAATTAAAAATTAAATTAAGAGTGGATACTTTAAGTTACAAGACCATTTCTGCAAACAAAGCAACGGTGACTAAAGAATGGGTTGTCGTTGATGCTACAGACCAAGTATTGGGTCGTTTGGGCGCTAAAGTTGCGAAACTGTTGAGAGGAAAGTATAAACCGAACTTTACTCCTCATGTAGATTGTGGCGATAATGTCATCATTATCAATGCCGACAAAGTGAAAATGACAGGTAATAAGTGGACGGATAAGGTGTATTTGTCCTATACTGGTTATCCCGGTGGTCAGAGAGAAATGACTCCCGCACGCTTGCAGGCAAAACCGAATGGTGATGATAAACTGTTGAGAAAAGTTGTGAAGGGTATGCTGCCCAAGAATAAATTGGGTGCTAAGTTGCTGGGCAATATGTATGTATATGCCGGAAGCGAGCACAAACATGCAGCTCAGAATCCCAAAATGATAGATATTAACGCACTTAAATAAGAGATAATGGAAGTAGTAAATGCATTAGGCAGACGTAAAAGTGCAATTGCACGTGTTTTCGTAAGCGAAGGTACGGGAAAGATTACTATCAATAAGAGAGACATTACGGAATATTTCCCCTCAAGCATTCTTCAATATGTGGTAAAACAGCCGTTGAACAAACTGGGTGTTGCCGAGAAGTATGACATCAAAGTAAATCTTTGCGGAGGTGGCTTTACCGGTCAGTCTCAGGCGCTCCGTTTGGCTATAGCCCGCGCGTTGGTGAAAATCAATGCTGATGATAAGGCTGCTCTGCGTGCTGAAGGCTTTATGACTCGTGATCCGCGTGCCGTTGAACGTAAGAAACCGGGACGTCCGAAAGCACGTCGCAGATTCCAGTTCAGTAAACGTTAATCGGCAGGTGTTAACAAGTGGACAAGTTAACGAAGCGGACGAAAAAGACGTTTAGTATCTAAACTACCGGGACTCTGTTTTTAGGCTACCCGGCGGTTGGTTTAGAAGAGAACAAAAAAGAATGTAAACGATTAATTTAAAAGAAAATGTCAAGAACTAATTTTGATACATTATTGGAGGCCGGCTGTCACTTCGGTCACCTGAGAAGAAAATGGAATCCTGCTATGGCTCCTTATATCTTCATGGAGCGTAATGGCATTCATATTATAGACCTGAACAAGACGGTTGCTAAGATTGATGAAGCTGCTGAAGCTTTGAAGCAAATCGCAAAGTCAGGAAAGAAAATTTTATTTGTTGCTACTAAGAAACAGGCTAAGCAGGTAGTTGCTGAAAAAGCGGCTGCTGTGAATATGCCTTATGTAATCGAGCGTTGGCCGGGTGGTATGTTGACGAACTTCCCTACTATCCGTAAGGCTGTGAAGAAGATGGCTACTATCGATAAGTTGACGAACGATGGTACATATGCAAACCTTTCTAAGAGAGAGATTCTGCAAATCTCCCGTCAGCGTGCTAAGTTGGACAAGACATTGGGTTCTATCGCTGATTTGACCCGTCTGCCGTCAGCTTTGTTCGTGGTGGATGTAATGAAAGAGAACATCGCTGTACGTGAGGCCAATCGTTTGGGTATTCCTGTATTTGGTATCGTAGATACGAATTCTGACCCGACAAACATAGATTTCGTAATTCCTGCTAATGATGATGCAACGAAGTCTATTGAAGTAATTCTTGATGCTTGCTGTGTAGCTATGCAGGAAGGTCTTGAAGAGCGCAAGGCAGAGAAAATTGATATGGAAGCTGCCGGTGAGGCTCCTGCTAATAAAGGCAAGAAGAAAGTAGCCAAAGCCCGTTTGGATAAATCGGACGAAGATGCCATTAATGCATCCAAGGCTGCTGCTTTCATGAAAGAAGACGAAGAGGCTTAAATATTCTGAAGTAGTTAGTAGTTGGTAAACGGTAGAAGGTAGGATATTCTCGATGAGTGTGTAACCTACTTACTATTGTTGCTTGCTACTAACTACTTTTTCATTTATTAATCACTTAAAATTAAAAGATATTATGGCTGTAACAATGGCTGATATAACCAAGCTCCGCAAGATGACCGGTGCTGGTATGATGGACTGTAAAAATGCCTTGACTGAAGCTGAAGGCGATTTCGACAAGGCAATGGAAATAATCCGCAAGAAGGGACAGGCCGTAGCTGCCAAGCGTTCTGACCGTGAGGCTGCTGAGGGCTGTGTATTGGGTAAAAGTACAGGAGATTTCGCTGTCATTATCGCTTTGAAATGTGAAACGGACTTTGTGGCTCAGAATGCAGACTTCGTGAAATTGACTCAAGACATTCTGGATGCAGCTGTAGCCAACAAGTGCAAGACTCTGGACGAAGTCAAGGCGTTGCCGATGGGTAATGGTACCGTGCAGGATGCCGTAGTAGACCGTAGCGGCATCACAGGCGAGAAGATGGAGTTGGATGGTTATATGACAGTAGAAGGTGCTAGCACCATGGTCTACAATCATATGAACCGCAACTCTCTCTGTACTATCGTTGCATTCAATAAATCGGTAGACGAACAATTGGCTAAGCAAGTATGTATGCAGATTGCTGCCATGAATCCCATTGCCATTGACGAAGATGGTGTATCGGAGGAAATCAAGCAGAAAGAAATCGAGGTGGCTATCGAAAAGACGAAGGCCGAACAAGTACAGAAGGCCGTAGAAGCTGCTTTGAAGAAAGCTGGCATCAATCCTGCTCATGTAGATAGCGAAGACCACATGGAAAGTAATATGGCCAAAGGTTGGATTACAGCTGAAGATGTGGCTAAGGCAAAGGAAATCATCGCTACCGTATCGGCTGAGAAAGCTGCTCATCTGCCTGAACAAATGGTTCAGAACATCGCCAAGGGCCGTCTGGGTAAGTTCTTGAAGGAGGTTTGTTTATTGAACCAAGAAGATATCATGGATGCTAAGAAGACGGTGCGTGAAGTGTTGAAGGAAGCCGATCCTGAACTGAAGATTGTAGATTTCAAACGTTTCACGTTGCGTGCTGAGTAATTTAAATTAGGAATAAATTGCATATTAGGACGGTTGCATGGAGTATTTCATGCAACCGTTTTTGTGGTTATCCAATTCTGTTTGTTCATATTCTATTTTTTTCGGTCAGCTCCTTTTGTATCATCTTCAGCTTCTTGCGATTTTCCTTGCAATCCCTTTAAAAAAGATAGATATACTTCAATAATCATTTAAGATATACTGTATCGGCAAAGTCAGTATTACTGCATAGGCAAGATCAGTACTATTGCCTTTTGGGTGTTGTTTTGTGTGTCCATCGTCACAAGAGGCTGTAGATATAAGTTTTTATATTACCTTTGCACATGAATTGTAATGAAAGTTCTGTTGAATGGGGTATTATCTTGTATATATATGGTTGAAAACGATTGCGCTTCTCCCGTTGTGCATCTTGTATGTATTTAGTGACTTTATTTATATCTTTGTCTATCATGTGATAAAGTATCGTTTGTTCGTGGTGAGACAGAATCTGAAGAATGCTTTCCCGGAAGCAGACGAAAAGTGCCTTCGTGCTATGGAAAAAGGTTTTTACCATCATATGTGCGATGTCATTGTGGAAACAGTCAAGTTGCTCCATATTTCAGACCGGGAGGTAAGCAAGCGCATCCGAATTAAAAACGGGGAGGTGCTGGATGAAATTGCCCGGCAAGGACAGTCTGTCATTTTGTTGCTGGGCCATTTTGCTAATTGGGAGTGGGTTACGGCAGCTACGCAATGTTGCCACATATCTACCTTGAACGGACAGATTTATCGTCCGCTGCGGAATAAGCTTTTTGACAGGTTGATGCTGAAGATCCGTTCGCGTTTCAAGGGACAGTGTATTCCCCAAAAACAGGCTCTCCGTGTTCTTTTGTCTCACAGCAAGGAGGGGCTGATGACCATTGGCTTCATCTCTGATCAGCGCCCACGGGGGATTAGTGTCGATTTGTATGTGACATTTCTCAATCAACGTACTCGCTGTGGTGTAGGTGCAGAATTTATTGCACAGAAGTTGAATGCACATTTGTTATATGTAGATATGCGTCCGGTAAGAAGAGGATATTATGAGATAGAATTTAAAGAAATAGATATAACAGGAGTGGAAGGCGAATATCCGTATACGCAAAAGTATATGGCGATGTTGGAAGAGGCAATTCGTAAATATCCCACTTACTGGTTGTGGTCGCACAACCGTTGGACTCTTCACTATCGGAAAAAACGGCGGAATCTTAAATCTTAATGCAACTTAATGAGATGGATATTGATTTAGTTTATCTTTGGGTAGATGGCAGTGATCCTGCATGGCAGGCCAAGCGTAATGCCTGTGTGGGAAATGAGAAAGAACAGCAGTCTCAAGCAAATTGTAACGGTAGGTATAGTGATAACGATGAGTTGAAATATAGTTTGCGTTCGGTGGAGCAGTACGCTCCATGGATACGCCGAATTTTTATTGTGACGGACAATCAAACGCCTGCCTGGCTGGATACGTCGAATCCGAGAATTAGAATTGTAGACCACAAAGAGATCATGCCGGCAGCATGTTTGCCTTGCTTTAACTCAACAGTAATAGAGCACTTTTTTTATAAGATTTCTGGCCTTTCGGAGCATTTCCTTTTTGCCAATGATGATTGCTTTATCAACAAACCGGTTACTCCTGATTTTTTTTTCTCGACCGATGGTTTGCCTATTGTCCGACTGACGCGAAGTCGCCTTAGAAATGCTTTTTTAATGTTCAAGAAAAAAGTGTTAGGCATACCACTGAAAAATTTTATCCAGATAGTGTATAATGCTGCCAAATTGGTTGAAAAGAAGTATGGCATCTATTATGGAGTGAAGACTCACCATAACATTGACGCTTATCTGAAAAGCGACTGTCAATATGCAGAAGAAATGTTTAAGCAGGAGATAGCGGCAACTCTTTCCAACCATGTGCGGAGTGCCAATGACATCCAGCGGAATTTGTACACTTATGTCTCTTTGGCAGAAAAACGTTGCCATCCGCTTTATGTTACGCAGCATACATCGTTCCGTTTTCACATTCAGAAAGAGAGGCATTATGCTAAATTGAAAAGATACGATCCGATGTTGTTTTGTATGAACGATTCCGAATACGCAACGGATAGTGACCGGAAAAGAATGACGGCATTTCTCAGTGAGCGTTTCCCTAAGAAATCACAATTTGAGAAGTAGATTTTCAATATTTAAGGAAGCGCATTAAGCCTGTAAAAGGTTGATGTATGTTTTCGCAAAAAAAATATTGGATTATTTAAAATAAAGAACCATATTTGTAATGTAAAAAAATTGGGTAAATGGTTTATGGATATTGATTTAGTATATCTTTGGGTAGATGGCAATGACCCGGTATGGCAGGCTAAGCGTAATGCTTGTATAGGAAATCCGGAAGATAATGGTTCTCAGACAAATTGCAAAGGGCGGTATGCGAATAATGATGAACTGAAGTATAGCTTACGTTCGGTGGAGCAGTATGCCCCATGGATACATCAGATTTTTATCGTGACAGATAATCAGGTTCCAAGTTGGCTGAATACGTTGAATCCAAAAATTAAGATTGTAGATCATAAGGAAATAATGCCGGAAGTTTGCTTACCTTCTTTTAATTCGACAGTAATAGAGCATTTCTTGTGTAAAATTCCAGGTTTGTCGGAGCATTTTCTTTTTGCTAACGATGATATGTTTATTAACAAACCGGTTACTCCTGATTTCTTTTTTGCATCTGATGGTTTGCCCATCATCCGATTGAATCGTAGATTCTTTCGAAAGTTCAGTCTATGGTATGTGGAAAAGATTAAAAAACGGCCATTGAGTAATTATCGCCAAATTATAAAGAATGCTGCCGAATTGGTAGAGAAGAAGTATGGCACCTATTACAGTGGCAAAGCGCATCACAACATCGATGCTTATCTGAAAAGCAATTGCCTGCATACAGAACAGATCTTTCAAAAGGAGATAGAGGCTACGCTTTCGAATCATGTGCGTAGTGTAAATGATATTCAACGGAGTCTATATGCGTATGCAGCTTTGGCAGAGAAACGTGGACATCTGTGTTATGTGACGCAGAATACATCGTTTAGATTTCACATTCATAAGGAAAGTCATTACGAGAAATTTGCAAGATATAATCCAGTCTTATTTTGTATGAACGATTCGGAATATGCAACCGACAATCATAGGAAAAAGGCTGCTGCTTTTCTCAGTGAACGTTTCCCGAATAAATCTCAGTTTGAGAAATAGAGATGGGATATTCAGTAAATGTCCCTAAAAAATAAGATGGCATATGGAGATGATAGATGATAATCACTTCTTATGCCATTTTTATTGTCATTTTTCCGCGTTTCGTTACATAGGGACATTCTCCCATTTGTAAAAGAGTGATATCTCTATTTCTCAAACTGAGATTTCTGAACTTTCTTCAATATCGTTGAGATCGAAGCGGGTAAAATATTCCGGTTTCACAATCCTGGTTCTGCCTGCAGCCCTTCCGCGATGCTGTTTTTCTATAAATTCTTCGTAGGAGCGCACTGCATAATGGTTGATGCGGATTACATCCTGTTGTGGTTCGCGTTCCCTCCAGTTCTTTTTTATAAAGTTGCCATGCGAGTCGGCAGCATGACCGGAGATGCGTGCTACTTCGTGGCAACCGATCATTGTGAATACGCGCCGTGGGTTGACGATGCTCTTTACATGTCTGTTCAGATAATGTTCAGGACGGGAATGGTGTTTGAACCGTTCCATCATTGTGCCGGGAACTTTTGTTTTTGCTCCACCGCTGCCATAGATTAACCAGTTTATTTCGACTGCCGGGAATTTCTCAAATCGCTTTAAAAACTCAGGTATTGTCTTATCTTTTATGGGTACAATGAATTCGTCCAAATCAATAAGGGCAATCCAACGTGTGTCGAAGCGATGTCTGTCTAAACAGTCATCGTAAGCGGCCAGTTGTTTTTTATATCCGGGAAAAAAGATGTATTCCACTACTCCCGACTCTATGTAGGGTGCAAGTATTTCTTGGGTGCAGTCTGTGCTCTCGTTGTCATAGATGTAGAATTTCTCCACCCCTTTTTGGCGATGCCATTCTATCCACTCTTTGAAGTAGGGTCCTTCGTTCTTGGCTATGGCACATACCGCAAGATAATATTTCGGCTGTGTATGGTTCCGCATCAGCCGGAACAGTAGTTTAATAGCATTAATCGGCCCATAGCGCAGGATACCGCGCCATCTGTTTCGTGTCATTTTATGTGGGATTACGCCCGCTATAATTTCTGCAAGGACTTTATTCATAAGTGGGGTGAATATTACGGTTTATAATTTTCTACTTGTATCACCTCTCGAAACTCGATTTTTCAGGCAAGATGTGTTCGAAAGCATCCCTGATATTTCTCATCACTTGTGCATAATTGCGAATGTGTACATTGTCGTTCAGGCAAATCAGTGAATAAGATTGTTCGTAAATTGCTTTGACGGCCTGTTTCGGACGGATCATAAGGGGAAACATCTTGGTATCGCTGTAAGTGTTGTACGGCTCGAAGTTGCCTTGGCAGATTTGCCAGGTGCGGAAAAGTTCCGGGGTATAATCGTTCAAGGCACGAAACCGGTTGACCGATGCTTCGGTCAGCTCTTTTTCGGCAACTTCCCATACCTCTTCGAAGGTCTTTTTCAGAAACGGTTGTGCATTGTGAGGTGTCCGTAGGGGAATGAATTTGCCGTATGGCTTCAATAGATAGTTCCAGCAGGCTCTTGAACCATAACTTTTATCGAACCATTTGTCTTGAAAACGGGTCATTACCTCTTTTTTGTCGAAGTGTTGGTTGATGATTTGTATGCTGTTCCTAAGTGTTCTATACCATTGTGACCAAGATGGGTTGTAAAGGAAAGCGGCAATGTCGCAAGGCTGTCCGTTTTTGAAAAAACGTTCCGGTGTGATGGCATTTATAATATAAAAATCGTCATTGAAATAGACAAAATGCTCCGCTAAACCAGGGATCCTATGCAGATAATATTCAATTACTACTGAATTAAAAGTCGGTAGAAACTGTTCCGGAATATAATCCTTGTGATTCACTAGATGAATCTTGGGATGATTTGTATCAAGCCATGCCGGTTTCTGACCGCATGTTACAAAATGTATCTTGCGTACCCATGGGGCAAATTTCTCTACTCCGCGAAACCAATATCTCAAAAAACCGTAATCGCGAAAACGGGCTTCGGAAGTCCCGTTCTTGGTATTGTTTTTGTTAACGGAATATTTTGAAAAATCCGTTTGCCACTTCGGATCGTCCATATCAACCCATGTAATGACAAAATCTATATCCATATTATGAATTTCTTTTATGTTTCGTTTTTTGATAAGATTCTTCTATATTCATCGCGTTTGGACAAGTTCTGGTTGATATATCGGGACAAAGATACATATAACGCAGGAGAATATCAAGTTTTCATCCTGCCGTTTTGGTTCGTGTGTATCCTGCCTGTTTCAGCAATTCGGTGACTTTCTGCTTGAAATCACCCTGTATGATAATTTCTCCATCCTTCGCACTGCCGCCTACGCCGCATTTTTGTTTCAGCAGCCGTCCCAGCTCTTTCAGGTCGTCATCTGTTCCCACAAATCCCGTGATGAGGGTCACCACCTTGCCGCCGCGGTTCCGGCGGTCCAATTGTACGCGCAACTTCTGTTGTGTGGGAGGCAACGTTTCAGCTTCTTCGGTAGCTTCGGTTTCATATTGAAAGTCAGGATTTGTGGAATACACCACATTCAGACGTTCTTTCCAGTTGTTGTTCTTTTCATTTCGGGCCATAATAGTTCAATTTTTAAGGGAAAAGAGAAGCAAAAGTACTGAAATTCCCCGTCATTCGTCTTGCAAGTCCGAAAAAAAACGTACTTTTGTCTTTCACAAAAGGTAATGAATCTGAATATACATCCCTGAAACGAACTAAAAAAACACATTGCTCATGAGCAATTCGTCAGCCAAAAAGGAAGAAGCGAAAGTTCCTGAACCTACATTGCGCAGGTTGCCGTGGTATCTTTCTAATGTCAAGTTGTTAAAGCAGCGGGGAGAGCGCTTTGTTTCGTCCACACAAATATCCAAAGAAATCAACATTGATGCTTCACAAATAGCTAAAGATTTGTCATACGTCAATATATCCGGACGTACGCGCGTAGGCTATGAGGTAGATACCCTGATTGCTGTATTGGAGGACTTTTTGGGTTTTACGGAGAGTCACAAGGCTTTTCTTTTCGGTGTGGGTAGCTTGGGAGGTGCATTGTTGAGCGATACCGGTTTGCGGCACTTCGGTTTGGAAATCGTGGCGGCATTCGACGTGAACCCGCAGCTGGTGGGCACATCACTCAACGGCATACCCATTTTCCATTCGGACACTTTTGAGCAGAAGCGCGTGGAGTATGACGTAAATATCGGCGTGCTGACCGTTCCCATCGAGATTGCCCAAAGCATTACGGACAAGATGGTGGCAGGCGGCATAAAGGCCGTGTGGAACTTTACACCGTTCCGCATCCGCGTGCCGGAGCATATTGTAGTGCAGAATACTTCCCTGTATGCCCATTTGGCCTTGATGTTTAACCGGCTGAACTTTAATGAAGTGAAAAAATGAAAATTATAGCCGTAGGAATGAATTATGCCCTGCACAACCGCGAGCTGGGGCACGACCGTGTAAATACAGAACCGGTTATTTTCATGAAGCCGGATTCCTCCATCTTGCGGGATGGCAAGCCTTTTTTCCTGCCGGACTTTTCCCGCGAGATAGAATATGAGACAGAAGTGGTAGTGCGCATTTGCCGGTTGGGCAAGTGCATTGCGCCCCGTTTTGCCCACCGTTATTATGATGCGGTGACTATCGGCATCGACTTTACTGCGCGCGATTTGCAGCGGGATGCCCGCGAGAACGGGTTGCCGTGGGAAATCTGTAAAGGATTTGACGGATCGGCAGCCATCGGCACTTTCATTCCTTTGGAGCAAGCCGGCGGAGATGTGCAGCAATTGGACTTCCGTTTGGACATCGACGGGCAGACTGTACAGCACGGTTCTACGGCAGACATGCTGTTTCGGGTGGATGATATCATCGCTTATGTCAGCCGCTTCATGACGTTGAAGATGGGTGACTTGCTCTTTACCGGCACTCCGGCCGGTGTCGGCCCTGTCAGCATCGGGCAGCATTTGCAAGGTTATCTGGGGGATGAGAAACTGCTGGATTTCCATATCCGTTGAGAGCCTCAGTTGACAACTCTCGCTGTAGTTTCATCGTATCTTCTTATATCATTGTTTCCGGAAACATCTGTTTGTAATCCGGCAGTTTTGTTTCGCGGATGGTAAAATGTACGTACAAAAAAGTGCGGCATTGTTGCCTGTTTGTTCCGAAGCCTTTCGGAGCGTGCTTCCAAGCCTTTGCTAGCGCGTTCCAAGTTAACTTCGTTCGTGCTCCGAAAGGCTTCGGAACAACCCCCCCGTCACAATATCTTCTGAAGCGGTGTAAGGGGTGTTTCTTATAAAGTAATGTATTTGTACAAACTTCTGTTCTGAATCTTTCTCCTTTGCCATTTCTTTCTCTTTTCTTTATTTATATTTACCTTTGTCTTAAAGTATAACTTATAAATGCAGTATATGAAAATTCGTGTAGGTTTCGGCTTTGATGTTCATCGGCTGGTAGAAGGCCGTGAGTTATGGTTGGGCGGCATCCGCTTGGAGCATGAGAAAGGATTGCTTGGGCATAGCGATGCCGATGTGTTGATACACGCCATCTGTGACGCTTTACTTGGCGCTGCACACATGCGTGACATCGGTTATCATTTTCCCGATACGGCCGATGAGTTTGAGAATGTAGACAGTAAGATATTGTTGAAGAAAACCGTGCAGCTGATAGCCGAAAAGGGCTACACGGTAGGTAATGTCGATGCCACCGTCTGTGCCGAGCGCCCCAAACTGAAAGCGCATATCCCAGTCATGCAGCAGACGCTGGCTCGCGTGATGGGCATTGATGAAGAAGATGTATCCATCAAAGCCACCACTACAGAACGGTTAGGATTTACGGGACGCGAAGAAGGCATTTCGGCCTATGCCGTCGTGTTGAT
The DNA here is from genome assembly GCA_944320945.1 of uncultured Bacteroides sp. Lineage (GTDB taxonomy): Bacteria > Bacteroidota > Bacteroidia > Bacteroidales > Bacteroidaceae > Bacteroides. The sequence goes on along the minus strand of CALUJK010000018.1, from coordinate 60,579 downwards.
ACAAAAGTAAAGGCCGTTTTTGTTAGAAGCGTACCATCAGTTCCACTACAATCTTGTCCTGTTCGGATTCTTTGGCAATGCTGCCTTCGGGGTAGAAATACTTTTCGTAGTTCAGACGCAGGTCGGTGCTGAAAGCTTTGCTCAGGCTCAAGGTGATACCTCCGGTCAACCGATGACGTTTGTAGTCGGTGGTGATGAGTGCGCCGCTTTCTTCGTCGGTGGTCTTGGCATCGCTCTGGTCGGTCATCATGTCGTAGCGCATCAGGAAAGACATCTTGGTGAATGCTTTCTTCAGCGGCAGGTCGTAGTTTACGAAGCTGTTCACGGCATGCACGTCCTTAAAGGCATTGTGTGAATATTGTTTGTATAGATATTCTCCCTCGATGTGTATGCGTCCCACTTCGTAGTAAGTACCGAAGTCATACGAGCGCATCCATACTTCTTCAGGCTGTATGCCTTGCACGCTGAAGGTCATGTTCCATCCCTCCACGGGGTAGATTTGTGCTTTGGCAGAGTAATTCACTTCCTTGTGCCATACTTTCTGGTTGGTCAGTCCCGAGCCGTTGTATATACCGGCTTCGATGTTGAAAGGTAATTCGATGGGTAACTTGTATCCCAGTGTCAAACCGACATCGCGCACATTGCCCACCTGTTTGGCGATGAACGAGCGGTTGGCAAAGAATTGTTGGTGCGGCGAGCGGTGTGCATCGATGGTGAACGGCACGCGCATCTGTCCGGCGGTTACCGTCAGTCCTTTTACCGGGAAGATGCGTGCATATGCATCAAGCATCTTGATGCTTCCTTCGTCCGAGAGGTCTATTTCTGCTTTATATGCCACAATCGGCAGTACATTACCGGTGATGCTGACACGTGCATTACGCACTTCGAAGCGTCCGGCACCCATCTGCGGCTGATATTCATACTTGGCACGGAGGGTACCGTGTATTTCGGGAATGTAATCTTTCTTTTCCAGCTTCTTTTTGTCAATGCGTTTCCCGTCTTCGTTGGTACGTGTGTTCTGTGCCTGTATGTTTACTGTCAACAGGCTGACGAGCAGTATCAGCAAGCTTTTTTTCATGATGTTTCTTTGTGGATTTTAATTTTCGGCCGCAAAGGTACGAAATATGTATTGTGTTTGTGCAACATAAATGTTTCATTCCTGTTACATCGTCTGATTTTCGGCATGTTACGTACGTTTTTTAGAGAAAATCTTTTCTAATTATAGAATAAGGTGTAGATGTTGTATGTAAACCGGGTGCTGTAACTATAGTCTTTAGTTTATTTAACGGCAACGGATGTTGTAAAACTAATAAATATAGTTATACATTGTGATGTAATAACCGATATGATTACGAAACCTCTGAAAATAGAAGGAAAATGAAGAAACTGACATCCAAAGAAGAAGAAATTATGGGATTCTTTTGGGAAAAGGGTCCGTTGTTTGTAAAAGAGATAGTGACGTTCTACGAAGAGCCGCGGCCGCACTTCAATACGATTTCTACCATAGTGCGCGGATTGGAAGAAAAGGGCTTTGTCGCTCACAAAGCACATCGGGGCACTTTCCAATATTATGCAGCGGTGAGCCGTGACGATTTCAGTCGTCGCACGCTGAAGGGTGTTATCAGTAAATATTTCAATAATTCGTATCTCAACGCAGTTTCATCGCTGGTGCAGGAAGAGGATATCTCGTTAGATGAATTGAAGCGGTTGATTGCCGAGGTGGAAAAGGACGGAACGACCGGAGAACCGGGGCACAAAAAATGATTCGAATATGGGCATCTTCTTAGTTTATATCATAAAGTCTGCTGTCTGCCTGGCGATATTCTATCTGTTTTACCGCCTGCTGTTGAGTCGGGAGACATTTCATCGCTTTAACCGCTTTGCGTTGTTGGGCATTTTGCTGTGGTCGTGCCTGTTGCCATTGGTGGAAATCAGTGTGAAACAACCGACCGGCGTGCAAAATACACTACTGACGCTGGAGGAATGGCTTTCGCTGGTTGGGTCAATGGATGCAGTCGAAGCGGTAGCACCACAAGCTACCATCCCTTGGTGGGTACAAGGGGTGATGTGGATATATGTTTGCGGTATTGTGTTTTTCGTTTGCCGTAATCTCTATTCGTTGGGACGTTTGGCACTGCTGCTTCGTTCCGGTCGGCGGGAGGATATCTGCCGGTATGTGCCAAATGCGGCGGATAAAGCGACGCTGTTGGTGCACAATCGCGAAATAGCTCCGTTCAGTTGGTTGAAATTCATTGTCATTTCCCGAAAAGATTTGGAAGAGAACGGCCGTGAAATCCTGACCCATGAGTTGGCACACATCCGTCGCCGTCATTCGCTTGACTTGCTGCTGGCAGATGTATGTATCTTTTTTCAGTGGTTTAACCCCGCTTCGTGGCTGCTGAAGCAAGAATTGCAGAACATACACGAATATGAGGCGGACGAAGCCGTTATCAATCAAGGCATCGATGCAAAACAATATCAACTATTATTAATTAAAAAAGCTGTCGGCACAAGGCTCTACTCTATGGCCAACAGCTTTAATCACAGTAAACTTAAAAAACGTATTACCATGATGACGAAAGAAAAATCGAGTTCGTGGGCACGTCTGAAGTATCTTTATGTACTTCCGGTGGCAGCCATTGCCGTGACTGCCTTTGCCCGTCCCGAAGTCTCAGAAGTGACTCGGGAGATTTCAAATGCCAAAGTTAATGATTTGGTGACAATTGCCGAAACAAATGCGGAGAAAAACGCTGTTGCTGCCGGAGATACGGCGGTGACAGGCGTTCCTTTGACGCTGGTAGGAAAGCCGGTGGAGGTGACTGCTGATGACAATATTTATAATGAGGTGGACAAAATGCCGGAGTATCCCGGTGGGGTCAATGAACTGTTGAAATACCTGTCTAAAAATGTTCGGTATCCGGAAGCTGCCAAGAAGGCGAAGAAACAAGGACGTGTAGTGGTGCAGTTTGTCGTTGATAAAGAAGGTAATATAACGAATCCGTCTGTAGTACGTGGCGTGGATAAGGACCTGGATGCTGAGGCCGTTCGTGTGATAAGCTCCATGCCCCGTTGGACACCCGGTATGCAGGATGGCAAGGCGGTGGCAGTGAAATATACAATACCTGTTATGTTCCGTTTAAATACGGATACCAAGAAAAATGTTGATAGCCAAAAGGATTCTCTGCTTTTTCTCCTTGATGGTAAAGAGATTGACGCCTCTGGACTTAGCAAAATCGACCCTTCGACCATAGAGAGCATTAAAGTGCTGAAAGACGAAAACTCCACGAAGCCTTATGGTGAAAAGGGCAAGAACGGCGTAGTCTTAGTGAAACTGAAGGCTGCGGAGAAGAAATAGACAGCATTCTTTACTCTTCATAAGAAAGAGGTTATATCAAAATAGACACAGACTATATCATACTGTCGTGCTTCACTTTTGTTCTGCATGACAATACGTAATGATATTCGGCACTTATTTTGATACAGCCTCTTTCTTTTTCCGCTATATTTGTAGGCAAGTCCTTTTGAATGCTATGGTGGCATAAAAGAGGCTTGTAATGAATATCCGTATGAATTCAGTTAAAAACATAGTGTTCATGCTCATTGCGTGGGTGTGTCTTACGACATTGCCGGCAGGAGCATGTACTTCAGCCGTGGTGTCGGGTAAGGCGACGCCTGACGGCCGTCCGTTGTTGTGGAAACACCGCGACACAGATTTTTTGCGTAATCATGTAGCGTATGTGCAAGGCGAGAAATATGCTTTTGTAGCGGTGGTGAACAGCGATGATTTTCACCATCGCCGCGAAGCATGGATAGGCATGAACGAAGCCGGCTTTGCACTGATGAATACGCAGTCGTACAATCTGGAAACGGTGAAAGAGGGAGAAGAACGCGGGGCGGCCAACGGTCGCATTATCTATCGGGCTTTAGAGATTTGTGCCACGGTGGACGACTTCCGGCATTTCCTTGATACGCTGGCAAAGCCTTCGCTGATAGAAGCCAATTTGGGAGTGATAGACGCTAAGGGCGGGGCAGCGATGTTTGAGGTGGATTACGACAGTTACGTGATGTTCGATGCCAATAATCCGGCGGATGCGCCGCATGGATATATTGTGCGTACCAATTTCTCCGTATCAGGCACGGGACCCGGTGCCGGACAGGTGCGCTATCTGGAAGCCGAACGTCGGTTTAAACAGGCTGCCGATGACGGGAATCTGACGCCACACTTCATCCTGCACGACGTGTCCCGTTCGTTCCGTAATTGTAAATTGGGCATTGATTTGCGTGACGCTGCATTCAATCCGCCGCATACTTCCGGATGGTTTGTTGACCAGGACTTTATTCCACGGCGAAGCACCTCCTGCTCGGTAGTAGTACAGGGGGTAAAACCGGGTGAAGCGGCGGAACTTACTACGATGTGGACGTTGTTGGGCTATCCGCCTACGGGCGTCACATTGCCTGTATGGTTAAAGAAAACTGGCGGCGGAGAATTACCCCCGTTGCTTGCCCGTGAAGGAGCGGCAGGCACGACATCACAGCTGTGCCAATGGTCACAAGCGTTGGCCGACAGTGTATTCTCCTATCATGCCGGTATGGGGACCGAACGTTACCTGCATTGGGAGAAATTATATAATGCTTCGGGCACAGGCTATATGCAACAATTGGAAGCAACCGAAGAAGAAGTCTTTCGTCTTACTGCCCCTTTGTTGGAACGCTGGCGGCAGGCGGGCGGTATTTCCGCAGAGGAGATGCGGGCGCTTCATCGCCGTTTGCAGACGTGTCTGCACCACCGCTATGAGACATTGCTGAACGAATCATCTAATACCCTATAAAATAAAGAATTCATGAAACATCACAAACTGATTTCGGGTGTATTCCTCCTCAGCCTGACGCTGGCAACGGGAGAAACGTATGCACAACACAAAGAAATGTATCACAAAGGCTGGATTGACTTTAACAAGAATGGTAAAAAGGACATATACGAAGACCCGACGCAATCGGTAGACAAACGTGTGGCCGATTTGCTCTCGCAGATGAATGTGGAAGAGAAAACCTGCCAGCTTGCTACGCTCTATGGTTACGGGCGGGTGCTGAAAGATTCACTGCCTACCGCCGGATGGAAGAACGAGATTTGGAAAGACGGCATAGCTAATATCGACGAAATGCTGAACGGGGTAGGGAAGAAGAGTACGCGCGTGACCCATCTGCTTCATCCTTTCAGTAAACATGCCGAGGCCATCAATACCGTACAGCGCTGGTTTGTGGAAGAGACGCGGCTGGGCATTCCCGTGGACTTTACCAACGAAGGCATACATGGGTTGAACCATACGAAGGCCACACCGTTGCCCGCACCGATTGCCATAGGAAGTACGTGGAACCGTGACTTGGTGCACCGGGCCGGTGTCATTGTCGGACAAGAGGCTAAGGCGTTGGGATATACCAATGTCTATGCGCCCATTTTGGACGTGGTGCGCGACCCCCGTTGGGGACGTACATTGGAGTGTTACGGTGAAGATCCTTATCTGATAGCAGAACTCGGTGCGGAGATGGTGAACGGCATACAGTCGCAGGGAGTGGCATCTACTTTGAAGCATTATGCTGTGTATAGTGTCCCCAAGGGTGGGCGTGACGGAAACTGCCGGACCGACCCCCATGTGGCACCACGTGAATTGCATCAACTCTATCTGTATCCCTTCAAGAAGGTGATACGCGAGGCGCATCCCATGGGCGTGATGAGCAGCTACAATGATTGGGACGGTGTGCCCGTGTCTGCCAGTTACTATTTCCTGACTGAACTGTTGCGCGAGGAGTACGGCTTCGACGGCTATGTGGTGAGTGACAGCGAAGCGGTGGAGTTCGTGCAGACCAAGCACCATGTGGCCGATACGTATGATGAGGCTGTCCGCCAAGTGCTTGAGGCAGGACTAAATGTGCGTACCCATTTCACACCTCCATCGGATTTTATCTTGCCAATACGTCGGTTGCTGGAGGAGAAGAAAATATCTATGGCTACTGTTGATAAGCGGGTAGCCGAGGTCTTGAGTGTCAAGTTCCGGTTGGGACTGTTCGACCATCCGTATGTGGAAGACACCCAAGCGTCGGACAAGGTTGGAGGTGTGGAACGCAACATGGACTTCGTCAAGGAGATGCAGCAGCAGTCACTCGTCCTACTGAAGAATGCCGACAATCTGTTGCCGCTGGACAAGCAGCGTATCAAGAAAGTGCTGGTGACCGGTCCGCTGGCCGATGAAGATAATTTCATGATAAGCCGTTACGGGCCGAACGGGCTAAAGACGGTAACGGTGCTTGACGGCCTTCGTCAGTATCTGTCCGGTTCGTTCGAAGTGCTTTATGCCAAGGGATGTGAGGTGGTAGATGCCGGATGGCCCTCTACCGAGATTCTGCCTGCTCCGTTGACCGCAGACGAGGAAGCCGGTATCGCCGATGCCGTGCAGAAGGCGCGTGACTGTGATGTGGTGATAGCCGTATTGGGCGAAGATGAGTTCTGCACGGGTGAGAGCCGCTCGCGCACTTCGCTTGATCTGCCGGGACGTCAGCAGCAATTGCTTGAGGCGCTTTATGCCACGGGTAAGCCTGTCGTGCTGGTACTTATTAACGGTCAACCGCTTACCATCAATTGGGCGGATGTACATGTACCGGCCATTCTTGAGGCATGGTTCCCCGGTTGTCAGGGAGGTATTTTGGTGGCTGAAACCCTGTTTGGTGAGCATAATCCGGGCGGTAAACTGACGGTGACTTTCCCCAAGAGTGTCGGGCAAATCGAATTGAACTTCCCCTTTAAGCCGGGTTCGCATGCCGGGCAACCGGGCGAAGGTCCCAACGGAGCGGGCAAGACGCGTGTCCTCGGGGCACTGTACCCGTTTGGATATGGACTGAGTTACACGACGTTCGAGTATTCCAATCTGGAAGTGACACCTCTCCGCCAATCTACGCAAGGCAACTATATCATCCGTTTCAATGTGACTAATACGGGCAGTCGTGCCGGCGATGAAGTGGTGCAGCTCTATGTACGCGACAAGGTAAGCAGTGTCATCGCTTACGACTCGGTGCTGCGTGGCTTCGAGCGGATAACGCTCCGGCCGGGTGAGACGAAGCAGGTCACTTTCACCCTGACGTCCGAAGATTTGCAATTGCTGGACCGTCACATGCAGTGGACGGTGGAGCCGGGCGAATTCGAGTTCATGATAGGGGCTTCCAGTGAGGATATCCGCTTGCGGCAGACGGTAGAGGCGCTGCCTTAACCTCCAAAGACATAAGGCTGAGGGTAGGAATGCCCTCAGCACTTTATAATCAAAGAGGCAGTATGCGTGCCATATCTCATTACGTTACCACCCTTCTGCTGTAACAGGCTCGTCTGTTCTGCTCTTAATCCTGATAATACACCCGCTTCACCCGAGAAGAGATGTTCGTCAGCACCTCGTATGGGATGGTGTCCAGCGCGTCAGACAGCACGGTGATGGGCAGATGGTCGCCGAATATCTCCACCGTGTCCCCCTCATGGCAAGGAATATCCGTGACGTCTATCATGCACACGTCCATACAGATGTTGCCCACATAGGGAGCGCGATGCCCGTTCACCAGACAGTATGTACGCCCTACGCCCAAGTGACGGTTCAGTCCGTCCGCATAGCCGATGGGAATGGCTGCGATGCGCGACGGCCGCGTCAACCGCCCGCGACGACTGTAGCCTACCGTATCTTCCTGCGGCACATCCCGTATCTGTAGGATGGTTGTCTTCAGCGTGTTTACATTATTGATGATAGAGTTGTTTATCGGGTTGATGCCGTAGAGGCCGATGCCCAGACGCACCATGTCGAACTGTGCCCCCGGAAAGCGCTCGATGCCGGCCGTGTTGCAGATGTGCCGCAAGATGCGGTGGGGGAAGGCGGCCTGAAGCTGTGCCGCTGCCCTTTCGAAGCTTTCTATCTGCTGGCGGGTGAAGGCATCAAACTGTGCCGAGTCACTGCCCGCCAGATGCGAGAACACAGAGCGTGCTATCACCGCATCTTGCTCCTTCAGGCAGCTGACCAGCCGTGGCATCTCCTCCGGAGCAAAGCCCAACCGGTGCATGCCGGTATCTATCTTGATGTGGATGGGGAAGTGGGTGATGCCCTCCTTTTCTGCCGCCCGCACCAGTGCGTCCAGCATATGGAAACTGTACACCTCCGGCTCCAGCTTGTAGTCAAACATCGTTTTGAAGGCCGTCATCTCCGGGTTCATGATGATGATGTTGGTCGTAATGCCCGCCTTGCGCAGGTCGGAGCCTTCGTCGGCCACAGCCACGGCCAAGTAGTCCACATGGTGCTCTTGCAGCGTCTTTGCTATCTCATAGGAACCTGCCCCATAAGCCGAGGCTTTCACCATGCACACCATCTTCGTGTCTGGACGCTTCAACATGGCGCGATAGTGGTTCAGATTAGCTATCATGGCACTCAGATTGACCTCGAGGATAGTCTCATGCACCTTCTTTTCAAGCAGCTCAGTCAGTGCGTCGAAGCCAAACTTACGGGCGCCTTTAATCAGTATCAATTCGTTACTGAGTGACAACTCGCCCCGTGCGATGGCCTGCATCAGTGCCTCCGTATTGGGATAGAACGCCTTCTCGCCGGAGAAGAGGTCGGCACACGAGGAGATGTCACGCCCCACGCCTATGATGCGGTCTATCTGCCGACTGTGCATCAGTTGCGTCAAGCGGCGGTACAGAGTGGGGGCGTTCTGCCCTGTCTCCAGTATGTCGGACAGGATGAGTGTGCGCTTCAGCCCCGTGCTGAGTGAGCGCCGGTAGAGGAAGTCCAGCGCGATGTCCAGCGACGTCATGTCACTGTTGTAACTGTCGTTGATGAGCAGGCAGCCATTCTTTCCCTCCTTCACCTCCAGGCGCATGGCAATCGGTTCCAAGCGGTTCATCCGTTCGGTTATCTGCTCGGCTGGTAACATCAGATACAGGCAGGCGGCGAGGCAGTTCAACGAGTTCTCGATGGAGGCATCATCTATGAAGGGCAGCACGAAGCTATTGTCCATATCCAGATAGCGATAGGCAATGTAGGTCGAGTCCTCCCGCTTCTCCACCTTGCTGATGTACAGGGGACGCTCCATGTCTGTCCGGCTCCACGCGATTTCGCGGGCAGAGAGCATGGACTTGGCCACACAGTTGCTGATGAACTCATCGTCGCCGTTGTAGATGACCACGTCGCAGTCTTTAAACAGCGTCAGTTTCTCCATGCACTTCTCTTGTAAGGAGAAGAAGTTTTCCTGATGCGCCCCGCCTATATTCGTCAGTATGCCAATAGTGGGGCGGATGATGTTCTGCAAGGCTCGCATCTCCTCGGGTTCGGATATGCCTGCCTCGAAGATGCCCAGCTGACTGCTTTCGTCCAACTGCCACACGGACAGCGGCACACCTATCTGCGAATTATAGCTGCGCGGTGAGCGGGTAATAGCCCGTTCGGGACTGAGCAGTTGGTGCAACCATTCCTTGACGATGGTCTTGCCGTTGCTGCCCGTGATGCCGATGATGGGGATATGGAAGCGCTCCCTATGCTGTTCGGCCAGCTTTTGCAGGGCTTTCAGCGGGTTGGAGACGATGAGGTAGTTGGCGGTATCGTCTTGAGGGAAGTCCGACGGAGAAGTGTTGTACTCCTGTTCGCCGACTACGAAGTTGCGCACGCCACGGGCATAGAGTTCCGCTATGTATCGTGCGCCACTGTTGCGCTTGGTGGTCAGTGCGAAGAAGAGTGTCTCCTCAGGGAAACTGAGCGACCGGCTATCGGTCAGCAGCCAGTTGATGATAGCTTGTGGCGCATGCCCTTCTAGGCGCGCGCCCATCAGTGTGCTTATTTGTTCAATCGTGTATTGCATAGTTCCTTTTCATTTTGGAAGCCTAAGTACGGATATTTTTCCGTCAGTTGGTCTATTTTTAACATGATTTGTCCTAAAAAACGCTTATAAGCTTCCGAATCAGGGCGGAGAGGCCGGTGTGACAGGTCGCGAGCCAGCTGCTGACAGGTGGCTACAAGCTGTCTCGTCTCCGCGGAGAAGCAGGCTTGCGAGAAGCGTTCCCATACGTAGCTGACGGTCACTTCCGAAGGATGCACCATATCCGGAGCGTAGAAGCGATAGTCGCGAAGCTCGTCCAGCAGTATCTCGTATGCAGGGAAGTAGGATACCCGGTCAGGGAAAAGCGAGCAGACACGCTCCGTGGCCAGCAGCAGTGTGGCCTTACTCAGTTGGTTTTGATGAAGCCCGTCGCGCAGGTGTCGGATAGGGCTGATAGTGATAAGCACCTTCAGCTGGGGACAGACGGCCAGCAGCCCGGATAGCAGGCTGACATAATCGGACACCACCTCGTCCACCGTCAGCAGGCGGCGACGGAAGAACCGCTCGGGCAGCTTGTGGCAGTTACCTACCACGCGACCGCTCTCCTTATCTTCGTACACCCACGCCGTGCCGAAGGTCAGCAGCAGTCTCGTCAGTTGCGTCAGTGAGCGGTGAGCGTGGGTCAGCCGATGGTTGATACGCTCCAGTGCCTCGGTGACATTAGGGGCAGAGAAGTCACCGTGGTGCATTGGGCTGTGCCATAGTCCGTTGTGCTGATAGAGTTCGTCAGCGCCATAGGGCTGACCGGTCACTATGCGGCGCAGTGCGGTGGATAAGGAAAGGGGGTTGTAAAGTACGCCGAAGGGATTGACGTCACAGTTGAACTTGGCTTCCGTGAGGCGTGTGCCTATTTCGGTGGCGAAGCAGGAGCCGAGCAGCATCAAGCGGTCGGCATGGCTGATGAAGGGCAGGCCGGCAGGCAGGGTGACAGGGGTCTGTAGTTCCATGAGTTATGCGGGTTACTATAATATATATAATGTGTTCACTGGCAACAAAGATATAATTAAATGAAGAATGAAGAACGGAGAACGAAGAATTTCTCCTGTGGAGGATGATAAGAAATGGAGGTGATTGGCGGGGAGGAAACAGAAATTCATAAGCGACGACACACGTATGTCATCAGCAATGAGGTACATTTGTCCTTTTTGATGCTTTTGTTGTTACATATTTTCTAAGATTACTTGCATACTATCTAAAAAACACTATCTTTGCATCTGCAACTCCACTAAAAAAGGAAGCTTTATGTATAAATACAAGCTTATAAAGGAGTTCAACCCTCAAGACAAGGGCGCATCATGATAAAGAATCCGCGCATCGTCTTTACACCGAGCAAAGAGTTCCGCGAAAGCGTACTCAACAGACTGCAATTTCAGAATGCCGGCGTGCTTGACGAGGTGTCAGCTATGCTACCTTGACCGATTATAAGCTAGTCAAAGGTATTAGCGACGGCAACAGCGGCAACGAAGGAGGCTTTGGCAGCGGAGGCGACGGTGAGGATATCAAGTATAATCGGGGTTGCCGATGAAGAGGGAAGGGCGATGGTTGTGGAGACCGAGAAAGAGAGTAATGAGATTCATTCATGATTAATAAAGTAGAACTAATATAATTGACACCATAAAACTATTGACACGAAGCAATAGACTATCATCTTCCCCTATGAGACGAACGCTGAAATACACGCTCATCATCCTCTTGACATTTATCACCATCCTGCTCTGTGCTGCCTACTACGTACTGGGCTTTGCCCTGCGCCCCAGCGAACTGGAGCCCCGCAGCCGCGATATGGCTGCTTCCATGGACTATATGTATCGCACCTATCCCGAGTTACAATCTTGGGTGGACAGCCTTATGCAGGCGGGTGCCTTGCGCGACTGGTACATCGACAGTGACCGGAGCGGGGAACCATTGCACGCACTTATGGTGCGCGCCGCCCATCCCACACCGAAGACGGCGGTTATCGTCCACGGATATACCGACAACGCCGTACGCATGTTGCACATCGGCTATCTGTATAGTCGGCAGTTAGGATATAACATCCTCTTGCCCGACCTCCATGCGCATGGCATGAGCGGAGGCAGTGCCATACAGATGGGCTGGTTCGATCGTCTGGACGTGCTTCAATGGATGGAGGAAGCTAATGAGCTGTTTGCCGACTCATTGGGACATACGCAGATGGTGGTTCATGGCATCTCGATGGGAGCGGCCACGACGATGATGCTCTCCGGCGACTTGGGGCAGGGTGTCAATCAGCAACCTTGGGTGAAGTGCCTCGTGGAGGATTGCGGCTATACCACCGTGTGGGACGAGTTTGCCAACGAGCTTCGCAGCATGTTTCTGCTGCCTCCTTTCCCATTGCTCCACACGGCCGACCTGTTGTGCCGGTGGGAGTATGGCTGGTCGTTCCGGCAGGCATCCGCCCTCAGTCAGGTGCAGAAGTGCGCATTACCCATGCTCTTTATTCACGGTGATGCCGATACCTTCGTGCCTACGGCAATGGTCTATCCCCTGTACGAGGCTAAGCCTGAGCCTAAGGAACTGTGGCTTGTACCCGGTGCCGCACATGCCGTCTCCTACAAGGAAAACAAGGCGGAATATACCCGCCGCGTGAAAGAATTTACCGATAAATACATGCCATGACGATAGAATCTGTATATTCGCCTCGTCATAATCGAACATTAATTATGAAACGTATTTTGACAATGATAATCTGCTGTGTCCTGCTGCTCTCCGCAGCCGTGGCACAGACCGTCTATACACCGGACAATCTGCCTATGGTGCACCTGCAAGACCGCACCCGTTATGCCTGCAATCCCGATGGGATTTTAAGTCCCGCCGCCACGGACAGCATAGACCGCATGCTCTACGCACTGGAGCAGCAAACTGGCATTCAGACCGTAGTGGCTGTGGTGGGCAGCATAGGCGATGCCGATTGTTTCGATTTCTGCCATCAGCTGATGAGCAAGCGGGGCATTGGTCAGAAGGGGCGCGACAACGGGCTCATTATCTTATTGGTGATTGAGCAGCGATGTATTCAGTTCTACACCGGTTACGGACTGGAAGGCGTTTTGCCGGATGCTATCTGCAAGCGCATACAGACCCGCGACATGCTGCCCCATCTTCGCGCCGAACAGTGGAGCGAAGCTATGGTGGCGGGTGTACGTGCCGTCTGCTCCCGATTGGACGGGTCGATGGAGAACGACGGTTCTTCCGCCCGCGAGGGAGAGATAACGTTGGGCGGACTGTTGCTGCTGATACTCGGCCTGTTTGCCATAGCCATTGCCGTGGGTGTGATGGTCTATCGAGCTTCCTCCCGCTGTCCCCATTGCGGGAAACATCGCTTGCAACGTACGGATAGTGTTACGCTGTCCCACCGTAATGGCGTCCGGCGAGAAGCCATCACCTATACCTGTCTGAACTGCGGGCATCAGGTCATCCGGGAGCAGGAGTCGTATGATGACACCGATGATGACGGCTTCGGAGGTCGCGGGGGAGGACCTATCATTTTCGGTGGCGGTTTCGGAGGTTTCGGCGGCCTGGGTGGCGGCGGATTCGGAGGAGGCAGCTTCGGAGGCGGTTCCGGCGGTGGCGGCGGGGTCGGGACGAGGTTCTGATGGATGTACGCATTCCCGTATCGGCTGCATACGGTGTAGTCATAGAAATGGATATATAGAGTAATCATTAATTCTAATACGGAGTAACCATTAATAAAATAATATAGAATAGAGAAGTATGAAAAAGAGTACAATTACCCTTATTGCAGTGGCGGTCGTTATCCTCGCTATAGTAGGATGGACAGTTAGCAGTTATAATGGTCTGGTCAGCATGGACGAGCATGTCAGCAACCAATGGGCGAATGTGGAGACGCAATATCAGCGTCGTGCCGACCTCATTCCCAATTTAGTCAACACCGTGAAGGGCTATGCTGCCCATGAGAAAGAAACGCTGGAAGGCGTCATCTCTGCCCGCAGCCGTGCCACGCAGATTAAGGTAGATCCCAGCGACCTGACACCGGAGAAGTTAGCCGAATATCAACGTGCGCAAGGACAACTGGCCACCGCATTGGGCAAGTTGCTTGCCATTACTGAGAACTATCCGAACCTTAAGGCAAACCAGAACTTTCTTGAACTGCAAGCCCAGTTGGAAGGTACGGAGAACCGTATCAATGTGGCCCGCAAGAACTTTAACGACGCGGCCAAGGAGTATAATACGGCTATACGCCGCTTCCCGCGCAACATCATAGCAGGTATGTTTGGATTTGATAAGCGTGCCTACTTCGAAGCGCAGGAAGGAACGGAGGTTGCTCCGCAGGTACAGTTCTAATTGGGACAATAAATCATACCAATGGATAACAAATTGTAATAATTAGTATAACTCCTATTGAAATATTTGGTTAATATTTGTAAAATAAGATGCTTTCTGTATGGATTTGTTGGAATTTTATTACATTTGAGCGTGGTTTCTTTGATACAACTATATGAATTAATATTAATCCGCAAAATTTGAAAAGGAGGAAATTCTTATGGACAAGAATCTGATTGGCGAATGGGCAGGTATAGTGTGGAATACATTGAGCACTGAGAATCGTAAATGGACTTTCGAAGAAGTACAACGCGCCACAGGATTGAGTGAACGCGAACTGGCCGGTGCTGTCGGCTGGCTGGCACGTGAGAATAAAATCCAGTTTGAAATTATCAAGGAGAATGGATCAGCTAATATCAGTCTGATGGTGAACATTTATATTGGCTGATTAGTTAGTAAAAATCGATGCTTTACAAGTGCAGGCACTCTTCTGTCATGGGAGAGTGCCGTTTTTTTAGAGAATAATCCCTATCTTTGCAGAAGTTTAAAATACTTTATGTTATGAGCAACCAGAGATATATGATGCGCGGCGTGAGCGCATCGAAAGAAGACGTTCACAATGCCATCAAGAACATCGATAAGGGCATCTTTCCTCGTGCTTTCTGTAAGATTATTCCTGACATACTGGGGGGCGACCCGGAGTATTGTAACATCATGCATGCCGACGGCGCAGGTACCAAGTCCTCGTTGGCTTATCTATATTGGAAAGAAACAGGTGACCTGAGCGTGTGGAAAGGCATTGCACAGGATGCGCTGATCATGAACATCGACGACTTGTTGTGTGTGGGTGCGGTGGATAACATTTTAGTGTCCAGCACCATCGGACGTAATAAGTTGCTGGTGCCGGGTGAAGTCATCTCAGCCATTATCAACGGTACGGATGAATTGTTGGCCGAGTTGCGTGAAATGGGCGTTGGTGTCTATGCCACCGGAGGTGAAACAGCCGATGTGGGCGATTTGGTGCGTACCATTATTGTAGATTCCACCGTGACCTGTCGCATGAAACGCAGTGACGTGATAGACAACGCCAATATCCGTCCGGGTGATGTTATTGTGGGGCTTGCTTCTTACGGACAAGCTACTTACGAGAAAGAATACAACGGCGGTATGGGTAGCAACGGTCTGACTTCTGCCCGTCACGACGTCTTTGCCAAGTATCTGGCCGAAAAATATCCTGAGAGTTACGACCATGCTGTTCCTCAGGAGTTGGTGTACAGCGGTGGTTTGAAGTTGACTGATGCCGTAGAGGGCAGTCCGATAGATGCCGGTAAACTGGTGCTTTCTCCTACCCGTACGTACGCTCCTGTAGTAAAGAAGTTACTTGATGCCTTGCGTCCGCAAATTCATGGTATGGTACATTGTTCCGGTGGTGCACAGACGAAGGTGTTGCACTTCGTAGGTGATAATTGCCGCGTCATCAAGGACAATCTTTTCCCTGTTCCTCCTCTGTTCCGTACTATTAAGGAGCAGAGCGGCACGGAGTGGGAAGAAATGTACAAGGTCTTCAACATGGGTCACCGTTTCGAAGTCTATCTCTCTCCTGAATATGTCGAAGAAGTCATTGCCATCTCCAAGTCGTTCAACATTGATGCGCAGATAGTGGGTCGTATCGAAGAGAGTGACAAGCGCGAACTGATTATCCGCAGCGAATTTGGAGAGTTCCGTTACGAATGACAATCATGAATAAAGGGTGATGAAAGGTAAAAGAGGTTGCTTAGTGGGCATCGGTGGCCTGATTGCATATATAGGTCTGGTAGCTCTTGTATGCCGGTTTGATACCCCTTACCTCAAGTTCCTTTGTTATACGTGTGCCGGTTTGTTGGGGACATACTTCAGCCGTTATATTAATCCTGACGGTTCTGCTAAGAAATACAGCAAAAAGCAGTGGTTGTTATGTATCGTTATCACTTTCTTGCTTCCGGCTGTGATTATACTGGTCGCAGAGTGTTGGAAGTAAGTCCCCCGATTATATTTCCCGAATAGTCTTAATCACAGGAAGAGACATGAAAGAACACAAACAATCATCTCCAAAGCCGATACGGAAACGGCTATGTATTATTCTTATAGCCGTGTTCGTAGTAGTGGAAGCAGCCCTGTATGCAGGCGTATATATGTGGGACTATGCTTGTCTGCAAAGTTTTGCAATCTTACTTACTCCTTTCGCCTTTTTATATATCAACAGTACATGTTTGGGTGGAACCTATCCGTCGTGGAGTGGAAAACAGTGGGCGTTGGCAGCATTTGTTACGGTGGCTGTAGCGCTGGCGGTGGGATGGATAGCGCAGAATTTATAAGAAACTCATTAGACTCAGATTTATCAATATGACAGAAGCCAATAATACACTACTTGAGAAACTTGATGGCCTCGTGGCACGCTACGAGGAAGTATCGACCCTGATAACGGACCCGGCCGTGATTGCCGACCAAAAGCGTTACGTCAAGTTAACAAAAGAATACAAAGAACTGGGTGATCTGATGACCGCCCGCAAGGAATACATGCAAGTGCTGAACGGTATTGATGAGGCCAAAGAAATCATTGCCAACGAGACAGATGCTGAAATGCGGGAAATGGCCCGTGAGGAGTTGGATGCGTGCGAAGCCCGCCGTCCCCAACTGGAAGAAGAAATCAAGCTGCTTCTTATTCCCGCTGACCCGCAAGACGGCCGTAATGCCATATTGGAGATACGCGGTGGTACGGGTGGCGATGAGGCAGCTATCTTTGCCGGAGACCTCTTCCGTATGTATTCCAAGTATTGCGAGCGAAAGGGATGGAAACTGGAAGTGTCCAGTGCCAACGAAGGTGCAGCCGGCGGATTCAAGGAAATCATTTGCTCGGTAACGGGCGATAATGTATATGGTACGTTGAAATACGAATCGGGTGTACATCGTGTGCAGCGTGTTCCTGCTACGGAGACACAGGGGCGTGTACATACCTCCGCAGCATCCGTGGCCGTGTTGCCCGAAGCGGAACCGTTCGACGTAGAGATTAACGAGGGCGAAATCAAGTGGGACACTTTCCGCAGTGGCGGTGCGGGCGGTCAGAACGTTAACAAAGTGGAGTCGGGTGTACGCCTGCGCTACAACTGGAAGAATCCCAATACGGGCGTGGTAGAGGAAATCCTTATTGAATGTACCGAGACACGCGACCAACCCAAGAACAAAGAGCGTGCCCTGTCACGTCTGCGCACTTTCATCTACGATAAGGAGCATCAGAAGTACATTGATGATATCGCCTCCAAGCGCAAGACGATGGTCAGTACGGGCGACCGTTCGGCTAAGATTCGTACCTACAATTATCCGCAGGGACGTATTACAGACCATCGTATTAACTATACCATCTACAATCTGGCCGCTTTCATGGATGGGGACATCCAGGACTGCATTGACCACCTCATTGTGGCAGAGAATGCAGAACGGCTGAAGGAAAGCGAACTTTAGCCTATGAAGTTTCAGTCTCTTTCCAACCTTTTCCAGACAGCGGGTGAAGCCTTTCGCCGTTGTGCAAAGCGTTTCCCGCTTACGGTGGCATTCGTTTTGGCACTGACGGTTTACCTTTTTTACATCATTGGGGCGACTATTGAGGACGATAGCCCGTGGGTGATTGCAGGCTATTTCCTTTCTGTGGGTACTGTGCTTTCGCTCAGTATTCATTTGTGGGGAGAGGAGGTGAAAAGAAAACGGATCGTATGGGCTGTACACATCGTAGCGCAATTGTTGCTGGCGGTTGATTCCCTTTTTCTCTATTCTGAAATCTCCGAGTTGCGGGTATCCGTAGGCATTGCTCACGGAGCTGCATTGCTGGCTATCGGGCTATCGGTGTCCTTCTTGTCGTTTTTCCGCGAGAAGGATGATGTTCCTGCCTGGTATTTTGCGGTGAATGCTTTAGGCACATTGGCTACGGTTATCATAATCGGGGCAATTATGCACGGAGGGCTGAGCCTGTTACTCTTTTCGCTGGAACAACTGTTCGGAGTACCTGTCAGTGGAAAGAATTATGCCTATATCGCTGTAGTATGTTTTCTTACTCTTCCTTCACTGCTGTTTCTCGGTCTGTTGCCACAAGGTGAACGGAAACACGAACGCCGTTGGCAACCCTCCTCGTTCTTGAATGGTATCATCCGCTATCTCTTTTTGCCGTTGGCAGGTCTATATCTGTTGGTACTCTATCTGTATGTAGCCCGCATCATTATTCGTTGGGAACTGCCGGACGGATGGGTGTCATGGCTGGTGACGGTACTTATGTTGGGTTGCATCGGCATCGAATTCGGTCTTTATCCGTCTCGATTGAAAGAAGGTAGAAAGATGGATGAGAGAATAGCCCGCTGGTTGCCGCTTCTTGTCCTGCCCTTACTGTTGCTGATGACTGTCGGCATTGCCCGCCGCTTCATGGATTATGGCATTACCATCAAGCGTCTCTACTTGGTGACGCTAAACCTGTGGTTCTATTTCGTCTGCATCAAGTTGATTGTGGAACGGGCACGGCGTATCAGTTGGATTCCAATATCGTTTTCCATCGTCTTCCTGCTAACGTCAGCATTGCCGGTAAATTATGCCGGCATTACGCGCAGTGTGCTGAGAGGAGAGATAGAAGAAGCCTTAGTGAAGAGTGGTAATACCGACCTGCCTCTTTCTGAGGAACAATATGAGGCATGGTTGCGTTCCCTTCCGAAAGAGGAAGCTGAGCAGGTACATAGCAAGATAGTATATCTTATCGATTATTACGGCGGTGTGGAGAAAAGTGTTGGCGACCTGCTGGATAAGGATATTTCCTTTACACTCATTGATGTTGTGAAAGAAGATACAGTCGAATTAGACATCAGTTATTACACGTTTGATAAGACTACCATACCGGTGCCACAAGGCTATCGTTACTGCACCTTAGTCAGAGGCATACAGTCTGCTGAAGTTGTGAATAATCACACCCTTTACATCATCCCTCTGGACTATGCACAAGATACGCTTTGCATCCCGGTTGATACCCTTTGTCTGCGTGATAAAGACAAGACGTTACCTCCGCCGGTATTGCAGACCCGTCAAGGCAACAGATTCGTGCTTACCTCGTTTGACAATTACGGAGGGGCTTCTGCTTCCGATTCTGACCTGTTGAAGGTTAATATGCAAGGCTATCTTTACCACAATGCGACCCCTCCCACTAAAGAACTTGATTGATCATTTAATAAATAATAGATATGAATAAACAACAACTTATTGACAACATCCGTCGCAAACAGTCCTTCCTCTGTGTAGGCTTGGACACCGACATTAAGAAGATTCCCGACCACTTGTTGGATGAGGCTGCCCCAATCTTTACTTTCAATAAGGCCATTATTGATGCTACGGCTGACCTGTGTGTCGCCTACAAACCTAATTTGGCTTTTTACGAAAGTCTGGGCGTAAAAGGCTGGGTGGCTTTCGAAAAGACAGTAAAGTACATCAAGGAACAATATCCCGACCAGTTCATCATTGCCGATGCCAAACGCGGTGATATCGGTAACACATCGGCTATGTATGCCCGTTCATTCTTCGAAGAATTGGATATTGACTCTGTCACAGTAGCTCCCTATATGGGTGAGGATAGCGTGACGCCTTTCCTTAGCTATCCTGGCCACTGGGTTATTCTGTTGGCTCTTACCAGTAACAAGGGGTCGCATGATTTCCAACTCACGGAGGATAAGGAAGGCGAACGTCTTTTCGAAAAAGTGCTCCGTAAAAGTCAGGAGTGGGCAAATGACGAACAGATGATGTACGTTGTGGGTGCCACTCAAGGTCGTGCTTTCGAAGATATCCGCAAGATTGTGCCCAATCACTTCCTGCTTGTTCCCGGAGTAGGTGCCCAAGGCGGTTCTTTGGAAGAAGTCTGCAAATATGGTATGACGAAAGAGTGCGGACTGATAGTGAACTCCAGCCGCGGTATCATTTATGCCGGTAAAGGACACGATTTTGCAGATGCTGCCCGTCAGGCTGCTTTGGAAGTACAGCAACAGATGGCTGCACAACTGAAGAATATTCTTTTGTAAATGTTTCTGACGAATACCGTATCCCCCGCTACGACGCCTTCTGGCGGGGGTGACCGGGAAATACATTCGGAGCGTGGTCGAAAGCCTTTTCGACCACGCTCCGAATGTATTTCCCGGTTGCTGCATATATACTTGCCGAAAATGGGCAAGCAGTAGCACTACATTTGTCTATATTTATAACTAATCAGCATTGACCGTTTCCGTATAAACCTGACCGAACCGGTCTGTTACCTCAATCTTTATCTCTTTGGCACCGGCAGAAGGTACGGCTGAAAAATAGTGGTCTGTGCGGGCCGGAGTATAATCGGCCACGGCGCGACGACCGTTCAGATGAGCCAGATAGTCGGGGTCGAAAGAGTAGAAGCGGGACATGTCTCCCATGAATTTTCCATCTTCATACCAGCGTACGCGCCAAGCGTCATCCCAGTTCCATACCTTTACGACTACGGCGTTCGGTCTTTCCATTACCGTGCCTTTGGCATATACCTTAAACTGAACAGAACGGTCCTTGCCGGTTGCTTTGTAGTACCATTTGATTTTGCTTCCTTCTCCTTCGAACACCTGATAACCATTGGGTGAACCGTCAGAACCGGTATCACCATTCCACCACGTTCCGCAAATGGCGCCTAAGTTATGTTCCATGATGCCGGCACCTATGTCGGTATTCGTATTGCGATGATAATGTCCGGAGATAATCGTGGATTGAAACTTATTCATCAGCATCTGTTTCAGTTTTTCACCTCCCGGAATCAGCGGACGTTCGGAAGAGGGCTTCAGAGGAGCGTGCATAGCCACTACCACCTGTTTGTCTTGCTGCAAGACGCAGTTAAGCAACAGTTCCAGCCATTTCATCTGGTCTTCTTGCTCCAAAGTGGTTTTGTACTTCTTGTTGCCGTAATACACCATATTGTTCAGCACAATGTAATAGACGTCGCCTAATTGGAACGCATAGTACAACGGACCGAAGTTTGCTTTATAGATATGTGCGAAGTCCGCGTCCGGAGTCGGTTCCATATACTTGTCAAAATCGTGATTCCCGATGACCGGATAGATGGGAATGTTCAGTTGGCGGGCAAATTCTTTATACGCTTCGTTCTGCACATATACATCCCAAGAGATGTCTCCCAATAAGATGCCGGCAGTCTGTACATCGGTATATTGTTTAAGAGTTTCTTGCATGTCGGGCAGCGTCTCGCTCATCAGGCGATGTACGTCCGAGGCAGTATCCAGTTGCGTATCTGCCATGGTAATCATGGCAAAACGGTTGGCGTCACCCTTCATGGGTTGTAAATCGAAGTTATACTCTTTTTGTGCTTTATCCACAGGTTGGTAGAACTGAGGCACTCCGGAACTGAAGTCGGCAACATATCCTTTGGGGGTAAGTATGTAGATGAATTCCGCCTTTTCGTTCAGTTCAATTGCATAATTTCCTTTATTGTCTGTGACTGTAAAGCTGTAACCGTCCGTCACCAGGACTTCGCCAAGTCCTTGATTCCCGGACTTGACGTAACCTTTGACGGTTTCGGCTCTCCCTGTCATGACAGACAAGAGCAGGAAGAGGATAATGATGCATGTTTGTTTCATAATGTTTGTTTACTTAAGTGTATAAATGGAGATTATTCCCACCACAATTCTGTGTTGATGTCGTCTGTACCTCCGTGCCGTGCAATGGCTGCTTCATAGTTGGCAGTATTCAAAGCCTGCTCGTCTGAAGGATAGTAGAAGCGTGAAGGCACTTCGCCCGCTGCTGTCGGATTTCGGTTGTCGATAATCTCATCCTGTACAGGGAGACCGGTGCGTAGGAAGTCGAACCATGCTTCGTAACCCACCATGAAGAGTGCCATCCATTTTTGGATCATAATCAAATTGAGTGCTTCTGCATCGTTGTAGGCGATACCTTCTTGTTGTAGGAAATTATCGGGCATACTTACTCCATAGTAGTCCATAGACAACTGTATGCCTTCCTCGTACAGCGACTGCGCATCTCCTTGTGCATAACCACGTGCAATGGCTTCAGCCTGCAAGAACTTCACTTCCGAGCAGTTCATCAGTATGGCGCTACATGCATCCGACGTGGCACGATAATAATCGCCCAGCATGGATACATCAGCCTGTGAATAACCGATGTTGGTCAGCGTAGTGGAGGAGCAGGCGGACAATACTCCGGCATAAGCGGCCGTGCCTGCCAGTTCGGAGTTGGTTGTGGGCGCAAACCACACGGGGATGCGCGGGTCAGCATACTGTGTCCACATACGTGCCATCTCCGTACTCATACGGGTATATTCAAAGTTCCCGGAGCGCATGTCGTAGATGGGACATCTGTTGGGTGATCCGCTTAAGAACGGCAGCAGCATATTGTCCTCATTGCTTTCCATCAGCGGCAACGACATGACTTCTGCTATTTCACTTTGTATGTCCAGCGAGGTCTCGCCGATGCGGTTGCTTATCCGCATGAGATAGCGAAGCCGGAGCGAATTGGCAAACTTGCGCCAACGCAACCGGTCGCCTTCATACACTAAGTCGGAAGGCAGGACATCGCTATTGGTCTCCAACAGTTCATTGGCTTGCTTTAACAGGTCGATGATGCCGTTCTCTGCCGTGTAGATGTCCTCTTGCGTGTCGTAGGCCGGTGTAATGTTGCTGCCTCCTTGTGTAGCCTCAGAGTAGGGAGCATCGCCCCACATGTCCGTAATCTGTGAGATGGTGAAAGCTTTCCATATCATAGCGATGGCTTGGCTGGAGGGCTGCCCGTCACGTTCGGCCACATTGTACATCTCTTGGATGTTGTTGAGTTGAAGATAGTAGCTGCTCCACGTGCTTTCGTTGGTTCCGAATGCATATTGTTCGGTTTCATTGTAGTTGGTGCGAGACAGATGATGCGCCAATGCGGCTCCATCGCCATAGTTAAACTGGTCTTGAATCAGCGAGCGCATAATGGGCAGTAACAATAAGTCTGAAGTGACTTCCGTAGGATTATTACGGTCGGTATTGATAGAACCGAAGTCGGAAGTGCAACCGGTCAGTAAGGATGTTGCTATCATTCCGGCTATGAGGGTTGTTTTGCTAAACAAATTCATGTTCTTGAGTTTTTAAAAGGTTATGTTGACATTAAAACCGATGCTTCTGGTGGACGGGTAGGCCATTTCTTCTACACCCGGCGTCACCGTTCCGCCTTCGTAGGCGATGGATTCGGGATCTACATAATCTTGTCCTTTTGTCCACATAAAGAGGTTACGTCCTACCAGTGAGAGGCCCAAGTTCTTGATGGGTGTCTTGGCAAACCATTTGCTTGGGAATTGGTAACCCAGTTTCACTTCGCGCAGTTTCACGTAGGTGGCGCTGAAAGTACACTGTGTTTCGTGATAGCGTCTGTACAGGTTGCGGTAGTAGTCGCGCGGGCTGACCGGTGTGGTGTTCTGTACGTATGAATTTGTTCCTTCGTCCCACACGACACCGTCAATCACCATGCCTTCCTGCACGCGGTATTCGGTATCTTTCAGTACGCCGGACTCCATCCCCATGCCGTATGTACGCGAAACAAAGATACCGCCTTGGTGCCAGTCTATCAGGAAGTCGAGTGAGAAACCTTTATACGTGAATTTGTTGTAGAATCCCATGATAAAGTCCGGATTGTAGTTACCCAGTTCCACCAGAGTGGGGTCTGCCACGGGCAATCCTGTCTCGTCCACAATCAGTTTGCCATCTTCTGTGTGGCTCAGTCCGGTACCGTAGAGGTTACCCATGGCTTCTCCTTCGCGGGCAATGGCATACACACGGGCATCTTCGTCCGAATAGATGGCAGCGTAGGAGTAAACGTACTGGTCGTATTCATCGCTGATTTCCTCTACACGGCTTTTGTTCATAGAGAAGTTGATGGTACCGTCCCACTGGAAACCGCTTTGGGTGCGTACCGGAGTGTAAGACAGCGTAGCTTCGAAACCGTAGTTGCGAATCTTACCGGCATTGATGTAGCGGGAAGAGTAACCGGAAGTGGCGGAGATAGGAATCTGTACGATTTGGTTTGAGTTCAGTGTGTTATAGTAAGTCAAATCCAATCCAAGTCGGTTGTCGAACATGCGAAAGTCGGTTCCTACTTCGTATGAGCGCATCCGTTCGGGCTTCAACTCCGTATTGGCCAATGTGGAAGGCATCGTTACGCCCGACTCTGTGCCGTAGGAGTTGCTGTAAGAATAGGTGTTTTCCAATCGGTAAGGGTCGGTATCGCTACCCACTTCGGCATACCCACCTCGCAAAGACCAGTAAGTAATACTCTTGGGCAGTTCGAATATGTCACTCAGAATGATGCTGGTTGATATGGAGGGATAGAAATACGAGTTGTTTCCCGTTCCGTCAGTGCGGGTGAGCGAACTGGACCAGTCATTACGTGCCGTTACGTTGAGGTAGATGAAGTCTTTGTAGGACAATTGTCCGGTGAACAAGATGCTGTTGATGCGTTTCTTCGAACTGATTTGGGTGACGTCTACTTCCGAAGAAGCATTTCCCAGATTGTACACGCCCGGAATGGAGAGACCGTTGGCAAAAGCATAGTCGTAGGAGTTCTTCTGTATCATGGCATTGGCACCTGCGGCTAAGTCCACGCGCCAGATTTCTTTGAAAGTCTGGTTCCACTGCAACAGTACATCCGTGTTCCATTCGGAGAAGAAGACGTTCTCGCGTTTGTAGGCACCCGTGGGGAAGCTCTGCGAGCTGTATGCACGCTTGGACTCGCGCAAGTCATGATAGAAGTCGATACCGCTGCGGGCGGTCAGTTTCAGGTTAGGTAGGAATTTGTATTCCAGTGAAACGTTGCCATACATACGGTTCTTGTCATATCCGTTGGTGTTCTCGTACATGGTGAAGAACGGGTTGTCATTCCATCCGGAGTTGAAGTGAAACTGCTGTACCCCTTCGTAGCCGCGTTGCCAATATTCGCGCAGGCTGTTGATGTCTACCTGACGGCCAAACCAGGTAAAGGTGTACATCGGGTTTTCCGAACCATATCCCATGCTGGGACGGTTGCTGCTGGCTGCATTGATGTAAGTCACGGTAGCTTTGGCCGAGAATTTGTCAGTGAAATTATATCCGCTGTTCAGGCTGATGGTGTTGCGGCGTAGGTCTACATTCGGCAAGACGCCGTTACTCTTCAGATTGGTGTAGGAGAGACGGAAACTTCCTTTGTCGTTGCTGGCACTTAGGGCAATGTTGTTGCTGTATGTGATACCGGTTTCAAAGAAGTCACGCACGTTGTCCGGATGTGCTATCAACGGCGTTGCTTCGATGGCGGCACCGTTACGGCCCAACACATCACCACCTCTGTACACAGTGCCGTCCGCACCGATGGATGGAGAATCAAACTGTGGTACCAGACTACCGTCCAACGGACGACCCCAGCTCATGTCCTGATGGTCCTGCGTGCCGTGTCCGTTATTACCGTCCCAATACTCAAATACACCGTCCAATCCCTGGCTGTAGCTGTTCTGATATTTGGGCAAACGGGCTACAGTCTCGAAAGTGGTTGTGGAGTTGACCGCGATTTGGAACTTGTCTTTTGTTTTTCCGGATTTGGTGGTTATCAGCACGACACCGTTGGCTGCACGCGAACCATACAAGGCAGCGGCATTTGCACCTTTCAGCACCGAAATGCTTTCGATGTCGTCGGCATTCAGTTCGCCGGCACCGTTACCGTAGTCGATGTCTTGCGATGTTCCGGCCAGATTGGTATATACATTATTATTAATAGGCACTCCGTCCACCACGAACAGCGGCTGGTTGCCGTTGGAGAAAGAAGATTCTCCGCGGATGACCACGCGGGTGGATGAACCGGCACCCGAGTTCCCGGCAATCATTTGTACACCGGCCACCTTCCCGGCCAGTTTATTCAGCACGTTGGCATCGTTACCCACGTTCATGTCGTCACCCTCAACAGCCTGTTGTGCATATCCCAGTGATTTCTTGTCGCGCTTGATACCTAAGGCAGTCACTACGACTTCATCCAGCGCCTTTACATCTTCTTCCATATCGACAACCAGATTGTTGTTGCCTTTTAAGGTGATTTCATGCGTTTGGAAACCTACGAATGAGAAAATCAGTGTGGCATTCTGCATGTCCTCCACGCTGATAGAGAAATTACCATCGATGTCCGTAATGGCACCGCTGCCGGCTTTATTCTTCAATACAACTGTTACACCCGGCATTCCTATTCCGGTTCGGTCCAACACTTTGCCCGTTACGACCTTTTTGTCATTGACGGCAAAACCTGCAACCGAACAAAAAACAATCAGAAAGAAGCACACCATCTTTTTAAAGAATGATGGTTTTGGCAAGACTTTCTCGATGATTCCTTTTTTTATGTTAACTGTTTTTTTGAGATTAAAACTATTTTTTTTCGGCTGCAAAGGAACGGCAAGCGTATTTCTATGACGTGACGCAACTGTTACAAATCTGTGCATGGAGATTACAATGTAATTTCATTGCCGGGTGGCTTGTCATCCTTTATGTATTCCAGCAATGCGGTTTGGACTTATGAACAATGAAATATCGATACAATAAATGGGTAGTATTGTAGGCCGTTTGCTCCGAAGCCCTTTGGTTCGTGTTTCCAAGCCCTTTCGAACGCGTTCCGAAAGGCTTTGGTTCGTGTTCCGAAAGGCTTCGGAACAAAGCCACGTCAGAGTACCTCCTGAGGGGGGATAGGGATGTTTTTCTATAAAGTAATGTATCTGTACAAACTGTATCTTGTCAGGGTAGGTGAGATGTTTCTTGAGAGAACTTTCCTCATGAAACAAGGTTCAAAGGGATAAATTCGCTGTATTTTGTGCATGTCCCGAAAATCATGTACTTTTGCGGACGAAATCAGCGTAAAATCCATGTCTTACGAACGGAAAATTATTAACGACCCTGTGTTCGGGTTTATCAATATCCCGAAAGGGCTGCTATACAACCTGATATGCCATCCGCTGCTGCAACGCCTGACGCGTATCAAACAGTTGGGGTTGTCGTCAGTGGTCTATCCCGGTGCGCAGCACACGCGTTTTCAACACTCATTGGGGGCTTTTTACTTGATGAGTGAGGCTATACAGCACCTCACGGCCAAAGGAAACTTCATCTTCGACAGTGAGGCTGAGGCCGTGCAGGCTGCCATCTTGCTGCACGATATTGGGCACGGACCTTTTTCGCACGTATTGGAAGATACCATTGTGCGCGGTGTGTCTCATGAAGACATCTCACTGATGCTGATGGAACGTATCAACCACGAGATGAACGGGCAACTGACGTTGGCCATATCCATATTCAAAGACGAATATCCGAAACGTTTCCTGCATCAACTGGTTAGCGGGCAGCTTGATATGGACCGGCTGGACTACTTGCGGCGAGACAGTTTCTATACGGGAGTTACCGAAGGAAATATTGGCTCGGCACGCATCATCAAGATGCTTGACGTAAAGGATGACCAGTTGGTGGTGGAGGCCAAAGGTATCTATTCCATTGAAAACTTCCTGATGGCCCGTCGGCTGATGTATTGGCAGGTTTATTTACATAAGACTTCCGTGGCATACGAACGGATGCTTATTGGCGCCCTGCTGCGTGCAAAGGAACTGGCGGGACAGGGCGTGGAACTGTTCGCATCGCCGGCTTTGCGCTTCTTCCTGTATCGGGATATCGACCGTGAGCAGTTCTATAAAGACCCGGAATGCCTGGAGAACTTTATCCGTCTGGACGATAATGACATCTGGACTGCCTTGAAGGTGTGGACCGGTCATCCGGACAAGGTATTGGCTATGCTGAGCACCGGTATGGTGAACCGTAAGCTCTTTAAAGTGGAAATTTCTACTACACCAGTGAGTGAGGAACGGAAAAAAGAATTAACTTTGCGCATCAGTAAGCAATTGGATATATCCCTCCCCGAAGCGAGATACTTCATCTCTACCCCCAGCATCGAGAAGAATATGTACAATCCGGCAGATGACAGTATTGATATACTTTACAACGATGGAAGTACGAAGAACATCGCAGAAGCATCGGATATGCTTAATATCTCGCTTTTGTCCAAGAAAGTCAAAAAATACTATCTCTGCTATTGGCGATTGCATGAATAAACGGAAAATATTCACAACAATATAGGATATATAAAAAAAAAATCCGTTATTTGTGGCATAAAACATGTAATAACTATATAGATATGGAGTTTACCGCTAAACAAATTGCAACATTTATACAGGGTGAGGTTGTCGGAGACGAGAATGTCACCGTGCATACTTTTGCCAAAATAGAAGAAGGTATACCCGGTTCACTTACTTTCCTTGCCAACCCGAAATATACGCATTATATTTACGATACACAGGCAAGTATCATATTGGTGAACAAAGACTTCATTCCTGAACATGACATAAACGCTACACTCATAAAAGTGGACAATGCTTACGAAAGTCTGGCAAAACTGATGACTCTTTATGAAGAAAGTCGTCCGAAACAGATGGGCATTGATTCGCTGGCATCAGTGGCAAAAACAGCAAAAATCGGAAAAGATGTTTACATCGCTCCGTTTGCCTGCATCGGTGAACATGTGGAGATAGGTGACAATACTGTGGTTCATCCTCATGTCACTATTGAAGCGGGGGCTAAAGTGGGTAATGATTGTATCATCTATGCCAATGTAACCATTTATCACGATTGCCGCATCGGTAACAGATGTATCCTGCATGCGGGAAGTGTCATCGGTGCAGATGGATTTGGATTTGCTCCGACTCCCGAAGGTTACGAGAAGATTCCACAGATAGGTATCGTTGTTCTGGAGGATGATGTCGAGGTAGGTGCCAATACGTGTATAGACCGTGCAACGATGGGCGCTACCATTATTCACCGCGGAGTCAAGCTGGATAATCTGATACAGATAGCACATAATGATGAAATTGGTTCGCATACGGTAATGGCTTCTCAAGTGGGTATTGCCGGTTCTACGAAAGTGGGAGAGTGGTGTATGTTTGGTGGGCAGGTAGGCATATCGGGACATATCCATATCGGCGATAAAGTAGTGTTTGGTGCCCAGTCCGGTGTGCCTAGCAGTGTGAAAAGCGGGCAACGTCTTATCGGCGCGCCGCCTATGGAGGAAAAAGCTTTCTTCCGTTCGCAGGCCATTATACGCAAATTACCGGATATGTATTTTGAATTGAGTGCTTTGCGCAAAGAATTGAATGAACTGAAACAACAATTAAAAAAATCAGAATAGAATCCATGTTGAAACAAAAGACGCTGAAAGAAAGCTTCTCACTGAGAGGTAAGGGGCTTCATACAGGTCTCGACCTGACCGTTACTTTTAATCCGGCGCCGGATAATCACGGTTATAAAATACAGCGTACCGATATCGACGGGCAGCCTGTAATAGAAGCCGTGGCTGATAACGTGGTGGAGACAACCCGTGGCACTGTTCTTTCTCAAAATGGTGTGAAAGTGAGTACGGTGGAACATGGTATGGCTGCTCTCTATGCATTGGGCATAGACAATTGCCTGATACAAGTAAACGGACCTGAGTTCCCCATCTTGGATGGCAGCGCCCAATATTATGTTAACGAAATAGAGAGAGTAGGAATTGTAGAGCAGAACGCTGTCAAGGACTTCTATATAATCAAGTCGAAAATAGAATTCCGTGACGAACAGACAGGCTCGTCTATTGTCGTTCTGCCGGATGAGAATTTCAGCCTGAACGTATTGGTGTCTTACGATTCTAATATCGTCCCCAACCAGTTTGCTACGTTGGAGGAT
Source organism: uncultured Bacteroides sp. (assembly GCA_944320945.1). Taxonomy (GTDB): domain Bacteria; phylum Bacteroidota; class Bacteroidia; order Bacteroidales; family Bacteroidaceae; genus Bacteroides. Next base: position 30,550 of record CALUJK010000018.1, on the reverse strand, counting down.
ATGGCGAAGTTTAAAGAAGAAATAGCTGCCAGCCGTACGTTTGTTTTTGTTCGCGAAATAGAACCTCTGTTGCAGGCCGGTCTAATCAAAGGGGGCGATTTGGATAACGCGATTGTTATCTATGAACGTGAAATGTCTCAAGAAAACTTTGATAAGTTGGCCGATGTGATGGGAGTTCCTCACATGGACGCCAAACATTTGGGATACATTAATCATAAGCCTTTGGTGTGGCCTAACGAATGTGCACGTCACAAACTGCTGGATGTGATTGGAGATATGGCGCTGATAGGTAAGCCCATCAAGGGACGTATCATTGCCACCCGGCCGGGACACACCATTAATAATAAGTTTGCCCGCCAGATGCGTAAGGAAATTCGCCTGCATGAGATACAGGCTCCTACTTACGATTGCAATCGTCCTCCCATTATGGACGTGAATCGTATACGTGAGTTGTTGCCTCATCGCTATCCGTTCCAATTGGTGGATAAGGTCATAGAGATTGGTGCCAATTACATTGTGGGCCTAAAGAATGTCACAAGCAATGAACCTTTCTTCCAAGGACATTTCCCGCAAGAGCCGGTAATGCCGGGTGTTTTGCAGATAGAAGCCATGGCTCAGGTCGGCGGCTTGCTTGTGTTGAATTCTGTTGATGAACCGGAGCGCTATTCTACTTATTTCATGAAAATAGATGGTGTGAAGTTTCGGCAGAAAGTTGTGCCCGGCGATACGCTGATATTCCGTGTGGAGTTGTTGGCTCCTATCCGACGTGGTATTTCTACTATGAAAGGTTACATCTTTGTGGGTGAAAAAGTGGTTTGTGAGGCCGAGTTTATGGCACAGATAGTAAAAAATAAATAATTTAATAATCAATAACGAGAAATGAAGAATTATTCATAGAACAGTATTGTATATGTGGGTATTCTTCATTTTTCGTTCTTCATCCTTCATTAAAACATGATTAGTCCTTTAGCGTATATTCATCCTGAAGCTAAAATTGGGGAAAATGTAGAAATTGCTCCTTTTGTGTTTATCGATAAGAACGTTGTGATAGGCGACAACAATAAGATTATGCCCAATGTCAATATCTTGTATGGCTCGCGTATCGGCAATGGCAATACTATTTTCCCCGGAGCAGTTATCGGAGCTATTCCTCAAGACTTGAAGTTCAAAGGTGAAGATACAACCGCTGAGGTGGGTGATAATAATCTGATACGTGAAAATGTTACTATTAACCGTGGAACGGCTGCCAAAGGACGTACAATTGTAGGTAACAACAATCTGTTGATGGAAGGCGTGCATGTGGCACACGACGCTTTGGTGGGTAACGGGTGCATCATAGGAAATAGTACCAAGATGGCCGGCGAGATTATCATTGACGATTATTCCATCATTAGCGGTGGGGTGTTGATGCACCAGTTCTGCCGTGTGGGTGGATACGGCATGATACAAGGCGGGTGTCGTTTCAGTAAAGATATTCCTCCTTATATTATTGCCGGACGTGAACCGACCTGTTATGCGGGAATAAATATTGTGGGATTGAGACGGCGAGGTTTCTCCAACGAGACGATTGAAGCGATTCACAACGCCTATCGCCTGATTTATCAAAGCGGGCTGAATACGACAGACGCGCTCAAGAAGATAGAAGATGAAATGGAAATGACGCCCGAAATCAGCTATATTGTCAACTTTATTAAAGGTTCGGAACGAGGTATTATTCCGGGCAAATAAACAATAAACCAAGTAATAACATGATTTATAGATTTACTCTTATTTCTGATGAAGTAGATGACTTTGTTAGAGAAATACAGATTTCCCCGGAAGCTACGTTCTATGATTTCCACGAGGCGATATTGAAGTCGGTGGGATATAAAGACGATCAAATGACTTCTTTCTTTATCTGTGACGAAGATTGGGAGAAAGAGAAAGAAATTACCCTTGAAGAGATGGATGATAATTCCGAGATAGACAGCTGGGTAATGAAAGACACTCACATCGACGAGCTGGTAGAGGATGAAAAACAGAAGCTTATTTACGTGTTCGATTATATGACGGAACGTTGCTTCTTTATCGAACTGTCCGAGATTATCACGGGTAAGGATATGACGGGTGCCAAGTGTACCAAAAAGTCCGGTGAGGCTCCTGCACAGACAGTAGATTTTGACGAGTTTGAAGCTAAGAACAATGCAGCTATTGACTTGGACGAGAATTTCTACGGCGACCAGGATTTCGATTTGGAAGACTTTGACCGTGACGGATTCGGCGGATTAGACGAAGGAAGCGGCGGAAATCCTTACGACGAAGACAGATATTAAATGAGTTGAGGCTGCGTCAAAATGATTTTTGACTATCATTCTTTTGGTACAGCCTCAATCTTTTAATCCTTTTCCCTTCATGAGTACCCTTATTGTTCTTATCGGCCCTACAGGTGTGGGCAAGACCGAACTTAGTTTGCGCCTGGCGGAACAACTTCACACATGCATTCTTTCTGCGGATTCCAGACAACTCTATCGCGACTTGAAGATAGGCACTGCCGCTCCTACTCCTGAACAGCTTGCGCGGGTGAAGCACTATTTTGTGGGTACATTGGGACTGACTGATTATTACAGTGCTGCACAGTATGAGGCTGAAGTGCTGAAGTTGCTTGAAACCCTTTTTCAGACGCACGATACCGTATTGTTGACCGGCGGATCCATGATGTACATTGATGCCGTCTGCCAGGGCATTGACGATATTCCCACAGTAGATGCTGAAACCCGCCAACTGATGTTGCATAAGTATGAGACCGAGGGATTGGAACATCTTTGTGCGGAACTCCGTTTGCTCGACCCGGAGTATTACCGCATTGTCGACTTGAAAAATCCAAAACGTGTTATTCATGCCCTTGAAATTTGTTACATGACCGGGCGTACCTATACCTCTTTCCGTACTCGTGAGAAGAAACAACGTCCTTTCCGCATTTTGAAGGTGGGGCTGACCCGTCCGCGTGAGGAACTGTATGAGCGTATTAATAACCGTGTAGATCAGATGATGGCCGACGGATTGTTAGAGGAGGCCCGTCGGGTATATCCCCATAAGTCCTACAACTCCTTAAATACCGTAGGTTATAAAGAACTTTTTCAGTATTTGGACGGCACATGGACGCTGCCTTTTGCCATCGAAAAGATTAAGCAGAATTCCCGTATATATTCCCGCAAACAAATGACGTGGTTCAAGCGTGATGCCGATATTCGTTGGTTTCATCCTGATGAGGAGACGGAGATATTATCGTATGTTCATTCCTCTCTTTTGTAAAAATAGCGGATTATTTCAAACGACCTTTTAAGGATTATTTCTGTCTGACGTCACATTTAAATTACGTAAATCCGTTCATTTCCTGCAATTATCTCGCAGAATTTCCGTATGTTTGCACATCAAATATAAAAGCATACAACTATGAACAACGTACTGTTATTGAGTTTCCTTCCCAGTGGTTCCGAGTGGATTATCATTGCCTTGGTCATTCTCTTGCTTTTTGGGGGTAAAAAGATTCCCGAATTGATGCGCGGCTTAGGCAAAGGTGTGAAGAGCTTTAAAGAAGGCGTGAACGAAGCCAAGGAAGAAATCAATAAGGCTAAAGACGAAGTGAACGAACCGGTGGAAAAGAAATCATAACGGTGTACACTTCCTATCATGGCAGACAATGAACTGACTTTTTGGGATCACCTTGATGTGTTGCGCCGTGCGCTGTTCCGCATTCTGGCGGTATGGATGGTGCTGGCGATCGGCTATTTCCTGGCGATGCCCGTGTTGTTCGACAAGGTGATATTGGCACCGTGCCACAATGACTTTATTTTCTACGACCTGCTACGCTGGATAGGACAAGAATTAGACCTGAAAGACGAATTCTTTACCAGTGAATTTCACGTTAAGCTGGTGAACATCAATCTGGCGGCTCCCTTTTTCATTCATATATCTACCGCTTTCTGGATGTCGGTGGTGACTGCCACTCCTTATCTTTTCTATGAAGTGTGGCGTTTCATCCGTCCGGCGCTTTACACCAACGAGCGGAATGGTGTGCGCAAAGCTTTGTCCATAGGCACAGTGATGTTCTTCTTTGGCGTAGCACTTGGCTACTTCATGGTCTATCCGTTGACCTTGCGCTTCCTTTCCACCTATCAGTTGAGTGCCACCATCGAAAATCAGATATCTCTTAATTCTTACATAGATAACTTCATGATGCTTGTCCTCTGCATGGGACTGGCTTTCGAATTGCCACTCGTCACGTGGCTGCTTTCCCTGTTGGGACTGGTGCATAAGACGATGTTACGCAAATATCGTCGTCATGCCATCGTGCTGATAGTCATTGCTGCTGCCATTATCACCCCGACGGGCGACCCGTTTACTCTTTCCGTAGTGGCTATTCCTCTCTACTTGCTGTATGAACTTAGTATCCTGATGATACGCGACAAGAAGGAAGATGCCGGCGAGTGATGCTCATGAATACTATATCTTGCTGCTCGATGCTTGTCGGGCAGAAGATGCTATGCTGGGGGCAGCCTATCGGCGCCTGCGGGAGTTGCTGGAGCAATTATGCCGTTCACAGTTGCCGGACAGCAGTTTGCAGATGACTGACCTTTCTGCCCGCATCAGCTACGTGGCATCACAGTTGAACCTTTCTGTAGCTGAGCAGAACCGGTTACATACATTCCGCCTGACTTCCAATGCTATTCTCAATCATCGGACAGAACCGCAACGCGATTCATTGCTTCGTGATGCCAAGACCCTTTCTTTCTTTGTCAAACGACTGACGGGTGTTGACATTCCCGACGAACTTTATCACGTGTTGCCCCGTGCCGATGCTACTTATATCGTTTCGCCGCCTGCTACCGGACGGGTGAAACGTATGCGGGTCAGTTACCGTCACTCCGATGACCATTATCTTTATGTGCAGCCCGTCGATACCGTATGCGATACCCTCTTGCCGGTGCGCTATAACGTCCCGCAGGTGAATGACGAGTTTGCCGATACCTGCCGCCTTCTATGGGCAGGTGCCCAACTCAATCTGCTGGATGTTGCTATCGGTGAAGACGGCATTGCCACGCCTTCGTTTATCATCCTCGAACCCGACTATCTGATAGATATCAGTACCTTGGCCGAATGCTTCAAAGAGTACGGCCACCATCCGGCCAACTACCTGTTGGCGCGCCTGACTTCTTCGGACAATACTGCCCCTCTGCTGCTTGGAAACATTGCCAATCTCTTTCTGGATGAATGGATACATGCCGGTGCAGACACGCCGCCCGATTACCTTACTTGCATGAAGGAAGCGTTCCGCCGTTACTCCATTGAATTGGCGGCGTGCGATGAACTGCGTCAGCCCGAAACGGAGAAGAAGTTCTTTTCCGATTGTCGCCTGCACTTCGAGAACATTCGCCGCACGGTGACCGATACGTTTCACGCCTCCGGTTACGAGTTGGACAGGCAGGATGCCGTACTCGAACCATCTTACATCTGCGAGGCCCTGGGCTTGCAAGGACGATTGGACTATATGCAGCGCGACATGTCCTCGTTCATCGAGATGAAGTCCGGCAAGGCTGATGAATATACCCTGCGTGGTCGCATCGAGCCGAAAGAGAATAACAAGATACAGATGCTGCTCTACCAGGCAGTGCTGGAGTATTCCATGGGGATGGATCATCATCGGGTCAAGTCCTATCTTCTCTATACCCGTTATCCGTTGCTCTATCCGGCACGCTCTTCGTGGGCCATGGTGAGGCGGGTGATGAATGTGCGCAATCGCATCGTGGCGGGCGAGTATGCTGTGCAGCTACATAACGACCCGCAATATACAGCGCGCTATTTCCGTCTCATCGACCCTGTTGTGCTCAATGAACGCAGCCTGCACAATGTGTTGTGGAACCGCTACCTTGCCCCCTCCATTGCCGGATTGAAACAGAAGTTGGAAGCGCTTTCGCCTGTGGAGCGGAGTTATTTCTATACCCTTTATAATTTCATTACGAAAGAACTCTATACCTCCAAGTCCGGTGATGTCGATTACCAGGGACATACGGGTGCTGCCTCTCTTTGGCTCTCTACGCTTGAAGAAAAGTGCGAACGGGGCGAGATATTATATGACCTCTCCATCCGTGAAAGCCATGCGGCCGATGCCCATAAACCTTATCTGCTGTTGAATATTCCCGTCAGGGATGAAGCAGAAGAAACCGCTTACGGTCTGCCTAATTTCCGTGAAGGCGATGCCGTTGTTCTGTATGAGCGGAATGCCGATACCGATAACGTGACAAACAAAATGGTGTTCAAAGGTAATTTGGAGAAGATTAGCGCTACTTTCCTCCGTCTGCGTCTGCGTGCCGCCCAACAGAATGAGGGAGTATTGCCCCTCGATAGCCGGTATGCCATTGAGCACGATTACATGGATTCGTCCTATCGCAGCATGTATGCCGGTTTGTCGGCTTTCCTCACGGCTACGCAAGAACGGCGCGACCTGCTGTTGGGACAGCGGGAACCGGCCTTCGACATGGCTTTCGATGCCCGCATTGCCTCTGCCACGGATGACTTTACCCGCATCGCCCTGAAGGCACAGGCGGCTCGCGATTACTTTCTGCTGGTAGGCCCTCCCGGTACGGGCAAGACCTCGCGTGCCCTGCGCGGCATGGTGGAAGCCTTTTGGGCGGATGGAAAACAGATACTTCTGCTGTCCTATACCAATCGGGCAGTGGACGAGATATGCAAGGCACTCTCTTCCATCACTCCCGTGCCGGACTTTATACGCATCGGTAACGAATTGTCGTGCGAGGAATGCTATCGCCCCTTTTTACTGGAAAACGTGCTTTCAGCTTGTTCTTCCCGTCGTGAGGTGCAGGAACGGTTGTCGCGTTGTCGTGTCTTTGTGGGGACGGTGTCTACCCTGTCTCTCCATCGGGAACTTTTCCGCCTGAAGACTTTCGATGTGGCTATTGTGGACGAAGCTACACAGATTCTCGAACCACAACTGTTAGGATTGCTCTGCACCCGTTCCGCTTTGGGAGAGAATGCCATCCGGCGCTTTATTCTGATAGGCGACCATAAGCAACTGCCTGCCGTAGTCCTGCAATCTGCCCAACACTCCGAGGTACATGATGAGGCGTTGCGCCGCATAGGTTTGCTTAATCTGAAAGATTCCCTGTTTGAACGGCTTTATCGCACGGCGGTACACCCCGAACGTTCTACCGACTTCCTGTGCCGGCAGGGGCGGATGAATACGGAAGTGGCCGATTTCCCCAATCGTGCCTTTTATGAAGGTCGGCTGCGCCCGTTGGGATTGCCCCATCAGCAGGGAGATTTGCCGGTGGCGCAGGAGGCAGAGTTTGGGGATTGGGCGTATTTACTGACCCGCCGGGTTGCTTTCCTTCCCTCCGTGCCCGAACCTCCCTTGCAGACCGTCAAGGTGAACCGTTCGGAAGCCGGGATTGTGGCACGTCTTGCCGCGCTTCTGTATCGCCGTTATGCTTCTTTGCCGGAAGGGTTTGACCCGGCTCACACACTGGGCATTATTACCCCTTATCGCAGCCAGATAGCACTTATCCGTAAGGCCATCGAGGCGTTGGACATTCCTGCATTGCGCGATATTGCTGTAGATACCGTAGAATGCTATCAGGGTAGCGAGCGGGATGTTATTATCTACTCTTTCTGCATGAATCGCGCCTACCAGTTGGAGCAGCTTGCCAACCTGACGGAAGAGAACGGCATTCTAATCGATCGTAAGCTGAATGTTGCCTTAACCCGCGCCCGCAAACAGATGTTTCTGACAGGCGTGCCGCATCTGCTTCGGTTGAATCCGATTTATACCCGGTTGTTGGATGATATTGCTCTGAACTCTCCATTGCCATGCGTCAAGTAACAGCGATAAGTGCTTGCTGCTGCATTGCTTTGGGATTCACCAGTTTTCATCTGTCAGGAAGTCGGCGATGTGTCTGTGTCTTACCCCCTCGATGTTATCCTGCCAGACCTCATCCATGCTTACCACCAATTTGGGATAATGGTCGTTGATAGCAAGCAAAGGAGCAAATTCACGTTCTACTGTTGTTTCCGCTTCCATCCGATAAGTCACTTGAACATAAATCTTCTCATCTCTGCGAATGCCCACGAAATCCACTTCACAGTTGTCCTGTTTACCGATGAATGTGTCATATCCGCGACGCCTCATTTCCCAATAGACAATGTTCTCCAATGCGCCCGAAATCATCCGGTCTTTATATCCCATCACGGCATAAATCAGTGACAGGTCGCTGACAAAATACTTCTCGTTGGTCTGCAACTGTTCCTTTCCTTTGATGTCATAACGCGGTACGCGCTGAATGATAAATGCGCCCTGTAAGGCATCCAGATAATTATAAACGGTATTGATGTCCACCCGTCGTTGCTGGCTCTTGAAATAGTCGGCGATGTTCTTTGCGTTGAGTCGGTTGCCGATATTGTCGAATACGAACCGTACCACCCGTTCCAGCAGTTCCACATTGCGGATGCCGTGCCGTTGTACCGTATCGCGCAGGATGACCGATGAGTAGATGTCATATACCAGTTTGTAAATGGCTTCATAGCTGTAATCACCTGTGTGGACAGCCGGAAAACCGCCCATACGAAGGTATTTCTGAAATTCATCCCGCAGATTCCTCTTGTCATCCGGGTGTATGCCATGAAACAAAAGATATTCATTGAAAGACAACGGCATGATATGGAAACTGACGTATCTGCCTGCCAGATAAGTAGATAATTCGGAAGAGAGCAACCGGGAGTTGGAACCGGTCACGTAAACATCCACGTCCCAATCCACTATGAAAGAATTGACGGCCTTTTCCCAATCTTTCACTTCCTGTATTTCGTCCAGCAGGATATATATCTTTCCCTTTGTGTTTTTCACTTTGTTCTTGACATATAGGTACAGGGCTTTTGCATCGGTAACGTCCATCCATTCAAAACTCTCAAAGTTCATATAGACGATATGTTCATTGGTAACCCCCTGACGTTTCAACTCCTCTGCTATCAGTTGCAGTACGACAGATTTTCCACATCGGCGAATGCCGGCCACCACCTTGACGAACGGACGGTTCATAAAGGGACGGATTTGTTGCATATACAGTTCTCTTTCAATCATAGCTATTTTTTCTTATGATTATATCTGCAAATATAGTATATTTTTCTGAACTATTTATGGGTATAACCATAAAAACCTATTAGAATAGTCCGTTTTTTTGTTGTGTAATCGCCAATAGATAGCCTCCATAGCTTTTCATTGTGACTTTTACTCATGGTAACGTTACTTATATTTGTTTAGAAACATTACTTTTCGGGAAGTCCTCCTTCGCCCCGCTCAGAAGGCATTCTGACAGGGGTTTGTTCCGAAGCCTTTCGGAGCACGGACGAAGTTAACTTGGAGCGCGTTCGCAAAGGCTTGGAAGCACGCTCCGAAAGGCTTCGGAGCAAACGGCTTGTTATATGGGGGTATCTCTGTATAGATATTTTATTGTCTGCAAAGTGAAAATAACGGCGAATCGGAAAAATATACCAGAACTATTCCGCTATTTCCCACATTAATATTCTCCATTCGACTTATTTCCCAATTCGTAAGAATAAACTCTCTTTAACAGATATTGACACGGCAGTAACTTTGCCATCGTGAAACTTATTCAGTATTAACCTTATAAACAAGTAACATGATGAACAAAAAGAGACTGCTTTTCAGTTGCTTTTGTGCTGTTGTCATCGGTGCACAGGCACAGTTTGTTCCTCTCACGCGGAGCACGAACATTGCCACGTCGGAGAACTTTCCGGTGAACGACGGCGGTATGTCCTATTATGTCCGTGCGTCGATGTATGGCTTTGGCCAGGACGGCAGTGAAAACGGAAGTGACAATTACGATTTTGCCAGTACCTTTGCCGAAGTCGGAGCACGCGCCAACTATAAATGGGGCTTTGGCGACGGATACATTATTGTGGCAGCAGAAGGCCGGTTGCGCTACGGACAGTATTTCAACGGGAAACTGCGCAATGAAGACCAACCCGGCATGGTGCTCAATACCAACGGACGTTACGAAGCCACTTTCGACCTGCGCGACCTTTATGTAGGTTATCGCGGACGCAAATGGGAAGTGATTTTGGGTAATCAGAATATCCAGTGGGGTAGAGGTATGGGCTCCAATCCGACGAACAATCTTTCTGCCAGCGACCTTTTCTTCCTTTCGGCAACGGCCGGCGATGGTAATATGTATAATTTCATGCTCTCTGCCGACTACCAAATCAATAAGGGGCTTGACCTTCAGGTAGTGGCTGTTCCTATGGTGCAGAGTTCAAAGATGCCGCTTCAACTTTTAAATTTGGGCGACTTGAATCTGTCTGCCCAACGGATACCCGAAGCCAAAATAAAGAATGGTTCTATTGCAGCACGACTGAATCTGGCCGGTATGCACTCGGGTTTCTCTCTTTCTTATTTTAATGGTTTTGACCCATTCCCCACACTGCATGGCAATATAGATGCGAATACGGGCGAGACGGAGGCTTACACCGTGTTGTTCCGTAAACAGACTATCGGTTTGGACTTCAGTTACACCATTCCCGGCAATCCGCGTGGAGGAAACTTCGTGCCGGCCAACAGTTGGACGGTATTCGGTGAGTTTGGCTACAATATTTATAACAAGAACGTGAGTATGCCAACTCCCTTCCGCAAGATAATCTCGGGTTTAACATAGGTGCCCGCCGGATGAGGTATATGCGCAATAATGTTGATATGTTTATGCTTTCTGCTTCGTGGTATGGTAAGTTTACCCCAAATTTTGAAGAACTGAATAACGATGCCACAGACTTTGACGAGATGCTTTACGTCACTAACCAGACGTTGAGTCGCTTTTTCAACGGACAACAGAAAAAAATGACCCACAGCATGATGTTCGTTGCTTCTCAATCGGCCTTACGGCAAAAACTTAACTTCTCGCTGATGTACTCTTTTGACACGTTCAAGCCGTTGCAGTTTATGAGTAGGAAGGAAGGCGACCGCAACATGACGCTTAACGTTCGGGGCGTGTACAATATTTCTAAAACCTTATCGCTGACGGCGGGATACATGCGTATGTTTGGCGGCTCTTCGGATATGTACGGCCCCGTCCGTGGCGGCGTATTTGCTGAGTTCAAAGCTCGATTCTAATCTATTATCCATTCCCATAATATATATAAATCATGAAAAGACATAGTTTATTGACGTTGACACCGTTTTGCCTGATGTCACTGACTACCCATATCGTAACTGCTCAAACTACCGACGTGGATAAGCTCATCCGCGAGATGACGCCCGAAGAGAAACTGGAACAAATGTGGGGACTGCCCCAACGGAACAATCATAATGAAAGGAGCGCTTTGGCCGAAGGACTTACCGGCAAGGGACTGATGGTGACAAGCGGCAGAAACAAGGAACGCGGCATACCGGGCTTTACCTTTGTGGATGGTCCTAAAGGTGTCTCCTATCACGGTAAACACACCATCTATCCCGCTCCCGTGCTGCGCGGATGTTCGTTTGACAAGGAGTTGGAGACCCGCATGGGGCAGGCACTGGCATTGGAGACGGCTGCCTGTGGCGGCAACTACATCGGTGCCGTCACCCTCAACATTACCACCCATCCCCAATGCGGACAGGCTGAACTGTGGTATGGCGAAGCCCCGTTCCACGCCGCCCTGATGGGAGTGCAACTGACCCGCGGCATTCAGCACGACCACAAAGTGATGGCATGTGCCAAGCATTTTGCCATGTTTGAACTGGAAACGAATAAAGGAGAAATCAATGCTGTGGTGGACGACCGTGCCTTGAACGAAATTTACCTCATTCCCTTTATGAAAGCGGTTCAAGACGGTAACGTGGCTTCCATGATGACCAGTTACAACAAGGTGAACGGCCACTTTACCAGCGAACATAAACACTTGCTGACAGACATTGCCCGTAACCGTTGGGGCTTCAAAGGCTTTTATACATCCGACTGGGTTTTTGGCGTGTACAACGGACTGAATGCCCTCAAGGCAGGACAGAATGTAGAGATGCCCGGTGAAATCCACTATCGTGCCGACTCTATTTATTCCATGATGGATAAAGGCCTGGTGACATGGGAAGAGATAGACAACCTGATTCGTCCTACCATTGCCACTAAATTGCAGTATGGTGAGAACAAAGCGCGTAAGTTGAGCAAGGATGAGAAACAGTCGCTGCGCGACCTCTCTCAGGAGATAGCCGAAAAGTCAATGGTATTGCTGAAGAACGAAGGACAGTTGCCTTTCGATGTACGTGGCATGAAGCGTGTGCTGGTGGTAGGCGAACTGGCCAAGTCGGGCAACTTAGGTGAGTGGCATTATGTGCCCAGCCATGACTTCTGGAACATCGTCACTCCGCTCCGCGGCATCCGTCGTTATCTGAAGAAATATGGCGTGAATGTGGTGTACACCTCCGGTGAGGACCTCAACGAATTGCAGATGTTGGCGCAGACTGCCGACGCCATTGTGGTGTGTATCGGACGTACCGACTTTACCCAAAGTCAAGTCTCTGTCAATCCCGATACGATGTATCCTCTGGCTGAGTATAACGGTGGAGACCGTCAGAATCCGATCTGACAGCCGGTGAACATAATATGCTTCGTGCTGCTTACCGTATGCAGAAGAAGATGGCGGTAGTGTACTTCGGTGGTTCAGCTGTCATCACCAAGACATGGGAACGGCTGGCACCGGCCATTATCTACGGTGGTTTTGCCGGTATGAACGGAGGCTATGCACTGGCACGGATACTCTTCGGCGATGTCAATCCGTCGGGTAAACTCTCTTTCTCCATGTTTGAGCGTGAAAGCGATTATCCCGATATGCCCGATAATCCTTTCCACAAGTTAACGACCAAAGACGATAGTTTCAATCCGTGGGTAGATCCATACGATGTGAACTATGATTATTACTTTGGCTATATGTTGGCCGACAAAAAGAATATCCCGGTATCTTATCCCTTTGGCTTCGGACTGAGTTACACCACTTTCAGTGTCAGCAAACCCACTTTGGACAAAGCTGTCTATGCCAAGGATGAAACAGTCAAAGTGACCTGTACTGTGACCAATACCGGTGACCGTCAGGGTGGGGAAGTGTTGCAAGCTTACGTCGGGGTACCTCATTCGGTAGTGGACCGTCCTGAAAAGGCGCTGAAGAATTTTGATAAGGTGTATCTGAAGCCGGGAGAAAGCCGCCGTTTGGAACTGGCCATCCCTGTTAAAGACCTGGCTTATTGGGATGAGGCCGACAAGGATTGGAAAGTGGAAAAGACCCGCTACACTCTTTATGTAGGTACTTCTTCACAGGAAAAGGACTTGCAGACGATAGAGTTTGAAGTCCGTTAACGAGAACTGTTATTTCCGATACTCTTTCGGTGAAATTCCTTCTTTGGCTTTGAAATATTTCCCGAAAGTGGACTGGTCAACGAAGTTCAGTTCGTTACTGATTTGCTGGATGCTGAGAGCGGATGACTTGAGCAACGCCTTGGCCTCCAGCATTACGTATTCGTCTATCCAGTCGTTTGCCGATTTGCCGGTCTGTTCCTTAATGATTTGGGACAGGTATTTGGGCGTCAGTCCCAGCCGCTCGGCATAGAATTTCACCTGTCGCTCGTGTTTGTAGTTCTGTTTGACCAGATTTGTGAACCGGATGAACGTTTCTTCCTGTTTTGACATCTGCGGGGAATTGGAATAGGCTGAGACGTCGGGATGCTGCTGGTAGTAAAGTGATAACAGCAGGTAGCGTATGGCTTCTTTCAGATGCGGATTGTCGCGGCGGCGGAGAGTGTCATGCACTAAGTGGTAATAGGACAAGTTCAGTTCAAGTTCTTCTTGGTCCAGTGAAATGACGGGTTGCGCATGGGTGGAGATGGAGATTTCCATCCGTTCTTTGATGTGCATGACCAATTCTTCAGCCAGTGTTTTCGACAGGATATTGAACCAACCATTGAGGTCTTCATTTATAAAGTCGAATTGCAGCACTTCATTCAAGGGCAGAATCATTATGCAAGGGGCTACGGCTTCGAATGTTTTCAGTCCGATTCGTCCTTTCAGGCTGCCTTGGGTACAAAGAAAAGTGATGACGGCATCTATCTTGAACGGATAAGGGAACAATGGCATCAGCTCGATGTCATCTGAGATAAAGAAATAGTCGTCAATGGCTTGCAGCTGATTGTGTGCTACCTTTTCGTGCAGATAACGTTCCCAAGTCAGTGGAGTGATACGTGTCCTCATAGCGTCAGTTCCTTAAATATTTCCCAAACTTACGGAAAATATTGCGATTATCCTGCTTATGGGCAGGAAAAATATCGAACTTTTCTTACCTTTGCTGCCACGCCTTAGGGGCGGAAATGTGGAACGACACATCTTATTATATATAAGAAGAAAGAAGGAACTGGATTATGGCAATGAAAGAATTTGTAATCTCCGAAGCGCAGGTGGAAACGGCCGTATTGGTGGGACTTATCACCCAGACGCAGAACGAGCGCAAGACCAATGAATATCTGGACGAACTGGCATTTCTGGCTGAGACAGCCGGAGCGGAGGTGGTGAAACGCTTTACCCAAAAGCTGGACCAGGCAAACTCGGTGACCTACGTGGGTAAAGGTAAACTGGATGAAATCAAAAACTATATAGAAAGCGAAGCCGAGGCTGAACGCGAAGTCGGCATGGTTATCTTTGACGACGAACTGTCAGCCAAACAGATACGCAACATTGAAGCAGCACTGAAGGTGAAGATTCTTGACCGTACGTCGCTTATTCTCGATATCTTTGCCATGCGTGCACAGACCGCCAATGCCAAGACACAGGTGGAACTGGCGCAATACAAGTACATGCTGCCCCGCTTGCAACGACTCTGGACGCACTTGGAACGTCAGGGCGGTGGCTCGGGCGCCGGTGGCGGTAAAGGCTCTGTGGGTCTGCGCGGCCCGGGTGAAACGCAGTTGGAAATGGACCGCCGTATCATCCTGAACCGGATGTCTCTTCTGAAGGAGCGTCTGGCGGAGATTGACAAGCAGAAGTCCACCCAGCGGAAGAACCGCGGGCGGCTGATTCGTGTGGCGCTTGTGGGTTATACCAATGTGGGGAAATCCACGCTGATGAACCTGCTGGCCAAGAGCGAGGTGTTTGCAGAGAACAAGCTGTTTGCCACACTGGATACCACGGTGCGTAAAGTCATCATCGAGAACTTGCCGTTCCTGCTGAGTGATACCGTCGGCTTTATCCGAAAATTGCCTACAGACTTGGTGGATTCGTTTAAATCGACCCTGGACGAGGTGCGCGAGGCGGACTTGCTGCTGCATGTGGTGGACATCTCGCATCCCGACTTCGAGGAGCAGATAGAGGTGGTGAACAAGACCCTGGCGGACATCGGTGCTGCCGGCAAACCGGTGATACTTATTTTCAATAAAATAGATGCTTATACGTATATAAAGAAAGCGGAAGACGATCTTACCCCCCGAACAAAAGAAAACCTGACACTGGAAGAACTGATGAGGACGTGGATGGCGAAGATGGAGGACAACTGTCTCTTTATCTCTGCCCGCGAACGCTTGAACATCGAGCAGATGAAGGACTTGGTGTATAAGCGTGTGCGCGAACTGCATGTGCAGAAGTATCCGTACAACGATTTCCTCTATCAGACGTATGAAGAAGAAACGTAAATAAAAAGTGTTATGAGTTACAGAAAACTGACCGAGGACGAAGTGCTTCGGCTGAAAAGCCAGTCGTGTCTGGCTGAAGATTGGGACAGAGTAACGGTTGCGGAGAATTTCTCAACCGAGTATGTACACCACACCCGCTTTTCGGGAGATGTCCGTTTGGGCGTCTTTTGTAAGGAGTTTATCTTGCGGGGCGGCATCCGTAAACACTCCGGTTTGCGGCACGTGACGTTGCACAACGTGACGGTGGGCGATGATTGCTGTATCGAGCATATCCAGAACTACATCGCCAATTATGAGATAGGACACGATACTTTTATCGAGAACGTCGATATCCTGTTGGTGGACGGTTGCTCGCGTTTCGGCAACGGGGTGGAAGTGTCTGTCTTGAACGAGACCGGTGGCCGCGAGGTGCGCATCAGCGACAAACTGTCGGCTCATGTGGCCTACATCATGGCGCTTTACCGCCACCGTCCGGAACTGATTAACCGCCTGAAGGAGATAACGGATTTCTATGCCAACAAACATGCGTCGGAAACGGGACGTATCGGTAACTATGTGACAATCGTCAATACCGGTTCCATCACAGACGTTCGTATCGGTGATCATTGCCGCATCTGTGGGGCTAACCGGTTGAGCAACGGAAGCATCAACAGCAATGCCGATGCACCGGTTGTGATAGGTCACGGGGTGATATGTGATGACTTTATCATCTCCAGCGGTTCGCATGTGGACGACGGGGCGATGCTGACCCGTTGCTTTGTGGGACAGGCTTGTAAGTTGGGACATAACTATTCGGCTTCCGATTCGCTGTTCTTCAGCAACTGTCAGGGGGAAAACGGAGAGGCGTGTGCCATTTTTGCCGGACCTTTCACGGTGACACACCATAAGTCAACGTTGCTCATTGCGGGTATGTTTTCCTTTATGAATGCCGGTTCGGGTTCCAATCAGAGTAACCACATGTACAAACTGGGGCCTATCCATCAGGGGACACTGGAGCGCGGGGCTAAGACGACTTCAGACTCTTACATCCTATGGCCGGCACGGGTGGGGGCGTTTTCGCTCGTCATGGGTCGCCACGTCAACCATTCCGATACATCGAACTTGCCTTTCTCATATCTGATAGAACAGAACAATACCACTTATCTGGCACCGGGCGTCAATCTGCGCAGCGTGGGAACCATCCGTGATGCGCAGAAGTGGCCTAAGCGTGACGGCCGTACCGACCCGAACAAGATGGATTTCATCAACTATAATCTGTTGAGTCCGTACACGGTGCAGAAGATGTTCAAGGGACGTGAAATCTTGCTGAACTTACGTCAGGCCAGTGGTGAGTTGTCTGATATCTACTCTTTCCATAGTGCCAAGATTCGTAATTCGGCATTGGTGAAAGGATTGCGTTTCTACGAGATTGCCATTCATAAGTTTTTGGGTAACTCCGTCATCAAGCGGCTGGAGGGAACACATTTCCGTAGCGATGAAGAGATTCGTGCCCGGCTGAAGCCGGATACCGCTGTAGGTACGGGTGAATGGGTCGATATCTCCGGTCTTATTGCTCCGAAGAGCGAGGTCGATGCACTGCTTACGGACATTGAGCAAGGCCGTGTCACCCGTCTGGCGGATATCAATGCGGCGTTTGGGCAGATGCATGCCAATTATTATACCTATGAATGGACGTGGGCGTATGAAAAGTTGGAAGAGTTTTACGGATTAAAGCCCGACGAGATAACGGCTGCTGACATTATCCGCATTGTGGAGCAGTGGAAAGAATCCGTGGTTGGCCTCGACCGTATGGTGTATGAGGATGCAAAGAAAGAGTTCTCCCTAGCCTCCATGACCGGTTTCGGTGCCGACGGCTCGCGCCTGGAAAAAGAACAGGATTTCGAGCAGGTGCGCGGTGACTTTGAAAGCAATCCGTTTGTGACGGCTGTGCTGAAGCACATCGAGGTAAAGACTGCATTGGGGGATGAGTTGATTGGAAGAATGAAGGAGATTGGTGGATAAGCCGAGTGCTATGGATTTGTAAGAATCTGATATGGCACACAGATTACACAGATTTGACGGATAACCACGGATTGTTTCTATCGGAAAATGTCCGTGGTTATCCGTTTTTATTTATTAGGATGTGGAGGCTTAGATTCGTTTAGAAAATGAGATTACTGTATTTTTATGCAATATGAATTTCGAGATTTATGCATTATAGGCGAACAAATTGAGATTTGTGCAATTTTTAGATAAAAACATTTTGAGATTAGTGAGGTGCATGTTATCTTTGTCTTCGATAAAAGCTAATCTATGATATTCAAAAGAAAAATTTACAATGAACTTCTACAATGGAAGCAGACAGATGAAGGCAGAACAGCTGTATTGATACAGGGCGGAAGACGTGTCGGGAAATCCACTATCGCTGAAGAATTTGCGGCAAATGAATACGACACCCATATATTGGTGGATTTTGCCGCATGCTCCTCCGAAATCCGCGACTTGTTCAATGATGTATCTGACCTTAACCGTATTTTCATGCGGCTGCAACTGGAGTACGGTATAGAATTGAAAGAACGCAAGTCTGCCATTATTTTCGATGAAGTCCAACTTGCACCTAAGGCAAGGCAGGCAATCAAGTATCTTGTAAAAGACGGAAGATATGATTACATAGAAACTGGTTCGCTGATTTCAATTCGCAAGAACGTCAAGGACATTCTTATTCCAAGCGAAGAAGTCAAACTCCACATGTATCCGATGGATTATGAAGAGTTCAAGTGGGCGTTGGGAGATACAGTAACGGTAAAGTTGCTCCAAGGTTGTTTCCACAACAGGACTTCTTTGGGAGATGCCACGAACCGTAAGTTGATGCGTGATTTCCGCTTGTATATGCTTATCGGCGGTATGCCGCAGGCTGTGGCTTCTTATCTTGACACCAACAATCTGGAAAAGGTAGATAGTGTGAAACGTTCTATCATAACGCTGTATGAGGACGATTTCAACAAAATAGACCCGACAGGCAATGCTTCTAAGATGTACCATCAGATTCCGGCGCAACTGACAAGCAACGCCAACAGGTATCTGGCATGGAGCGCGACAGACGGTACACGTAACTCCGAATTGGCAGAAATCATTTCAGAAATCAAGGAATCAATGGTGGTCAACATGGCTTATCATGCCAATGATCTTGGAGTTGGAATGGCGTTGCATCAGAATCCCGACAAATACAAGATGTTTGCAGGCGACACGGGATTGTTCGTCACTCTCGCGTTTTGGGATAGGAAGTTCACCGACAACACGATTTACCATAAGCTTCTCAGTGACAAACTGAGTGCCGATTTGGGATATGTCTATGAAAATGTCATTGCCCAAATGTTGAAAGCTGCCGGACATGAGTTATACTATTACACATTTCCTACAGAAAGCGGAAAGCATAATTATGAAGTGGATTTTCTGATAGCCGAAGCAGACAAGGTAAGTCCCATTGAGGTAAAATCGTCTGGTTATAAGGCACATGCTTCTTTGGATGCCTTTTGCAGAAAATTTTCAGCACGGATAAAAAACAAATATCTGATTTATACGAAAGATATGCGTAATGAAGGAGATATATTGTATCTTCCGGCATATATGACAATGTTTCTTTGATTATAAGCTGTGGTCAACATTTGTTTCATAATTCAGTCTCCTTAGTCATAGGTACTACTCCTACTTCACAGCCAAATAAGTTTAGCACTTGGTTTACTTTGTCCAATCGGAGTGTTTGTTTGCCTTGTTCCAACTCGCGGATAAAGCGTAGCCCCACTCCTGATTTCTCGGACAGATCGACTTGCGTCAGATTGTATTGTTTACGCATTTCTTTTACGTACTTGGATAATGTTGTCGGATTCATAAATTATACCCTTTAGGGTGCAAATATAGCGAATATTTACGGTTTTACACCTTTTAGGGTATAAAATGTGTATGGATGTGGAAAGATATACCCTATCGGTAGTATTTTGCTTGGTAACAATTCACTCTTTATCCTTCATTAAGGAAATATTTCGATAATACTTCTTACCTTTGTGGCACGATTCAACTAATTAATAAACGAGTAATTATGGCAACAACACCTCCGTTCAAGTATCAGCCTATGTTTGAAAAGGGCAAGGATACAACTGAGTATTATCTGCTTACCAAAGACTATGTGTCTGTAAGCGAGTTTGAGGGGAAACCCATCCTGAAAATTGAGAAAGAGGGACTGACGGCTATGGCTAATGCCGCCTTCCGTGATGTGTCATTTATGCTACGTCGCAGTCACAACGAACAGGTCGCCAAGATTTTGACTGACCCCGAAGCCAGCGATAATGATAAATATGTAGCTCTTACTTTCCTTCGTAATGCCGAGGTGGCAGCCAAGGGCGTTTTGCCTTTCTGCCAGGATACGGGTACGGCCATCATCCACGGTGAGAAAGGCCAGCAGATGTGGACCGGCTATTGTGATGAGGAGGCTTTGTCTCTCGGTGTGTACAAGACTTATACCGAAGAGAACTTACGCTATTCACAAAACGCTCCTCTCAGCATGTACGAAGAGGTGAACACCAAGTGTAACCTGCCCGCACAGATAGACATTGAGGCTACGGAAGGCATGGAATACGAATTCCTCTGTGTGACTAAGGGAGGTGGTTCGGCTAATAAGACGTATCTGTATCAGGAGACGAAAGCCATTCTGAATCCGGATACGCTTGTTCCGTTCCTTGTAGAGAAGATGAAGACGCTGGGTACGGCTGCTTGTCCGCCTTATCACATTGCATTTGTCATTGGCGGTACATCGGCAGAAAAGAACTTGCTGACGGTGAAACTGGCTTCTACGCACTTCTATGACAATCTGCCTACTACGGGTAACGAGTTCGGCCGTGCGTTCCGTGACATTGAGTTGGAGAAGAAAGTGCTGGAAGAGGCACACAACATCGGTCTCGGTGCACAGTTCGGTGGCAAATATTATGCGCATGATGTACGCATCATCCGCCTGCCGCGTCACGGTGCTTCATGTCCTGTGGGTTTGGGTGTATCTTGCTCGGCAGACCGCAATATCAAGTGTAAGATTAACAAGGATGGCATCTGGATAGAGAAACTGGATAGCAATCCGGGCGAACTGATTCCTGCCGAATTGCGTCAGGCCGGCGAGGGAGATGCCGTGAAGATTGATTTGAATCAGCCTATGGCAGACATCCTGAAAGAGCTGACTAAATATCCGGTGGCTACTCGTCTGAGTCTGAACGGTACCATTATTGTAGGTCGTGATATTGCCCACGCCAAACTGAAAGAACGTCTGGATCGTGGTGAAGACCTGCCGCAATACATCAAAGACCATCCGATTTATTATGCCGGTCCTGCCAAGACTCCGTCGGGCATGGCTTGCGGTTCGATGGGACCGACGACTGCCGGACGTATGGACCCCTATGTGGATCTCTTCCAAAGTCACGGTGGCAGCATGGTGATGTTGGCAAAGGGTAACCGCAGTCAGGCTGTGACCGATGCTTGCAAGAAGCATGGTGGATTCTATCTCGGCTCTATCGGTGGCCCGGCAGCTATCTTGGCACAGAACAACATTAAGAGCATCGAGTGTGTGGAATATCCGGAATTGGGAATGGAAGCCATTTGGAAGATTGAAGTGGAAGACTTCCCGGCATTTATTCTGGTAGATGATAAGGGTAATGATTTCTTCAAGCAACTGAAACCGCGTTGTGCGGGTACTTGCAAGTAAGATTTGCCTAAGAATATAAAAAGGAGTGCGGATTTCACGGACTTATATCGTCCGTTATCCGCGCTCCTTTTTTATTGGTATCTTGTGACTTATTTGGTTAGTTCTTTGATGTACCGGTTCATTTCGTCCATATGGGCATCGATGCTATGCAGCAGGGCGAGTTGTGCCACGGTACGCCGTAGATTGTGTTTCGGATCCGTAATCTTGTAGTACGTATCTCCGTTTAGGTAGTCTGTCAGGAAGCGAACTGTCTGCATGTATGTCAGCAGTTGTGCACCATACGGCAGGTTGTCTATTTCTGTCTGGCATAAGAATGGACGGGCAGACTCGATGTATCCGCGGGCAAATTCCTTGAAAATCTCCATATTTACTCCTACGCGGCTTGGGTCTTCATCATCCTCGGCACCGGTATTGGCAGCGGTACGGATAAAGTCGCCAAAGTCAGATAGTACATATCCGGGCATTGTTGTATCAAGGTCGATGACGCAGAGGAAACCTCCATCTTCATCGAACAAGACGTTGGAGACTTTTGTATCGCAGTGTGTGATGCGTCGGGGCAGCAGACCTTCGTCGTGCAGATGTTCGGCGCGGCACATGTCATCGGCACGGCTGAGCAGTTCGTCTACTATCGGACGCACTTCTGCTAACCGTCCGGCAGCATCCTGCTGAATGGCCTCGCTTAACTGGCTGAGGCGGAAAGGCATGTTGTGGAAGTTGGGGATAGTAGCACCTAACGGTTCGCCGGGAAGGTCGGAAAGCAGGTATTGGAATTCGCCAAACGCTTTACCGGTGCGGTAAGCCAATAAGGGTGTCACCTGTTCGAAAGTAATGGAGCGGGGTATGTAGCGGGTGATGCGCCAATATTTCCCTTCATCTACCAGATAAAGTTTTCCGTCGCGAGTAGGAATCAATCGCAGTGTTTTCCGTTCAATGTCGTTTTCGCCCCGTTCGTGCAGTTTGTGACGGATGTGTTCGGTGACACGTTGGATGTTTTGCTGAAGCATTTCTACATCGGTGAACACTACATGATTGATACGTTGCAATACGTAATCAGGAGCAGTCGGCTCGACAGTTGTTACACGAAAAGTGTCGTTGATGAGACCGGTGCCCAAAGGTTTAATCTGATCGACTTGCCCTTCGAGAGCAAATTGTGATACAATTTCTTTTAATTCCATGGTATTAAAGTTTTTCTATTTCGTAAATTCTTGATTTTGCAAACTTACGAAAATCTCTTGATTATACAGTCAATAGCAGGAAAAGATTTTGTTTCCTTTTCGGACAGGATATTTACCGTTTATGGATAATTAAATTTGATAATAGAATCGGGGTATAATGTCCGAACATTTCTTTCAAGCAGATTTTTCAGGTTGAAGTTTGGTGCTCTTTTAAGGAACTGCTAATTTTGTTGCATTCAGTTTTTGGTGAATGAAAAGGACAAAATACACACCTATATCTTATTATGCCAGTTATAGAAATATCTTCGTTGAATTATCCCGGTTTGGAGGTGTTTGGAACACTTACCGAAGCGCAACTCCGTAATTGTCTGGAACAGGATAAAGGAATATTTATAGCCGAGAGTCCAAAAGTTATCCGCGTGGCATTGGAAGCCGGATATGAACCGTTGTCTCTCCTTTGTGAGCGGAAGCATCTGACAGGGGACGCTGTGGATATTGTTGAGCGGTGTGCACATGTCCCTATATATACGGGCGAAAGGGAACTGTTATCTCAACTGACCGGATATGTCTTGACACGTGGCGTGTTGTGTGCCATGCGTCGCCCCCGTTTGCAAAGTGTGGAATCGGTATGTAAGGAGGCAAGGCGTATCGTGGTGATTGATGGCGTAGTAGATTCGACGAATGTAGGAGCCATCTTTCGTTCGGCGGCAGCCTTAGGGATGGATGCTGTGTTGTTGACCCGTCAGTCGTGTGACCCCTTGAATCGCCGTGCGGTGCGTGTCTCAATGGGTTCCGTGTTTTTAGTGCCTTGGACGTGGCTGGATGCTCCCGTTTCCGACCTTCATCAGTTAGGCTTTCGGACTGCTGCTATGGCATTGACTGACCGTTCCATTCCGCTTGATTCTCCGGTTCTGAAGCATGAACCCCGTTTGGCGCTTGTGATGGGAACCGAAGGCGACGGGCTTTCTTCTGAAGTTATTGTCGCCTCCGATTATGTTGTTCGCATTCCGATGGCGCATGGGGTTGATTCACTGAATGTGGCTGCGGCATCGGCTGTTGCATTTTGGGAACTCAGGGCTGGGAATTCTTGCTGATTTCCGATAAATTCTCGTTAAGAATTTCTGCCTTGTATTTGAGTATTTGTTGTGATATATGTTTTTATCAGTAGAATGTCACAATAACGAGTTATAGAAGAGAACTATGGGAGGCCTTTCGATAGTTTGTTGGGGTCATTCCTGTGGATTTTTTGAAGATACGGTTGAAGTAAGTCTGATCTTCAAATCCTAATTGATAAGCAATCTCTTTGATAGGAGTTGTTTCTGTTACTAAACGAAGTTGGGCTTTTTCTATTCTTTTTTTATTGATATATAATAAAGGTGTTATTTTCATCTCTTTTTTAAAGAGTCGAATAAAATGGTCCTTGGATAAACATGAAAGGTCAGCTAAAATTTTTAGATCAGGCCGGTCATTCAGATGCATGCGTATATGTTCCAACACTCTAAGGATTCGTTCGTCGCCTACATATTGTTTGGGTTGTGCTTCCCGCAAGAATTGTGATAGTAATTGGTAAGTGATGCCGCGCGATTCAACTCTGGCATATAGCTGTCGATGCTTGTTTTTCAGGATATTTTGGTTTAATGATGGATTATTATCATAGAATTTAGGGTCAATTTGTACAAGTTCCATGCCAGGGCATAATTTATGCAACTTTTGAATATTAGTCAGAGTCCCATTTTCGGCCTTTATTTCTGTAGGGAGTATCCAGTCTTCCAGTATGTCGTGATCTGATTCGTTATATATGTGAATATAATAATGAAAAAAATCCTCGTGGCAGATATAACTGTGTAGTGTGAAAGCTGGTATGATATACATAAATCCTGGTTGTAAATTTTGTGTCTTATTGGGTAATTCAATTTGTGCATGTCCTTTTGTTACATAATATATGCGTGTAAAAGGGCTGCAAATATTTTTATAATTCCAATTACTTTGGCAAAATGCTTCTCCGATGTGGAGAACAATAATATGCATCTGGTCAATATCGTAGTTCATGGTATTTTTGTTCTGGTTCGAATTTACAAAAGTATAATAAAAAAAATTTGTTTAGGAACTAAAGTCTCTTTTTAAGATATTACAATCAAAAGAAAGTTATCGATATTGTACGATTATTAGGCGAATCTATACTACTAAAGAAAATGCAGACTCTTTAATTTTGTATTATATATAATATTTCGTTTAAGTCATTGTGATATGAAATATTTATTTCATTGATTATTCGAGGAAATACAATTCTTAAAGTGAGTGCTTTTCTTAAGTTAGTTAAAGAGGCTAATGACAATAAAAAGTTTGATTTATAAAATTGATAACAATTAAGAGTATGAAAAAGTATCCTAAGATTGGTATTCGTCCGACAATTGATGGGCGGCAAGGTGGTGTACGTGAGAGTCTGGAAGTCAAAACAATGAGTCTGGCTAAGGCGGTAGCTGAGTTGATTTCTTTACAAGTGAGGTACGCAGATGGAATTCCAGTGGAATGTGTTATTGCCGATGGCACAATTGGACGTGTAGGTGAAAGTGCTGCTTGTGCTGAAAAGTTTGAACGCGAAGGGGTAGGTGCTACCATTACTGTAACTTCTTGTTGGTGTTATGGAACAGAAACCATGGATATGAATCCTTATTGGCCTAAGGCTGTATGGGGATTTAATGGAACAGAACGTCCGGGTGCTGTTTATTTAGCGGCAGTCTTGGCCGGTCATGCACAAAAAGGATTGCCGGCTTTTGGTATTTATGGACATGATGTACAAGATGTAGAGGACAATACTATTCCTGCTGATGTAGCAGAGAAAATATTGCGTTGGGCGCGCGCTGCTATAGCTGTAGCACAGATGCGTGGACAGAGTTATTTGTCTATAGGTAGCCAGTGTATGGGTATTGCAGGAAGTATTGTAGATCAGAATTTCTTTCAAGAATATTTGGGTATGCGCAATGAAAGCGTAGATGAAACGGAAATATTGCGCCGTATGGATGAAGGTATTTATGACCACGAGGAATATCAAAAAGCCATGGCTTGGACTGAAAAATATTGCAAGGTGAATGAAGGCTGGGACAAAAATCGTCCCGAACGTCAGAAAACACGCGAGCAGAAAGATGCCGACTGGGAATTTGTGGTGAAGATGACCCTTATTGTACGCGACTTGATGCGGGGTAATCCAAAACTTCGCGAAATGGGGTTCAAGGAAGAGGCTATCGGGCATAATGCTATCGCTGCCGGTTTTCAAGGACAACGTCAATGGACGGATTGGAAACCCAATGGGGATTTTACAGAGGCATTGATGTGTAGCACTTTCGATTGGAATGGTATTCGCAAGGCTTATGTGTTGGCTACTGAAAACGATTCATGCAACGCTGTGGCAATGCTGTTTGGTAACTTGCTGACGGGCTGTGGACAGATGTTTAGTGACGTACGTACCTATTGGAGTCCGGCTGCCGTGAAACGTGTTACAGGCAAAGATTTGAGCGGCTTGGCTGCCAATGGCATGATACACTTGATTAATTCGGGTGCCACTACGCTCGATGCTACCGGTGCCAGCGTCAATGCCGCCGGTGAGCCTTGTATGAAACCGTGTTGGGATATGACGGACAAAGATGCGGAAGCCTGTTTGAGAGCGACCAATTGGTTGCCTGCCGACCGCGATTATTTCCGTGGAGGAGGTTTTTCCAGCAATTTCCTATCCAAAGGTGGTATGCCTGTCACTATGTCCCGTTTGAATTTGATAAAGGGGTTGGGGCCTGTGCTCCAGATAGCGGAGGGATGGACGGCAGATGTCGAGCCGGATATATTCGAGGTGTTGAACAAACGTACAGACCCCACATGGCCCACTACTTGGTTTGTACCCCGCTTGTGCGATAAGCCGGCTTTCAAGGATGTATATTCGGTGATGAACAATTGGGGTGCCAATCACGGTGCCATCAGCTACGGCCACATTGGTGCAGACCTCATTACGCTGGCTTCCATGTTGCGCATCCCGGTTTGCATGCACAATGTGGATGAGGATAAGATATTCCGTCCCGCCGCATGGAATGCCTTCGGAATGGACAAAGAAGGAGCTGATTACCGTGCATGTGCTGCGTATGGTCCTATCTATAAGTAAGTCGATGAATGTATATAGTCTGGACATGAGTCGTGAAGAAGCTGCTGATGCAGCCGTAAAGGCGGTGAAAGAATTGGCTGTGCGGGTAGGTATTCCTCAGCATTTGTCGGAACTTGGTATTCGGGAAAGTGATTTGGAAAAACTTTCCAAGGCAGCTTTTGAAGACGTGTGTACACCGGGCAATCCGCGAGAAGTATCCCTAGAAATTATTTATAACTTGTATAAAAAAGCTTTATGATAACAGAGAAACAGATTGAAGAGTTCCTTGCGCAGGCACATCGTGTAGGCGATGCTGGCTTAACTATTTGTAGTAGCGGTAATATTTCATGGAGGATAGGTGAGGAAGCGTTGATCTCAGGTACCGGTTCGTGGGTGCCTAATTTGCAAAAAGAAAAAGTGGCGGTTTGTCGTGTGGCTACCGGCGAAGTGTTGAATGGTGTGAAACCTTCCATGGAAAGCGGTTTCCATTTGGGGGTGCTTCGCGAACGTCCGGATGTGAATGTGGTATTGCACTTCCAGTCTTCTTATGCCACGGCCGTGGCATGTATGGAAACGTTGCCTGACAATTTTAATGTGACGGCAGAGATTCCGTGCCATGTGGGGAGTGAAATTCCTATTGTCCCTTATTTCCGTCCTGGTTCTCCAGAATTGGCGGAAGGGGTAAAAACGGCATTGAAGGCGCATAATTCATGTCTGCTGTGTAAACACGGACAAGTAGTATGCGGTAAGGATTTTGACGAAGCGTTTGAGCGTGCCATGTTTTTTGAGATGGCATGTCGCATTATTGTATTGACAGGAGGAAAATACACTGTGTTGACTCCTGAGGATATTGAAGATTTGGAGACTTACGTGTTGGGCAAGAAAACCAAAAGAACATGTTGTTGATTCCATGGAAAATACAGCTAAAAACACTTATCTGGCGGTAGACTTCGGCGGGGGAAGTGGACGGGTTATCGCCGGTTCCCTTGTCCGGGGACGGCTGGAATACAAAGAGATTTATCGCTTTGTCAACCGTCAGGTAAAATTGGGTAATCACATTTATTGGGATTTCCCGGCACTCTTTGAGGAGATGAAGAACGGGTTGAAAGTGGCTGCCCGTAGTGGCTATGCGGTGAAAGGCATTGGCATTGATACGTGGGGCGTGGATTTCGGACTGATAGACCGAAAAGGTAATCTGTTGGGAAACCCAGTGTGTTACCGTGACAATCGTACGGAAGGCATGCCCGAAAAGGTCTTTCGTCTATTGGACCGGCACGCGCATTATCAGCATACCGGTATTCAAGTGATGCCCATCAATACATTATTCCAGCTTTACAGTTTGAAAGAGACAGCAGACCCACAGTTGGAAGCAGCCGATAAGTTGCTGTTCATGCCCGATTTGTTCAGTTATTTTCTGACCGGGACTGCTAATACGGAGTACAGCATCGCTTCCACGTCCGAACTGTTGGACGCCTGTAAGCGTTGCTGGTCTGTGGAAACTATACAGGCATTGGGCTTGCCCGAACATTTGTTTTGTCCATTGGTATTTCCAGGACAGGTGCGAGGTCGGTTAACTGAAGAATTGGCAGCGGAAACTGGTTTGGGACAAGTGGATGTTATTGCTGTCGGTTCCCATGATACGGCGAGCGCGGTGGCTGCCATTCCGGCCACGACTGACAATGTGGCTTTCCTGAGTTCGGGCACTTGGTCATTGCTGGGTGTAGAGTTGGCCGAACCCATACTGACCGACGGGGCATGTAAGGCTCAGTTTACTAATGAAGGTGGAGTAGGAGGGCGCATTTGTTTCTTGCAGAACATTACTGGTTTGTGGATTCTCCAGCGATTAATGGCAGAATGGAAGTCGCGCGGCGAAGAGCAGACGTATGATGACATTATTCAGCAAGCGGTATATGCACAAACCGATACGTTGATTTCGGTAGACGATGCCCGGTTTATGAACCCTTCCGATATGGAACGTGCTATTGGGAGCTATTGTCGCGAACATGCTTTGCCATTGCCCTCTACCAAAGGCGAGCTGACCAGATGTGTGTTGCAGTCATTGGCAGTCAGGTATGCTGAAGCAGTAAGCCATTTGAACCGATTGTTGCCTGCTCCGGTGAAACAGTTGAACATTATAGGTGGCGGATCACAAAATCGGTTGCTTAACCAGCTTACGGCAGATGCGGTAGGCATACCGGTACAGGCAGGTCCGGTGGAAGCTACAGCTATGGGCAATATATTGACACAAGCCATGGCTTTTGGGGAGATTTCTAGCCTGGAGGAACTGCGCGGAATTGTGAGGCGTAGTGTAGAGCTGCAATTGTTCTATCCTCGGAAATAGCAGATGTGACAAGCGGAAATGAACCACAGGTAAGTAAATGAATGACAAGAAATGATTAAAGAATAACCATGAAAAACCATAATATATCCATTTTATCAAAAGATGGCGTAAGCTATCTCGTTCCATTTATTTTAATTTCCACTTGTTTCGCCTTGTGGGGATTTGCCAATGACATTACTAACCCCATGGTGAAAGCATTTTCTAAAATTTTCTGCATGAGTGCCACCGATGGTGCATTGGTACAAGTGGCTTTTTATGGCGGATATTTTGCCATGGCCTTTCCTGCTGCTATGTTCATCCGGCGCTATTCCTACAAGGCTGGAGTTTTGTTGGGATTAGGGCTATATGCTTTGGGATCTTTTTTGTTTTTTCCTGCCAAGATGACGGGAGAGTATTATCCTTTCCTTATCGCCTATTTTATTCTTACTTGCGGATTATCGTTCTTGGAAACTAGTTGCAATCCGTACATTCTTTCTATGGGTACGGAGGAGACCGCCACACGACGGCTGAACTTAGCACAGTCGTTCAATCCCATGGGATCTCTAATCGGTATGTATGTAGCCATGAACTTCATCCAAGCTAAACTGCACCCGATGGATACCGTCGAACGTGCATTGCTGGACGACCGGGAATTTGCAGCAATTAGAGATTATGATCTCAGTGTGTTAATTGCCCCGTACTTGGTTATTGGTTTGGTCATATTGGCCATGTTGCTACTGATTATGTGTGTCAAGATGCCCAAGAACGGTGAAGAGGAATGTAGCGTTCGTTTCATACCGACATTGAAACGAATTTTCAGTATCGCTCGCTACCGCGAAGGTGTGCTGACCCAGTTCTTCTATGTTGGAGCACAAATTATGTGTTGGACATTTATCATCCAGTACGGTACCCGTCTGTTCATGTCGCAAGGCATGGATGAGAAGAGTGCTGAGGTTCTGTCGCAACAATATAACATCGTGGCGATGGTCATCTTCTGTATCAGTCGTTTTGTGTGCACATTCATACTTCGCTACTTGAATGCCGGAAAACTGTTGATGATTCTGGCCTTTTTGGGTGGTTTCTTTACGTTGTGTACTATGTTCCTGCAAAACATATACGGCATGTATGCTTTGGTAGCAATTTCGGCATGTATGTCGCTCATGTTTCCAACCATTTATGGTATATCCTTGAAAGGATTGGGTGACGATGCCAAATTTGGTGCGGGAGGACTTATCATGGCTATTTTGGGCGGTTCTGTTTTGCCCCCGTTGCAGGCGCTCATCATTGACAGAGGAGAAATTGCCGGTCTGCCGGCAGTCAACCTTTCCTTTGTCCTTCCTTTGGTTTGCTTTATTGTTATTGTCGTTTTTGGTTATCGAGTGGTGAAGAACAATTGGTAATAGAGGGTGTGTCAAAACTAAAATGACTACTCCCCAAAGTTACAGATTGTAACTATAATATTTAAAAGGGTCGTATCAAACTCTGTATTGAGTAATGATACGGC